>CBFIHW010000132.1:0-7827 GCA_965662325.1 uncultured Pirellulales bacterium | reverse complement strand
GATGTTATGTCCACAGCTGGTTTCAACAGAGCCATCAATATTGAGGGAGGAACCGTTGCCTGCGAAACTGCCGGCCTCCCTGTTATTCGTGGTCGTAAAGCGATATCCCTTGAAAGACAGGTTCGTATAGCAGCAGGATTACTCGTCTTTAGTGGTGTTCTTTTGGCATCGTTTGGCGGAACCACCGAGATCAAATTTTTTGGCCTATGCCTTGCCGGATTCATCGGGGCCGGTCTTGTTTTTGCCGGCATCACCGACACATGTGGGATGGGGATGGTCATTGCAAAAATGCCATGGAATCAGTCGCCGTCTTCTCGAAACACATGCAACACAACCGGGCTTCTGATGGCAATTATTATTGGAACAATGACGCATGTCCTTGCCGGAACCCACACCGAGGATACGCTTGCCAAGGTCAAGCACAACGTAATGGCTCAAGATGCTATTCTCATAGATGTTCGCGAGCCAAAGGAATGGTCACGTGGCCATCTATCTCTTGCGCAGTCTCTTCCTCTCAGCGAACTTCGAACCACTACCGAGAACAATTTACACGACCGTCTTCCCGGTAATAAAATCATCTACTGTCACTGTCTATCCGGCAGCCGCTGCCTTGAAGCAGCGCGTATACTATCATCTCGTGGCTATGACGCGCGTGCCTTGAAACCCGGCTATCCTGATCTTATCGACGCGGGATTTACCCAAGCCACCAAAAGATAAAATTGCGTTGTGGATGGCATCTAATAAAACAGGATTCACTGGTATTGAGGGCCTTGTAAAACAACGACAACTCGTATTAGAGATTCGTTTGAACAGCCTTGGTCTCTTTACGACCTGATGTTCCAACCTCCGGAAAAGAAATATCACCGTCGTATGAAATCACTACAAACTTCATGTCCATTAATTGAAGGATTGCTTTTCTTTCTTCTAACGACTGAGCTTTTTGCAGAGCCACGGGAACTCTTGTTACCATCACACCCCAATCGCGTGACATCTCACCACCCTTAATCATGGTCGCATAAAAAAACCGCTTGTCGTTTTGCTTCCACCCAAATTTTTTTTCAACGGCATTATGCGCAACCTGTGGAATACCCACTTTCCTTGCAATCTCAGAATAAAAGGAGTCCGGATCTTGATACTCCTCGTAGGGCTTCACTCCTTGAATATCCATTTTGTATAGACGCTCGAAGAATTCCACCCTGGTCGGAGCCTGATCGCGCCCGTCTGCAAAAGCAATTGAAAGAGGCAAGCAACAGAACAACGCTACATAAATTTTTGTCATAACGAACTTGTCTAACAAAGCAGTATAGGCACCCCGTGCTAGGCAACCTGTGCCCAAACGTACGAAACAGTTAAACATCAAGTATGTACAGTACCAAAGAAATGTACCGTCACTCGAACCGCCGTGTGTATTCCTACATAACTCTCAAATTTCATATACTAACAAAAAGCATTGATTGAGTACTCCTGGACAGCCACATGCGGAACCGAGAACCATATTTGTATTACGTGATTGGAATCCTCATCACACTCATCGCGTTCAGTGAGGAAATTTCGTTAACCACAGTCAAGGCAGCTCAACCCGCTCTTCGGGTTGGCATGGAACTTTCCTATCCACCATTTGAAATGACTGATACAGCTGGCCAGCCTGAGGGCATCAGCGTGGAACTGGCAAAATCTCTTGGACAATCTCTTGGTCGTCCGATTCTCATTGAAAACATCGCATTCGATGGTCTGATTCCAGCACTTCGAACCGGTACAATTGATTGTATTATTTCATCCATGACATCAACGCCAGAGCGGGCCAAGGCAATTGCTTTCTCAAACCCATACCTGAAAACCGGACTTACTCTTCTTGTCGGAATAGATTCGGCCATCCTGTCACCCGAGGACATAACAAAACCGGGTGTTCGTATCGCTGTCAAATTAGGAACATCCGCACACAAATACGCGGCTCAACAGCTCAAAGATGCCCATGTCTTTGTCTTAGACATGGAGTCCGCTGCTGTACTTGAAGTTATGCAAGGCAAAGTAGATGCTTTTATTTACGACTCACTTTCTGTCTACCGCCATCACCGCCGCCACCCAAAAACAACCCGAGCCATCCTCAACCCATTTCATCAGGAAACCTGGGCCATTGGGCTTCGAAAACAGGACGTCGCACTGCTTCAGTCAATCAACGAATTCCTCCAAGATTTTAAAGATACAGATGGATTTGAAAAACTTGGAGATAAGTTTTTACCTGAAGAAAAGGCTTTTTTTAAAGCCAATAACATTCCATTTTACTTCTGATTCCACCCGCGCGAACAGTTCTTGTTCTATCGTTGGAGGTTAAGTGTAAAACACAGCCTTGCTAGTAGTTCGAAAAAAGACACCTTGCTGTCTCTTCCTAGATCGTAGGAACGGCGAAGAGACCCATATTACGGCTCTGGATTTCCATCTCAACGCTCTATGCTATAAGTATGTCCCGATCTTTTGCTCACATCATTGTCGCAACGGCTGTTACTAGTCTACTCGTCCTTGCCTGCTTTCAGGTACCCGGTGACTGGAACTGGTCTGGTGTCTGGGAATACCGACAGAAATTTATTTTTGGTTGGCTCGTTACTCTTGGGCTAAGTCTTACATCTTTAGTGCTCAGTGTTGTCATTGGACTTCTTGTTGCGCTCTTCTTAGGTGCGCGGAATCCTCTCATTGAGGCAACCGGAAGGATCTATGTTGAAATTATTCGGGGAACTCCACTTCTCGTGCAGTTGCTCCTTGGATTTTACGTCATAGCCAATGCCGTTGGCATTGAAAATCGTTTCGTAGTAGGCACCTTGGTACTCGCTGCTTTTAGCGGAGCGTACATGGCTGAGATTTTTCGAGGTGGACTCAATGCCATCCCTAAAACACAGCGAGACTCGGCTCGTGCGATTGGGCTGACACAATGGCAATCATTTCGGCTTGTTATCCTGCCTCAAGCTGTGCGCCTTGTCTTGCCTGCTATAGCAGGTCAACTCGTGTCTCTCATTAAAGATTCTTCACTTCTCTCTGTTATTGCCATCTCCGAGTTCACACTTAATGCTCGTGAAGTGAATTCCTTTACATACTCAACTCTTGAGAGTTACGTACCTCTTGCAGTTGGCTATCTGATGCTCACTTTGCCGCTATCGGCCACCGCCCGGTGGCTCGAGTCTTCATTTAGTTACGAAAGATAACCAGCACCCCAAGCAACATCATGCGGCTCATTATAAAAGATCTCACCCAAACGTTTGGTACTACACAAGTTCTCGACAAACTATCAATCGAGACCGGGATAGTGAACTCGCTCGTCCTTGTTGGCCCATCGGGTGGTGGAAAGTCCACACTCCTTCGAATCCTCGCAGGCCTGGATATACCCACCAGCGGGACAGTGACATTCGACAAAACGGTCTTGCAGCGGGATGAAACAAATCTTCGCCTCTACCGCCGCACAGTTGGCACAGTTTTCCAATCCTACAACCTCTTTCCGCACCTGTCTGCTCGCGAGAATTTAATCCTTCCCCTCGTACACGTCCACGGATTCAGTCGTGACGACGCCATGGCGAAAGTTGAAGAGCCATTGAGACGATTCCAACTTTCTGAACATGCTGACAAACGGCCAGCAGAACTTTCTGGGGGCCAAAATCAGAGAATAGCAATACTTCGTGCGATGGTTGTGAAACCAAAGCGGCTCTTTCTCGACGAGCCGACTTCCGCCCTCGACCCTGAGATGACTGCTGAAGTACTTGATATGATTGAAGGTCTGAAAGATTCCGGAACAGATTTCGTCCTTGTCACGCACGCGATGAACTTTGCTCATCGAGTAGCTGACGAAGTTGCTTTTATAGGCGACGGCACAGTCTTGTCACATGGCCCAGCTAAAACTGTATTTGAAGACTCTGAAAACTCACGAGTCGCATCTTTTTTTGAGCAAGTATTACGATGAACACTCGTCAATCGAATGAAAAAGAATACCCTGCGAACATTGAAACGCTTTCGGCCGTTTGTTTTGGTCAGCAGATATTGCTTGGTGCCCTAGCAGCTGACAGTATTGCAATGCCCGTCCATTGGTACTACAACCAATCTGCAATTGAGAGAGACTTTGGGTTAATTGATTCCTATCACTCACCCAAAAAAACACATCCCGACAGCATTCTCTGGCGATCCGAATACACACCGCTCAATGCAGATGGTGATATTTTGCATGAGCAGTCGCAGTACTGGGGGAAACGCGGCGTACACTACCACCAATTTCTGACAGCTGGGGAAAACACCCTCAATTCACTTCTGGCAATTGAACTTTTTGAGTTAGTTCGGCGTTCAGGGCACTACGATTCAACTCGCTGGCTCGATCATTATGTCAACTTCATGCTTACTCCTCAGAAGCACAATGACACCTACGCTGAAGAGTACCACAGGCACTTTTTTACGAATTATGCCTCTGGTCGAAAAGCGGTGAATTGTGGAGTGCGCGACATTCACATTGGTGGTCTTGTCGGCGTTCCGGCGCTGGTTGCCGCGCTTGGTCCGCGACATCCTGATATTCGTGAAATCGTACAGAGTCATGTCTCGCTTACCCACAAAGACAATGACGTACTTGCTGCGGCTGATGTTCTTGTTCGAATCCTAGCCGGCGTAAGCCTTGGAGCACCATTACAGGAGGTCATCCTTGACGAGGCTTCTCAATGGGTGTCGAAGGCAAAGATCGCCCGCTGGAAAGACTATCCCGATCGAGTAGTTGTCGGCGGAATGCTTTCATCGGCCTGCTACATTCCTGATGCATTTCCCGCTGCACTGTTTCTCGCATACAGACATGCCGGGAAGCCAGCAAATGGAATCTGCTCAAATGCACAATGTGGTGGTGATTCATGTCATCGAGGTAGTGTTGTTGGCTCGCTACTAGCGGCGACGTCACCTTTACCTCAACGTCTTGTTGATGGCCTTGTTGCCGCCCCGCGTGTTTTCAACAACTAAATGTCGATAAAACGAAAAGAAGAGATGGAAAAACTTAATCCACAAACACCAGGCTCTGCACTTTATGAAACGTCCGGCCTAGTCTCCCAGTATTTAAGCTTTCATTACGGCCCACCCGTACTCGGCGTCCCAAATTTCCCTGCTGCTTGCATCGAATTTTTGATGGATTCTATACAATTCGACAGCCATAATCGCTGCCTTGACATTGGCTGTGCTGTGGGGAGGTCTTCTTTTGAGCTCGCAAAGCACTTTAAACACGTCGATGCCCTTGATTACTCGTCCGGCTTCATTGATGCGGCTAAAAAACTGCAGCAAAACGGTACCATTCAATACCAAATCTCGACCGAGGGCCAATTGTCGACTGATTGTCAAACATCACTCGAGAGCCTGATAAGTAGCGACATTGCCAACCGAGTTATGTTCCAAACCGGTGATGCGTGCGATCTCATTAGTGAAATGAACAACTATGATCTCGTTTTCGCAGGGAATCTAATTGATCGTCTTTATCAGCCCAAGCTTTTCCTTGATTCAATAACGCAACGTATTCGTGCCGGCGGATGGCTAGTTATTACGTCACCCTATACATGGCTAAAAGACTACACCCCGCCGAACTATTGGCTAGGTGGCTACATTGACGATGCTGGTATTCCTGTTGATACATTCACGGGATTATCAAATGCATTACGTCCACACTTCAAGCTGGGATGTCGCGAAGACATTCCGTTTATCATTCGTGAAACTGGCCGCAAACACCAACACACGATAGCCGAACTTACAGCCTGGCACCGCGTTGTGTAGTACTACCCAGAAAGAAGCCGCACGAAACTCTGCCTTCTTTTT
The DNA here is from genome assembly GCA_965662325.1 of uncultured Pirellulales bacterium. Classification (GTDB taxonomy): domain Bacteria; phylum Planctomycetota; class Planctomycetia; order Pirellulales; family UBA1268; genus UBA1268. The sequence continues at coordinate 2,016 of CBFIHW010000132.1, read as the reverse complement.
TTTTACACCACACCTTTTCCCACAACCTGCTAGGCACTCGACTACCGAATACCATGCATGATTCACGCCCCCCTATTGCAGGCCAAGTTATTCCACCTGTACCAAAGAGTGATGCAGGAAAATTTGCCATGCCACCCCCGCCCCGATCTCTTCAAGAGCAGGCCGTGGGGCCGATCTTTTCAATTGAAACAGCCAATCAAACTGAAACAGTCCAACCAAACATCGTCATAAAAACAATCGAACCCAATAGGAAACGATCAGACACCAAGCTTGTTCTGCTTATTCTTTTGGTACTGTCATTCATTGCGTGTGCACTTGGGACAATTGTTTTTCTGCCTTGAATAACTCTTGAACCACACAAAAACGCATTCAAAAAACCGACTCGAGCACATCTCCTAACTCTGCTGGTGACAGTTGCACTGGATTGCCCTTCATGCTATTCCCACCTGAATGTTCGGCGAGCCAAGAAAGCCGTTCCTTTTTGAGATGAAATTCAGAAAGGCGAGTTGGTGTTTCAGCCAACCGACACAACTCCTCGACACGTTCAATGAGTCGTTGGGCACTTGCTGGCGGCGGCAACTGTTTGCCTTCTAATTCCCGATCCAAACTGGCTAGATCATGTTCGGCCATCTTTTGATTTACACGAAGTGCAACTGGCAATAATGCGGCACACGCTAAACCATGAGGAGCACCACACTCGACTCCGAGCGCTGCTGCCACGCCATGAGCCATTCCTAAGCCAGAATTCCCAAGCGAAATTCCAGAAATGAATGCTGCATGTGACATTGCCGATTGTGCTGACTCATCACATGGGTTGTCGAGGAGACGAGGCAGAGCATTCATCGCCTGCGGAAACGCATCAAGCACCAATGCTCTTGGAACAGACCAACGAAAACGGCAAATAAATGATTCGATCAACTGAGTAAGGCAGTCAATGCCCGACGCGGCAATAATGTCACGACTACAAGAGCCGATCAGGCTTGGATCAAGAACCACTGCTCGCGGAACCATTAGGGGGCTCCTTAGACTTTTCTTAAACATTCGATTCGGGCATGAAAGAACTGCATTGCGTGTTGCTTCTGCACCAGTACCTGCCGTTGTTGGTACTGCTACAAAGGGTAGAGGTGGATTGACGATTGGAATACCACGGCCTACACCCTCTAAGCGATCGAGAATCATCTCCTCGGCTATTTCTTCCGTTTCTGGTTTCATGTTTGTCGCAAGAGCTGACAACGCTTTTCCAAAATCAATAGTTGCGCCGCCACCAACTGCGACAACAACTACATTCTCTTGGTCAACTGGCATAGTGCAGATCGCAGCGGCAATCTGCTGGACTGTTGGCTCGCCACACGAATGAGCTATTTCTTCAAAACTCAATTTATTTCGACGAAAACCATGGAATAAAGCCTTTCTGCCACCACATGCAGTGAAACTATTCTTCCCAACAACAAGCCAGATTCGCTTACCTAGAACGGACGCAACGCAGCCTACCTCTGCGATCCGACCATGACCAAAGCGGACAACCGGCGGGACAGTGAGATCATATGGACTACGACTGCCCTCAGGACTCTGCCGCAATGATGTCATTTCACAATTCCTCAGGAATGATAGCGTTGTTTACGTACTAATAGTGCTTGACCGCCCAACATGGCATAATCTAACTCAGAAACGGTTCTCCTGGCAGTCCTCACTTCTTTCTCCATCGATGCTCTCTAACGCCTGATGCCACAACACTCACTCCCTGATGAAATCGCCATAACACCCGTGCAAAGACCTATCCAAGGCCGAGTGCGTGCGCCTGGTTCGAAGAGTATTACCAATCGGGCCGTGATCTGTGCCGCACTAGCTCATGGAACAAGTCAAATAACCGGGGCCCTCGACAGCGATGACACCCGCATCATGATTAATGGATTGAAAAAACTTGGCTTCAGTTGCGATGCAGATTGGAACAGGCAGATACTGACCATTCATGGATCAGCAGGTTTGATTCCAAAATCTCGGGCTTCCATTGATTGT
>CBFIHW010000131.1:0-7880 GCA_965662325.1 uncultured Pirellulales bacterium | reverse complement strand
GAACGAGATGCCATTCTGCTTCAGACATATAATAATCCTTGAACTCCATGAACTCTTATTTTGATTCTAGGCATCCGTTCAAAATCGGCTATGGATTGCTGAAGGTATCATCAGCTAACACAGGTTCAGGCACCGTTATGAAAGATCACATGGAAATTATCCACCTTGTTTGTTTTACGGTGATATGGACCATTACCTGGGTCATTCCTCTGAAGCCTCTTCCGCGGGCCCTCGAGGTAGCAACTGGCATATTTCCGTTTGGTGCTTTTGGCTTGCGTGTTTTTGCTGGTTTCTTTGCAGGAGTGCCACACGGTGACCCAATTGGAGATTATGCGAGGCCCCTCACTGACTGGGTCAATGGGACAGGGAACCCCCCTTACCAACTCGTTCTTGATACTACGGTTGCCCTAGGCCTTCTCTGGTTTGCGGCTACATTTCACATTCCGTGGCGCAGCCGTATTGCCACTGCCTGGGTTCTTCCTGCCGTAGCTGCTTTGAGCATCGCGAGTCTTTTAGCCGAGAACCTTTCTCTTCAAGACTATCTTGCAACCAGATTACCAGCTCCCGCTCTTGCCCTCACCCTTTCTTTAGCGCTTGGTGTAATCATGCGGTGGACACCGGGGCCACACACAACCACAACGCGTCAGGCTGCTGCCATAACCATGATTATCATCATACCTGTCGCAACGTTCTTCCTTGCGCTGTTAACGCCTGTGATTACGTACATGCCACCGAGCCAGCAGGCTCAGGTACGATCACTCCTGACTCTTGGAGCAGGGTTTGTTACTGCCGCGGTCGGGTACCAATTTAATCCATTTACAGCAAGCCGTAGTCGTCTGCTTTTCGCATTGGTAGTCGGCGCTTCTGCTGGAGCCACTGGGTCACTCTATCTTTAAGGTGACGCCATAACCTTCACTCTGTACCATCACCGTGGGATGACTGTTCAATTTTAACCCAATCGATTTCGAGCTCGAATGCACCAGGCTGTTTATCGCTCAGCATAAAACCGATCCTACTAATCTGATCTGGAGATAAGGGACCTTTATTTTTCACTTGTCTTCCAAAAGAAGTCGGCGTGAAGTCTTTTAGTAAAACAACTACTTCCGTCCACTCACCAGCAACCGTTGGCAACGATGCACGATATGAAAACGCCATTCTTTGAGTTTTTGGATACAGATTGAATATGTAGGTCCTCCCGTCGCCCTTGAGTCGCACACGGAATCCATCCTCTGGCTGCATCTCGATATCTATTCGGCCTGATCGAATTGATGTGAATCCACCATTATTTTCAAGTGACAATCTGCCAAAAAAGTTCAACGCCCCGTTATCGGCCTTCCGTAATTTACCGACAGACCGGCCGCCCATTACTCCATCATTTACGACATTCCATCCAGATGCACCTTCCCTGTTGCGGAAATCAATCAATACGCTCTGGTCTGAGTGGACCACCACTTGGGTCGAATACAGTGCCGCGAGCAATGTAAAAATAAAAGTGAAATTCATAGATACTTCCTTCGAAAAGCTTCGTGTGAGATCACATTCATCTGCGTTATTGCAAGCTGCAGGCTCGTCGCAATGACAACACAAATTAGATAGGGCAACTGCACAATGGCAACCCACCGCTGAAACCGCCAAATCACAGCCATGGCCCAGATAATTGTTACCAAGACACCAACGATATCAACAGAGGCAAGAATCAGACTTCGTACACCGAACAGAAGGGGCGTGAATGACAAATTCGCAACAAGGTTGATCGTAAAGGGAAGAGCGACACCCCAGGGAATCTTCCCTTGAATTGCTTTGAAAAAAACAAAGCCAAAGCTGAAAAAAATAATTGGATAGAGTATTTGCCAAATAACGCTAATGGTCCCTGGGTCGGGTGTCCATGATAGTTTCTGGAGACTCGTACCATTGCATCCACAGCATTGGCAAAGCCTTTTTCCAGAATTCTGTCTTTCCTTCACACTATGGGTCAAGCCGGTCTATTGGGGAGCACCTGTCTACCTTCCTCAAGGTTTACTACAAAGCTCACGGCGATCATGCCTCACTTCAAATCCTTCATTAAAAAGCTATCGCTTACCTAATTCGATTTTGTAACAGATAGCGATGTCATTCGGCGCGACTGACGGCGTCGTCACATACAGCGCATCATCTTCAACAACCCAATCAATCTCCTCAGGAGAATCCAACACTGTCACTCGTTTTATTTGTTGGAGACCGCCTCGACTTCCGCCAAGGCTTTTGATAGCAATTTTCTTCTTTGCCCCGGCCCAGCCCAATTGAATGGCAAAAACGTAATTTCCTTTCCGCGTAAAGCGAATGTTTTCACTCGTGTAATTACCACTCATTTCAACAAAATGACCACTTGATGTAAGCCGTTTCGGCCCTTCTCCATACGTCGAAAACGGTCGTGTTCCGTAAATGGCTTCACCATTCGCCCGCAGCCAGACCCCCATTCCCAACAGACTTTCACGCTGTGCGTCGGGGATTACACCAGCAGCTGTTGGCGAGATATTTAACAGCAAATTTCCATTTTTGCTCACAATATCAATCAATGTATGGATCAAAGTTTTTGCTGACTTGATATCCAGTTCTTCCGTGTACGACCAGCTTCCGGTTGTTGTCCACGACCCCGCGCTGATAGTGTCGTCGGTTAACCAGGTGAAATCCGTCACCTCGTCAAGCCGACCCTTTTCATAATCAACGATACCAACGTCAGCAGGAAGATCTTCCTGTTTATACGTAACCACCACGTCTTTCTTCCACTCCTTGGCCGCATTGAAATACTCAGCAAGAAATTCTTTTCTTGATTCTTCTGGAATGCGATCGAGCCACGAGTCAAACCAAATGAGATCGGGTTCATAGTGCTGAATAACTTCACTGAGAAGAGCCTTCCACATCGTTATGAACTCTGGCCAAGGCATTGTTCCATACAGCTTTTCCAGACGTTTGTCCTCAGAGATAGTTTGCTCGGGAGCCTGCCGCTCAAAATACTTCTGCCTTCCTAGATAATGCCAACGGTGTTTGTCTGGATCCTCCTCGGCAGCCCGACCCACTTTGGCATGGTGAAACGTCGTAATGAATTTCATATGTCGCTTACGAATAGCGCGGGCCATCTCCCCGACAATATCGCGTCCCGGCCCGATGGCCATGCTATTCCATGGTGTAACGTCGGAATCCCACATGGCAAAACCGTCATGATGGATTGCAACTGGTCCAGCAAACTTTGCTCCTGCCAGAAAAAAAAGATCTGCCCACTTCTCAGCATTGAACGATTGTGCAGTGAATAATGGAAATAGATCGTGGTATTCAAAATCCTTTGGCTGCCCATACGTACGAATATGAAATTCGTGTTCGCGGTATGTCTGAAATCCAATACCCTTCGTTACCGCCTTTCTGGGCTTTGGTGGCTTTCCACTCACATGACCGTACATAGTCCGTGGATAGTGCTCATTACCAAAAGCCGGAACGGCGTAGGGCCCCCAATGAAAATAAATCCCAAATTTCGCATCACGAAACCATTGTGGGGCCTGCAGATGTCGGGCGAGCGATTTCCACTGGGGCTTATATTCCTCTGCATACAACAGCAGACTATTGGTTAGAACGGCAGACAAAATCACACAAGCAAACCAAAAAGCCCGTAACGCTGCCATAAGCCTACCCCTCTCGTAACGGCAATCATTTTTATTTCTGCTCAAGTTTTATCTTCAGACAGTGGGCGAACTCTGTCGGTTTTTTCACTGGAAACGTTACTCGCAACCCATCAGGATGTCGTTCCCAAACCAGTTCACCTGTGTGCCCGAGCATCTCTACAGATTGTATTTCGCTAATTCGCCTATTACCGGGCGCTAGAAGGGTGAGTTCAACATACTGCTTGTTCTTAGGGGGCCACTTCAGCACAAACGCATAAAGATAATCATCCTGTACCGTGTAACGCACATCTTTATAAGTAAAAGGAGACTCTTCTACAAAATGAGGAATCTCATTGACCTTCCCCTCACCAAAATAGTGCCATGGACGAGTGCCATAGATGCCCTCGCCATTCACGTCTAACCACCCGCCTATGTCCTCAAGAATTTGTGTGGCTGTATTATCAAGCGTTCCATCAGCTCGGATTGGAATGTTTAACAGTAGATTTCCATTCTTACTAACAATATCAACAAATTTGTCTATCTGGAGATCCGACGTGGTATAGGGCTTGTTCACGTTATAGCCCCATGATCCGATCGAATCATCTGTCTGCCAAGGCTCTGCAAGTATGTGACTCGCTTTGCCACGCTCGTAGTCGAGAGTCGTCATGCCGTCAGCATAGAGACCCTGCCACGGCCGTTCTTTGACACACATTACCCCTTCCGGACGGGCATTATAAAAATGGGCTATGACATCCATCCCCGTTTGCCCATTGTCGTCACCACGAAAGGGCACCGCACAATCAAAGTAGAGATGATCGGGCTGGTAATCATCAATGAGTTGTTCAAGCCGTTTTTTCCAATGGTCACGCCACGCTTTCGGTGCATTAAGCGGTGCCCTTGGGTGCGTACTCTGACCGTCATTTGGTGGATACAGGCCTTTGCCACCGCCTTGCCCTCCATCATAAAGAACGCCTTTTTTTGCACCCTCTGTGTCAGACTGATTTGCTACATTCAGCCAGCTATAACTCCGTGACAAATGCGTTGTCACACCAAATCGCAGACCCGCCTTGAGTGTGGCATCCCGCCAGGCGCCAATAATGTCTCTTTTCGGTCCCATCGCGACAGCATTCCATTGGTGGTGTTTTGAGTCCCACAGATCGAAGTTGTCATGATGAACCGCACATGGTGAAAAGTATTTCGCACCAGCCCGCTTAAAAAGAGCCAGCAAGGCGTCTGGGTCAAAGTTTTCGGCCTTCCACAGTGGAATAAAATCCTTGTAGCCAAATTCTGAAGGATGCCCGTAGTGCTCAAGGTGATACGCGTAGTCCTCGCCACCTTCCTCATACAGTTTCCGCGCGTACCATTCGCCCCTCTCTACGACCGAATACGCACCCCAGTGCAGATAGATGCCAAACTTCGCGTCTCGGAACCATTCTGGGCACTTATAATGCTGTAGAGACTCCACGGTGGGTTTGTATAGATCAGCTGCGTACCCCCAGGTTGCGCTTAGAAGGCAGACCATGCCAACAACACTTTTTATCAGCTTCTTCGATCCGAGTACCATCTTATTCTCTCCAGCTAGTCTTCTGTTGAATGATGTTTGATATCAGTGATTTTAAATGTAAACACATGCTCACAGGGCAGATCATGAATTCCAATATTTGTAAGATCAATTTCGATCGTATTATTTACACCTCGCCAAGTCAGCTCTTTCTCTGAACCGAGAAGTGTCACATCGGTCGCATCGGACGGAATAATATCTCGAATGACTAATGTTTCACCAACTGGCCAGCCTGGGCTTAGTGCGTACACCGTAGTTCCTTTGCTGGTAAACATTGCTTCTCGTGATGCATTGCCAGGCTTTGGCCGAATGGTCGACTCGGTGAGGGCGTTGCCTTTGTGATGATCTTCCTTTGTAAACTCAGGCCTCGCCCCAGCACTCCACTGCGCATCTTTTATCCATCGCCGGCTTCCGTAAATAGCCTCACCATTTACATCAAGCCATGCCCCAATCTCTGCCAGCCGTTCCTCCATGATGACCGGAATCCTTCCGTCATGAGTCGGACCAACATCGAGCAATAGGTTTCCGCCTCGTGAAACAGTGTCGGCGAGCATCAGAATAAGGTGTTCTGCCGTGTTGTACTCCTCGAGCGATTCCTCTCGATTAAAGCCAAACGACATTCCTATGCCGCGGTTTTCTTCCCAGAGAACCTCGGGGTCGTCAAACCCAGCGCCGTATTCAGTTGTGAAGTACCCACCATGTTTTCCTCGCACCTTACCCCAGCGATCATTAATAACGACTTCATCTTTATTTGGGGCATTGTTGTACAACCACGCGAGAAGTGGTCGTGTTGCCCATTTATCATCATCCATCCACCAGTCTCCGTCTGAAAATATCAACGCTGGCTGATACTTCTCAACAAGCTCCTTAAATTGCGGATACATGACTTCATGAATATATTTTTTTCGCCCCGCTGCACCTTCAGCACTCTCTTCTTTCTTACCAGCATACGGATGGTCTATTTCCGGCCAGTATGGATTGAACCAGTCCCAGATCGAATAGTAGAGACCCATCTTGAGTCCCTCTGCTCTCACCGCCCGCGTCAGGTCACCAACAAGATCACGATGCGGGCCTGACTCAACACTATTCCACGCGGTCCCAAAACTTTGTGACGCTTCCGCACTTGGCCAAAGGCAATAGCCGTCATGGTGTTTCGAGGTAAGCACGACATAACGCGCACCACTTCTTTTGAAAATTTTTGCCCACTGCTCTGGTTCAAAAAGCTCACAGGTAAATAGCGGACGAAAATCTTCGTAGCCGAAATTATTACCATAGACACGCGCATGAAATTCCTTCACCGCCTCTGAACGAGCAACGGCCGCAGCATGTTTCCGTGGCAAACCATCCTTAGCATGCCAATACCACTCCGCGTAGGTCCCCTTTGGTGACCATGCGGGAACTGAATAGAGCCCCCAGTGAATAAAAATGCCGAATTTAGCATCCTGAAACCACGCGGGCGTAGGTCTTGAATCAAGTGACTCCCACGTTGCCTGATACACCGTGTTGTTCGATGTTTCGGCACGCAGACGCGAGCCGCCATGCATTGTGCAGAAGATTGCCACCACCAAACCAAAAACAACTATCGGGCCCAAGGCTTGTTGACGCAGTCCCCGTTGACAGACGCGATATGCTCGTTTTTTAATCACATTCATTCATGGTCCCCTTGATACCCTGAAACCCTCATAATTGCTGTATGGTTAGTCCAATGTAGGTGCCGAGTCCAACCGCTCAACCGCACCCCCCAAAGGAACCCGCAAGAGACGGCAATCGAGTCAACTGCTTTGCTCTTTCCACTAAAAGTGCATGACAATGGCCGTGACTTTTCGAGTGGCCTCAGCTTTTTCTAACATACTTTGTCAGTTTGGTGTGTAGAGGCACTCCTCCAGCAAATACAACTGCTGGCGGCGTTTATTGCAAATTCGAACCATTTCCATTTAGTTGAACACGCTCTGCTCATGTTTCACGTTTTTGCCGCGCACTCATTTAACTTGGACCCGTCAAACAAAACCCTCCTGGCGATCACACTCTGCGTGTACGTTCTATTTCTTTTGGCGATCAGCATCTTTGCTAGTCGCCGAGTTGAAACAGAAGCCGACTACCTTGTTGCAGGTCGGCGGCTCCCACTCTTTCTTGCATGGGGCACACTGATCGCTACATGGTTCGGTGCCGCTACCATGTTCGCTGCCGCAGGAGCTGTCCGCGAAGAAGGTCTTTTGGGCGTTGTGCTCGATCCTTTTGCTTGTGCTGGCACACTTATTTTGGCAGGGGTGTTTTTCGCTCGTCCATTGTGGAACAAGAATATTTTCACTATGGCTGACTTCTATCGTCAGACATACGGGCCGGCAGCAGAGTTGACTGGCGGCCTGATTCAAGTACCGAGCTATTTTGCATGGATTGCGTTACAGTATTCGGCATTGGCTGGTCTTCTGGAATTGTATTTCGCTATACCGTTTCCAGCTGGGCTCCTTCTCGTAGCCCTGATCACACTTGCTTACACACTCATTGGCGGTATGTGGTCAGTCACGCTGACTGATAGCCTACAAATACTTATAGCAATCATCGGCCTTGTTATCCTGACAGGTGCTGTACTTGCAGATCCACTTCTTGGAAATGGTAATCCATTTTTCGGCGTGACTGTTCTCTATGAAAAGCTTCTGGCTGACCATCCTCAGCACCTGCGGCTGTGG
>CBFIHW010000130.1:0-7939 GCA_965662325.1 uncultured Pirellulales bacterium | reverse complement strand
AAGGAGCCAGGCGCCGAAGATGAACTCTGCAATTGGGACTAAGTCGTAACAAGGTAGCCGTAGGGGAACCTGCGGCTGGATCACCTCCTTTCTAAAGGATTTTAGTATTTAGACCTCACGGTCTGAATGCGAACCTGTCTTGTTTTTTTGACATTCAGATATTGTTTGGATGTCATTGAGACCAGTCAGGTCCAAAAGAATTGTGGAGACGATCGTGGTCTATCCTCGGATAGGCCGAGCTATCGAAAGAGATGTTGGTGCTTTGCACTGGTGCGTCGAAAGACGCAACAACCGTTAAAGATGAACCCAGTGGGCTTGGCCGAGCTCACTGGGTTTTTTTGTATCAATTGAATCAAAAGACGCTTCCGTTTCCGATGTAAAAGGATACATTTGTGGGGAGAAATGAGACGCCTACTCGGTGGCGTTTGGTAACATGATGGGCAATACATATTTCAAACGCGGTTGAATCTAATGAAAACATCGGAACCAGTGCTGCAGTCGATAGCAGGAGTGACGCCCCCGAGCACGGCGGAAGTCCCCGTGATGACAGCGTGGCCGTCAGTTGGCGGTACTGGTTTGGGACAATTCCTTGGCCGCATGTACAGAATCCAAACGGGCTTTGGGATAGTCCGAGTTGGGAGGCTAGCACTTCTTGCGACAATGCCAATTGGGCTCATGTTGTATTTAAGTATGAGGCTTCCGTGGGCAATCAGCAGGTTTCAGGTGACAAACAGGCGGGTTACTGTTAACAAAGGCGTTCGCGCTGCTGTTGAGAGATTCGTAGAATTAGACCGTTTCGATACTGTCGAGTTGGTCATTCAGCCCGGTCAGGAATGGTTTGATTGTGGAGATCTCATCTTCAGAAATGGCGCGGTAGAAACACTTCGGTTGCCCGGTGTGAGTCGCCCCGAGCCGTTTCGGCGAGTGTGTCTCGAAGTGAGGCAGTCCTATGTGGGTGTACAAGAAACTCTTGGTCAATCCTCTGGTGCCGCCTAGTGGTGCATAGTAGTTCAGACTTTTCGGCCACCTACAATGGGACCTCGTTGTTGAATCGCATCATCGACGGCAAAAATGGTGCTCTCGTCAAGATGGCAACCAAGGGCCTCCGCATTTGCTGCAACCTGTTTTGCACTTGTTGCGCCGAAAAGAACCGTCGTGATACCCGTCTGCGCCATCGTCCAAGCAAGAACCAAAGAGACCAGGCTCATGTTCTGCTGAGTGGCAAGAGATTGAATTGTCTCAACGAAGTCAAGGTTTTTTTGGAATTCTTCTCCGCGGAACATTGGATATTTATGGCGACTATCGGTTTGCGAAAAAACCTGGTTCCTCTTCATTTTTCCAGTTAGCAGGCCTTTCATAAGAGGCCAATATGTCACCATGGCAATCCGTTGCGACTGGCAGTACGGCAATAACTCTGGCCGAATCTCCTGTTGGAGCATGTTGAAATGACGCTGGCAGGCTGTTAGGGGACATATCTCTGCAAATAACCTGCATTCTTCAGCGTTTCCGTTCGATAAACCCACTGCGTGCACGGTGCCTTCATCGAGAAGCCGTCGAAGCGCCCCCGCAGATTCTTGGATAGGGACGTTTGGATCAGGAGTGTGGAGATAGAGGAGATCAAGCTTATCTAACTGAAGCCGTACCAGACTTTCTTTAACTTCTCGGATGATTGTTTCAGGCTGTCCGTTAACTGCCTGCTTCTTGCCCGCTTGCCAGTGTATGCCACACTTGCTCGCGATAGTCACTTCGCTTTGTCTGCCTTTAATCGCCTGAGCGATAGCTTTTTCACTTTCTCCGTTTTCGCCGTAGCAATATGCGGTGTCGAGATGGGTAATGCCATGATCGATAGCAGCAGCGACCGTTTCAATTGCTGCCTGACGTGTAACACCAGCTCGAGTCATCCCGGCAAGAGGCCAGCATCCAAGTGCTAAACTTGGGAGAGTAAGTTGCTTTTTCAAACGAGCCCCGTTGTTGCTGAGATGATTGATTGGCTACTGCATTCCTTGTGCAGTGGTTTTAGCTCCGTAATAGGAGTGCCGAAAGCTGCCTGTGTCTAAGAAAGAATGAATGAGGTTTGCGGCGTCCTGGCGAAATAGTACAGCTGAATGAAGACACGGCAGTGTAACGTGCTCATGGGGTACGCCGAGGCGCGTGCTTTCAAGGGTTACGAGCGCATCCTGCTCTGCCGCAATGACACCAATTTCTACATCAGCTGGATCAGCTAAAGAATTGACGAGGCTATCCTGCTCAGTCGTAAGCTCGGCAACAGGTCGAAAGAAATGTCCAAATACTTTTGCAGTCCGGGTCGCAACGAATGACCCTCGATTCGGGGGTGTTAGCATGACAAATCTACTGATTTTTTTTGACTTCACTTCGTTGATTGCCATTCTTCCGATGATACAACCCATGCTGTGGGTAACCAGATGGATGCGATCGTAGCGTTTGTCATCGCAGCGTTCAGCGAGAAAATCAGAGAAGTTGTGGGCGTGTGTTCTTACTGACGTAACGAAACTTTCGTAGCCCCAGATATCAACGTTCCAGCCAGCACGACGAAGTCTTCCCGCGAGCAGGCGGAGCATAAGCCGGTGTGCCATGAAACCGTGAGTAAGCACAACAAGTTCGCGGCGGTTGTTATCAACCATTGTTTGTTCCGGTTTGTTCCTCTTCAGCGAATGAACCGAGTTGTTCGTCTAGGAAGGTCGGCTCGTTGCAGGACGAACGGGTGCTGGGCAGCAGTCAAGTGGGCAGACATCGTGGTTAGCGGGCATGCATCCGATTGCTGCCTTCTCGGAAAGGCCAAAAGCTCGCTCTGCGATAAGGTCTCGAATCATCCGAACAAACTCGGGGTCGGTGCCTGCCGTATTTGCTCTGGCCATCTTCATGCCCAATTCTTTGCAAAGATCAGCAGCTTCGGTATCAAGGTCGAATAGCACTTCCATGTGGTCAGATATAAAACCAATGGGAACAATGACGACACCGGACTCACCTTGTTCATGAAGGTCACGGATGGCATCACAAACATCCGGCTCAAGCCATGGCTGAGTGGGGGGACCACTTCTGCTTTGATAGACAAGTTGCCACTTGGAGATCGTTGCCTGCTCAGCAACCAATCGAGATGCTTCTTGCAGCTGCGTACAGTAATCAGATGAATCAGCCATGGAAAGCGGGATACTGTGGGCTGTAAACAAAACCGGCACCTGGGATTCCGTTCCAAGCGAGTCTATGGCTGTGCGGACATTTCGAGCCATGGGGTTAATGAACCCGGGGTGATTAAAAAAGACCCGAATTTTGTCAATCTCTGGTGCTTCTGGCCCAATAGTATTCCGGGCCTGTTCAATATTCTCACGATATTGACGACAACCGGAATAACAACTGAACCCACTCGTGACGAAAGCTAGTGCACGACGAACTCCCGCATCTTTCATATCTCGTATGGTATCGGTGAGGAACGGATACCAATTTCGATTTCCCCAATAGACAGGCAAATCCAATCCAGATGTCGTTAGTTCCTGTCTTATCGCATCGATCAACGCAATGTTTTGTTCATTGATCGGACTTTTTCCGCCGAAATGATAATAATGTTCAGCAACCTCGAGCATGCGTTCTTTTGGCACCCTCCGGCCACGAAGAACGTTTTCAAGGAAAGGTAACACATCGTCCGCTTTATCCGGCCCACCAAAACTCACAAAAAGAACCGCATCGTATCGGCTTTGCTTAGCGTGGTCCATTTGTGATTACATTGCTGGTGATAACATCAAACATTATGATTGTAGCCGGTCACTAAAATTTTGGCATCGCTGCCTAAAATGACCCCACGGGGATTCGAACCCCGGTTGCCGCCGTGAAAGGGCGATGTCCTAGGCCTCTAGACGATGGGGCCGTTACTCCACAGCCTATCCGTGGAAAGTTTCGGTACTCGGAAGATAGCTGGAAGGCCCCTGAAAGTCGAGTCCTCTCCGAAATCGGCTTAGTCCTGAACAAGCCCAGGAGGGTTAGCAGGCTTGCATGATTCGGAAATAGACGGAACATTATTCACGGTCGTGATAGAATTTTCGGACTCATCGCCATTGATTGCTTCATAAACTTCGCTCCGGTGGACAGGAACCTCCTTTGGTGCCTCTACGCCTAGACGTACCTTGTCCCCACGAATCTCAACAACGACGATTCGAATGTCGTTGTTGATAACAACGCTTTCGTCTTTTTTGCGAGATAGTACGAGCATAAAAAATCCGAGGGTTGGCCAGTAGCCACCCGCGCCGAGGGGGTTTGAAACAGCGAATCCAACTAAAATTTAGGGATTTTGTATTCACGGTCAAGAAAAATCGCCTGATTCTCCAGAAGCGACAGTCTAAGAATCTTTCTGAATACCTTCGGGTTCTTTGCGGACCCGCTCATTTTGGGGGCGAAACGCATTAAATAACTTCAAAAACGACCAGATAATTAGTTGCCTCAAATGCTCAAGGAGCCACGAGCCAAGGTAAAAAAATCGGGGACTAGTGGACAGTTGGTATGAATTGAACTCACTTTCTTGTCGAGATTGCCGAAGCGGGCCTGCAAAGCATATGTGCGAGATTATTGAATTTGTGACAGCAGACGGCAGGTTTCAAAAGCCCTCCTGTCTGGAACCCTCATTATTTGCCACGTTGATTCCACCGGCTTGTTGTCTTTTTTCGCTACCCTATACTTTTTGACGATATTGTCACTTTTCGGTTACGCATCGTGTGGCGATGTCATTTTTCTTCGATGTCTGCCTTCGGGTAGCATCGTTAGATGACTCATGTTTTTCTGTCTATGTTTTAAGTGCTCTTCCTTTTTCACCATTGGATGCCCACCATGATAGGTTGGTTTCGCAATCTCTTTTCGGCGATTGGTACTGTGCTGCACGGTATGGGAGTTACTCTCAACATTTTTAGCAGTACTTTTAATCCAGACAGAAAAGCATTCACAGAACACTTCGAATATCCGGAACTCCCTGCACCAGTTGCGGCACGATATCGCGGATTTCATCGTTTTGATCTCACGACGTGTATTGCCTGCGATCAATGTGCGAAGGCATGTCCCGTTGACTGTATTTACATTGGTAAGGAAAAAGCTGCAGGAAGCAAAGGCTTTCAGGTGACGGGCTTCACGATCGACTATTCGAAATGCATGTTCTGTGCACTTTGCGTTGAGCCATGCCCGGTTGACTGTATTTTCATGGGATCAACTCTGGATTTGAGTTGCTACAGTCGGGATGGAACAATTGTCGATTTTGCGAGGCTGCCGGTAGACGTTGGGTGGGGACGTTCAACTATCAATCCGACCGCAGTAGCTGCTTCAAAAGTCATTGTGGAACCCGTTCATGGTGGTCCGAATTCCTAGAGAGTTGAGGCTGTCTAAAGACAGAGTGTTGATTACGTCTACAAAATGACATCGCTGGGTTTGGCTACAGTTATCGGATTTGCACTTTTTTGATTCGCGATAGACAAAGGCTTTGAAAGACATCAATGTTTGATCCTGTTTTAATCGCTGGTTTTATTGCATTATTTGTCGCGGTCGGTGGTCTTTTTCTTGCGGTGAACCTTTTGGTGGGTCGGCTTGTTCGACCGCAATTACCCAATACTGAAAAACTCGAGGTCTATGAGTGCGGTGAGCCAACTATCGGCTCGAGTTTTGTTCAATTTGATCTGCGCTTTTATGTTGTCGCGCTTCTTTTCATAATATTCGACGTTGAAGTGGCACTTTTTTTTCCGTGGGCCACGGTTTTTGGTAAGGCAACACAGCTAGCAGACCCGGCTGTTGTGAGCGTTTCAGCTGACGGTCAAACACTTACGCCAGCAGTTGTTGGCGTGTACAAGGAACTAGGACTTACAAAACCTGTCGTTCCATCTTTCGAACCGACACTACGGCAATCTGCCGAGATCAACTCGAACCGTGGTGATAAGTCAGCAGGACAAGCCAAGTCTGAGTGGGCTGTTCAGAAGAGTGGTCGATTGCTTGCGAGAACAGCGTTTGTCGATATGTCAGCCTTCTATGTTATTTTGCTGGTTGGATTTGCATACGTCTGGTACCGGGGGGATCTCGACTGGGTTCGAGCCGTTGCCGATCAAAGGGCAAAAGCCTCTGAAGGCGAGGCGTGAAAGGAAATACCATGAGAGGTACTGATTTCGTTTCCGAGCTTGAGGCTGCTATTCAGGGCGCTGTCATTGGACGCAACCTTGAAACACTTGACCCATGGCTTGAAATCTCTCCAGATAAATTGCTGGAAACGTGTCGCTGGTTGAAAGAGTCATGTGAGATTCGATTCGACGGGTTACAGTGCATTACGGCAGTTGATTGGCTCGAGACGGATTCAAAAAAGGCAGCAAAAGTAGAGTGGGAGCCGCATACCGAAATCGTTTATCACCTGTGGAGCACTAAGGCACGGGCGAGTTTAGTCCTCAAGGTGAAGCTGCCTCGCTGGAAGGACGATCAGCCAGGTCAGTTACCCGAAATATCAAGTGTCGAAAGCGTTTGGCGAGGTGCCGATTGGCACGAAAGGGAAGTGTTTGATCTCTCAGGGATTCGATTTCTCGGTCATCCGGACTTGCGCAGAATTCTCTGCCCGGAGGATTGGGAAGGTTATCCGCTTAGGAAAGACTACGAGATGCCACTTGAATACCATGGCATGCGCGGCCGTTAGATGAACTTTTACGTGGGAAGTACCAGGAATCATGTCTCAAATCTTGGATGAAGACCAGAGAATCATAGAATTTGATGTCCGTACGGATGAGATGTTGGTTAACATGGGGCCTCAGCACCCTAGCACGCATGGTGTTTTACGCCTTGTATTGCGCACCGATGGCGAGATTGTGTCGGAGATGGAACCGCACATAGGGTATCTACACCGTTGTGCTGAAAAGATTGGTGAAAATCTCACTGCTCGACAATGGATTCCATACACGGATCGTATGGATTACTTAGCTGCCATGAATATGAACCTGGGGTGGGCTCTCGCCGTCGAAAAGTTGCTTCGGTACCAAGTTAGTGAAAAAGCGAGGCACTTGCGAATACTTATTACAGAACTTAACAGAATCGCCAGTCATCTTGTTGGTATGGGTGCGTATGGACTTGATCTCGGAACGTTTAGTCCATTTCTTTACGCTTTCCGAGAACGTGAAAAACTCCTTGATCTTTTCGAGGAGGTGTGCGGCGCACGATTAACTTACAGCTACATTACTGTCGGCGGCATGACTGCAGACCTGCCCCCTGGTTGGCTGAAACGGTGCGAAGCTTTTCTTGACCAGTTCGAACCGGTCATTCGCGAATATCACACGCTGTTGACGACTAATGCTATTTTCGTGAAGCGAACTGCCAACATAGGTGTACTCAGCCCCGAGATGGCAATCGACTACGGGTGCACCGGCCCTGTATTACGGGGCAGTGGGGTCGACATCGATTTACGTCGAGACGGTGAGAGCATCTATACCGCTATGTATGACGGATATGCATTCGAGGTCGCGGTCATGAAAAATGGCCACTATCCGCGAGACCATGAATACCCAGCCGTTCCAAAAGATGCGGTTTTGGGCGATTGCTGGCATCGATTTTTTGTTCGTATGCTCGAAGTCGTGCAATCCATGGACTTGGTTCGACAATCTATTGATCGTTATTCTCAATGTAAGGGCCCGCTCGGAGAACCGCTCAAGTTGGCTGAAAAATTGCCTGCGGGTGATGCGTATCTCGAGACGGAATGCCCGAAGGGGCAAATGGGATTTTATGTTGTGAGTGATGGCACTCCGATACCGTGGCGGGTTCGAGCTCGTTCGAGTGCTTTCTCAAACTTAGCTGTCTCGCCTGAACTTTGCCGTGGCTGCCTGATTGCTGACGTGCCCGCTGTTATCGGTAGTCTTGATGTCGTCATGGGAGAGATTGACAGGTAGGTAAGGCCCCGGATAGGCGTGTGCCCCTTGTATGAATT
>CBFIHW010000129.1:0-7992 GCA_965662325.1 uncultured Pirellulales bacterium | reverse complement strand
CCATCCCCGGCGGAAATGCCCCCTGTGTCGACAGATAATTATGGGCTGCCAGCCCAACTTGCTTCATATTGTTGACACATGCACTGCGACGAGCAGCTTCCCGTGCCTGTTGCACGGCCGGCAACAGAAGACCAACAAGAACGCCTATGATAGCAATAACAACGAGCAACTCAATCAGCGTAAAACCTCTCCTTACCACTGGATTTCTTACCCTGCTCATGGTGTTCCTCCTCCACGCTTAATATGTTAAAAAAGTTATCTTAGTACTCAAATAATGTCGTAATCAAGAGAAATCTTATATCGTTTCTACTTGGTAAATTAATTCAATACTGGCGATTATCCTCTGAGGCTAAATTTAGTATCTTTGCTAGAACACCTATCAATCAGGCTGCAATGGCTCAAAGATATTTGTCTTCAGAATGTTTTATCTGGCTTGATTTTTTTAGGAGATGATTGCCTCATATAACGACAGGACGACCATGCAACCTTCTCTTCGGAAGATATTAACCACTGCCATCTTTGGAGCAGTCGCCATATGGGCCGCCATAAGCCAAGCGACCATTCTTGTGGAAGCCGAAAGCTTCGAAGATTTTGGAGGCTGGAAACTTGATACCCAGTTTATTGAAGAAATGGGTTCCCCCTACCTCTTAGCCCACGGACTTGGCAAACCCGTCAAAGATGCATCTACCACAATTAACCTTCAGGCATCTGGGCAACACCATGTCTGGGTGCGAACAAAAGACTGGGTTGCGCGGTGGGGAGCAGCAGGGACACCCGGTGTTTTTCAGGTGGGATTCAACAATGAGTACCTAGCAACGACATTTGGCACCGAGGGAGCAGCATGGCATTGGCAATATGGTGGAACAGTCGAATTGGCCAAAGGCAACAACACAATCCGCCTACACGACTTAAGTGGTTTTGATGGGCGGTGTGACTGCATCGCACTGACTTCAACAAAACAACCGCCACCAGATGACCCGAGCATTCTTCCCGGCTGGCGGCGGGCCTTGCTCCATATATCTGAATCACCAATCACACACGGCCCCTACGACCTAGTGGTTGTTGGTGGTGGATACGCAGGGACGGCCGCAAGTATATCAGCCGCCCGCATGGGCCTGAGCGTTGCACTGATTCAGAACCGTCCCGTTCTTGGCGGCAATGGATCAAGTGAGGTCCGGGTCTGGGCCAAAGGACTCATTCGCCGGGGCAAGTATCCTCGCATTGGTGAAATTGTTGAAGAATTCCGTGACAACGCCAAGAAAAGCCCAGGGACATATGAAGAGTTCGGTGACTCAAAAAAAGAAGCTATCGTTCGGGCCGAAGATCGTATTGATCTCTTCTTGAACATGCATGCTTTTCGTGTTGGGACAGACCACGGTAAAACGCACATCGAAGACGTAACTGCTCTTGATACACGAACCAATCGGGTTCATCTATTCACGGGCAGGTTTTTCTGTGATGCGACCGGACACGCAACTATTGCGTTCAAAGCGGGTGCTGAAACTGTCATGGAACCGAAGGGTCGCATGGGCATGAGTAACATGTGGGCCTGGGCTGATACCACAGAACAGCAAGATTTTCCTGAAACTCCTTGGGCACTGCCGCTCACAATGGACGACTTCCCCTATCCACGGGATCACCATGGGCAATGGTTTTGGGAAAGTGGCTTTGACAAAGATCCTTTGCACGACGCGGAAGGAATTCGCGACTGGAATCTGCGAGCCGTGTTTGGTGCGTTCCAGGCAATGAAGAATGGTGGTGGTGCACAAGACCATATAAACGCCAAACTGACATGGATAGCTTACATTGGAGGGCCACGTGAGAGCCGTCGGGTTCTTGGTGATGTTGTTTTGACGCAGGACGACATTGTCTCGAAGCGTGAATTTTCCGATGGATGTGTACCCTCCACATGGTCAATCGATCTTCATTATCCTAAAGAACAATACGCTCAAAAATTCCCTGACAATCCCTTCATTTCAATCGCTGTCCATGACAGACGTGTCGATCGCTCGTATGGATATCCAATTCCATATCGTTGCTTATATTCGCGAACGATTGACAACCTTTTCTTGGCTGGACGTTGTATCTCTGTTACGCATAGAGCTCTTGGTACAACACGCGTGATGCAGACATGCGGCATGATGGGAGAAGTCGTAGGCAAAGCGGCTAGTGTCGCAATCCGCCACGGTCAGACACCTCGTAGTGTCTACAAAAACCACTGGGCAGAATTAGCTGAACTCTTACGCGTCCCGGGAAAAGCTTCTCGCGAAACGCCTACGGCACCACTCGAAATACCTGATGATGCTATGCCGCTGGCCAGCTCAAGTGGGCCACCCACAGGTATTGATCCAGCGGGGCTTGCAAACCGACTCTCTGGTATTGTTCAGGACGATCATGACGCTACCTATCAGGGAGCATGGCAGACCAGCCAAGGTTTAAAGGGCTACGTTGGGCATGGGTACCACTACGCCCCCGCCGGAAGTAAAGCAACAGCTACTTTCACACTCAAGTCACCAGCAAAAGGGACCTATGACGTCCTTGTTACCTGGCAACCCCACCCCAATCGAGGCAATTCTGTACCAGTCTCCGTGAATTCAAACGACGCGGTGAGCTCCATTACATTCAACATGAAAAAAACCCCGCCCATCGAAAACATCTTTGGCAAGGCGGGGCAGGTCGAAGTTGAAAAAGGTGAAAAGATTACCGTGACGATTGGCACCGAAGACGCTGGCGGTAATGCTCACGCGGATGCCGTCCTTCTGGTCCCCCGAAAATAACTGCAAATTCCTTAAGGTACTTCTGGGTGCATTTCGTTACCATTCCCATCGACTGGATAGAGCGCGGATTCGGCTTGCAAGGAGGTGACCAGCGATTCCATCATCCTCTTTAATACCTTCGGCTTACGCTCTGCCAGGTTCTCATTTTCATATGGATCAGTGACAAGATTAAAAAGTTCATACTGAGTCTTCGCCGGATTATCATTTGGTCGGTAGTGATAGATGATTTTCCAGTCACCGTCACGGAAGGATGTGAAGTAACTACTTCGGTGCTTATGTGGGAAATGCATAAGGAACTGCTCGACTCGACCCGGATCCTGATTCCCTTCAATTTGTTTCGTCAGATCGGTGCCATCAAGGACATGGTGTGATGGCGGCTTGACTCCAATTACAGAGAGAATTGTTGGGTAGATATCCACCACGGTTCCAAGTTGCTTCTGAATGCTTCCTGCCGGAATGGGCAGTCTTTCCTGGACTTTATTCGTAGCTGATGGTTTTGCCCAAGACGCTATAAAGGGCACCCTCATACCACCTTCATAGTGCGTGCCTTTTTTTGCACGGAGTGGAAACGAACTGGCATGCTCATGAACAGGCCCAAGTGGAGCATCGCTCCCATTATCTCCAACGAAAAGAATGAGAGTGTTTTCCGCAATTCCGGTATTCTCCAGATGATCAAGTATATCGCCAAGCGACTTATCCATCCCTTCAATCAATGTGGCATACGCCTGTGCATTTTTAGGTTTGCCGGAATTTTCGTAATGCAAAGCAAAGCGGGGGTCAGATTGAAACGGGGCATGAACCGCATAATGCGCGAAATCCAGAAAGAAGGGTTTCTTATCTTTCACTGCACGTGTTATCTGCTGTTTAGCTTCTAGCGTGAGGGCCTCTGACAGAAATGTGTTTGTTCCAAAGTAATTTTCAAGGTGCGGCACAGCTCGACGTTTATTCCCTTTGAGATTGCCATACCCGTCTTCGCCGTAGTAGCTTCCAGGCTGTCCCCATGAGCAACCTGCCACGTTCACATCAAAACCGAGATTAGTTGGCCACTCAGATGGTTCACCAAGGGGCCCAAAGTGGGCCTTGCCGACAAAGATTGTGCGATACCCATTTGCCTGAAGAACGCCTGGCAGGGTTACTTGTGCATCCTGAAACCCAACCCATCGCCATTCGGGTGGGCCATATTCGCCACAATTATTCTCCTCTGATCGAATCCATTGCGTGACGCGATGGCGGGCTGCATTTTGCCCAGTAAGAATCGACGTTCGTGTTGGTGAACAGACACTCATTGCATAGAAGGTGCTAAAACGAATACCCCGCGACGCGAGACGTTCCATTGCTGGTGTACGATAAAAATCATTCAGCGGATAGCGTTTTGGTTTTCCGTCGGCATCAGTCAGAAATGGCACCGACGTATCCATAAGACCCATGTCATCAACAAGAAACAGAATCACATTGGGCTGTTGGTCAACTGCTAGAACTGGAGACGGCTCGCTCCACATCAATGCCGCCATAGCAACAACGAGTCCACCCGCAAAAAACCGCAATGGCATCACAAGCATTTTCCACCCTTTTTTCTTTTAGAATCTTGTCGGTAGGATACCGATTCCTTCAATCGTACCGAATTCGCTACGCCTTTGTCATGCAACCCAGAAATGTCTTCACATGCGAATCCTTATCCACACTACACGATTGAGCATGATTGCAGGCATAATCGCATGCCTCTTCTACTCGCACGCAATAAAACTCAAGCAGCCCGCCCTTTCGCTCACGGCGATTCCTCTTCAAGTCATACAGGCTGCATTACCCACGGCGGTAAATTTTGGCAATCGCTCTCAGACGGTGAGAGGTGCTGTTGAATTGCAAAATGCTCTTGAAGAGCCTGTGGGATTCTGTTTTCAGACTTCTCCAATTAGTGATACCGTTATTGGGTTTTCCGGCCCCTCAAATCTTCTCATCATTTGTGATTCCCGTAACACAATTTGCGACATTTCTGTTCTCTCCAGTGCAGACACTCGTGACCATGTTTCCTTCGTCAAAAAAGATGATCCATTCTGGGATCAGTTTATTGGGAAGACGCTCGCTGATATCAACAAAATGTCAGACCAGCAATACCGCACGACAGCTGGTGCAACGCTCACA
This sequence comes from uncultured Pirellulales bacterium, assembly GCA_965662325.1. GTDB lineage: Bacteria > Planctomycetota > Planctomycetia > Pirellulales > UBA1268 > UBA1268. Next base: position 3,076 of record CBFIHW010000129.1, on the reverse strand, counting down.
AGCCTGGCAATGATTGAATCGATTACCAAACGGCTGGGAAAAACCAACCGTACTACTCGTTTTGCCACGCAACCCACCCTTACAGATATCCAAAAACTTTTTCCACGAGCCAACCGTCTCCGTTTCGATGCTGGAGACTCCGCTGTGATAAATGTCTACGACAATACAAATACCCCCCTCGGTTGGACGCTACGAACGACACCTGCTGCCGACTCCCTGATTGGGTATCAGGGCCCTACCGATACTTTGATTGGGTTCGACACAACCGGCGCAGTAGTCGGACTCTGCATCCTGGAGAGTTTTGATAATGAGCCCTATGTTGGTTATGTTCGGGAAGACCCGGGTTTTGAAAAATATTTTCTTGACAAAACGTTTGAAGACCTTGCCTCACTCGACCAATCAACGCCACCAACAGAAGGCGTAAGTGGCGCCACAATGACGAGCCAGGCCATTGCCCAAGCCATTGTAGTCGCAGCTTCTGCCGCACAGAAAACTCAGAATACTCGTTCCCTCATTCGATCCGTTGCCCTCCGAATCAAAGACATAAACGCCCCCCAGTGGGGAGCGATGGCAGTGGTATTAGCCGGTCTTTTGATTGGCTTTACCCGCTTACGCGGTCAGTGGGTAGGCCGAGTTGCACTTCCTCTTATCGTATTTGTCTATCTTGGCTTCGGTGCGGGCGCCTTACTCTCCCAGGCACAACTCTGGGGCTGGTCCGTCCATGGGATTCCTCGAACCGCCCCAGTATTACTCTTCCTTTCTATCGTTGCCATTCTGACACCAATCACAACAGGTCGAAATATTTACTGCACTCAACTCTGTGCACACGGAGCTGCACAGCAGCTTCTGAAAATCTCAATCCCTCACCGTCGTGCAGGCATGCTCTCGCGACTACGCAAACAAATCAACCCTGTTTTAAAACGGTTGCGATGGCTGTCATGGGCACTCTTGGTTCTTTGCTTTCTCATAACGGTGTCAGATCAACCGATTGCTCTGGTCGACTTTGAACCATTTGATGCGTACCTACCGACGATTGCCGGAATTGCGACTATCTTGGTTTTCGTGGTTGGGTTGTTTGTAAGCAGTATCTCACCAATGGCCTATTGCAGACAGGCCTGTCCAACTGGTGCATTTTTCAGCTTCATCAGACTCCATCGGAAATCTGCCGAGATCTCCTGGCAGGATGGAATCCTTTGCGGATGCTTTCTTGTAGCACTGGCAACCGCTTGGTCCTCCGGAGTATTTACAGCCTTATGAAGTTCAATTACCACTTGGTTTGTTTCTATTGCATTTTCGTGTTTAGCACCTACGCCAATGGCAGTGAACCGCTGCCTACCTTCGCGGGCCCAGCAATGGGGACCACATATCGAGTCACATTAAAGGCTCCCATACCAAACAGATCACTCCACGACGTTCACCGCGACATTGACCTACTTCTCCAAGAGATTGACCTGTCTCTGAGTACATGGCGTGACGACTCAGTCGCATCTCGACTGAACCACGCACAAGCCCACACACCGATTCAACTTGATCGCCACATGACGGCGGTTTTTCAAATTTCGAAAAACCTGCACAGAAGAACAAAGGGACATTTTGACATTACGGCTGCACCACTAATTAAGTGGTGGAAGCAACAAGACGTCACCCGGGACGTGCCTTCAAACACCCTACTTCCCCTGGCAGCTCCTCCAGAATTAATGAGACTTGTCGGTTTTTCGAATCTCCGGTTAGACACAATCAATGACTCCGAATACCCGTCTCTGCAAAAGACACATGCGGCTGTGGCTATCGATCTCTCAGGTATCGGTGCAGGTTACGCCGTTGACAAAATAGGAGAATACCTTGAGTCACTTGGATCAGCAGACCATCTAGTAGAGCTTGGTGGTGAGGTACGTGCCTGGGGACAGCCAAGCCCTTTTTATAACTGGCGGGTCACACTCCGTGTCAATGAAACCACTCCGCCAGAGATCATTTCGCTTGAACATGGACAAGCATTAGCGGCATCAACTTCCGTGCGAGGACATTGGGTCCTTAACCCCATCACAGGCACGATTGCCATAGTCTCACCGAGTGCCATGCCAGTCGTTGCATATGCACCAACGTGTGCTGAAGCTGATGGACTGGCGACTGCAAAAGTGTTGGAAACAGCCCAACACAACACAAAGGATTAAAAGTGCGTACGAAGAGCTATATGACTCCCTCAATTTGCCTGAGTGTTGATAACACCAGGTAATGCTTTGCTCAGGGCGAACACTGTTTATTGTGGTACCGCAACCGTCACATCATCTACCCATGCCTCCGAATTCACTGCAAGGCGGATCCGTCGTTTCGTCTCATGGGCTATACCTGATGAGGACATGCTTCCAACCTGCCGTCCATCTATTTTCACAACCATTGTGTCTGCCTTAATACCTATCTCTAAATCATGCCATACATCTGTTTTCAATTTGATCGGAGTAATACTTGATTTGGTAGCGACCTGTTTTTTCTCAACCTTTGTAAGCTTCTTTGCTTTATTCTTTTCATGTATCTCTTTACGCATTCGTCCAGTCTTGAGATCAACAATTTCGAGTGACGTTGGTTTGATGCGTGCCATACAAATATGGCCAGCATGTACGGTGGGCTCACTCATGTCTGCAATATTGACTCCCAGATCACCCTGTTTTGGCAACATAAACCTCGCAGTAATTATCGCGTCCTGAAAAGACACATCCTGAGTAACCGAAACGCCATGGTCTGCTACTGCCGCTCGCTTGATGTACATAGCTCCATCACGAAGGAACACCTGCTTCTCGCCTTTCGCACGTGTCTTACTATTTGTGCCCCACCCATTTCCCGGATTTTCCTTACTCTGATTGTCTTCGGTTCGGTCAAAACAATCTTGAAAAATGACCGTTGGTGAACGGTCTCCTGGCTGGGCATCTACACCATCAGACCAACCCCACACGCCAACCCCAATAACACAACTGATACAAATGTGATGTAATCTAGTTTTGTTAGCGACATATCTCTTCACTGGAAAGCATCTCTTTCTCTTTTTCTGGAACGTGCCCATGCGATTACCGAATATACCCTG
>CBFIHW010000128.1:0-8080 GCA_965662325.1 uncultured Pirellulales bacterium | reverse complement strand
GAAATCGACGCGACGAGTTTTCAGCTCCATCACAAACAGCAGGTAGAGCGTTGTCAGGCCACTCGTTGTCCAGACTTCAACAGTCGTGAAGTCGATCGAAGCCATCACGTCCCAATGCGACTTCATGAATGTCGCCCATGATCCCGTGCGTGTGCGATCCCGCGCTGGTTCGATGCCGTGGGCTTTCAAGATGTTGCCGATCGTGGTGTCGGTGATGTGGTAGCCGACGTTCGATAAAGCACTGCTGATACGGTCGTAGCCCCAAGTCGGGTTCTCTTTTGTGAACTTCACGGTCCAGTCGACCATAACTTGTCGCGTTCTTGGTCGACCGGTTTTCTCTCTTTTCGATCGGAGTAGTCCCACTTATTGGGAACCAACTGACGATGCCATCGCAGGATCGTGTCCGGCGTGAACAGGGTGCCAAACTGCTCGAGTTGCTTGCGGCCGAGAATCTTCCCTTTGACTGCCAATCGACGTCGCTGTTCATTGGTTAGCAAGATTCGCTTCTTGCCGAACTTCTCTTTGAGAACGGAATTCTCGGTGCGAAGGTACTCAATGACTCCTTGTTGTTGTCGATTGATCCAGCCGGCAAGAATGATCAGTATCAAATGCCACGGTTGCAAAACAAATCTCATCGGCGTCTCGGTGGTTCGCAAACCCGAGACGATCATTGGCGTTGGCCAAAATGTAAAGCTGCGTAGTCAGGCCCGCTAGCGATCGAGGATTGTCGCGTTCCGATCAGAACGAACGCGGAAACATTGCCGACGTCGGCGGCACATCAGTTCGGCTGGGATAGACCGATGACCATCGCTTGAAAGCCCGGTTTTCGCGATGCTTTTTTCTCGGCTGAGTATTTTGACCCAACGGCCTCGTTGAGTTTTTTTGCGCGGTCGCCGTGCTTGGGCTTCGAGTTCACCAACAAAACGCTCAACATTAAAATATCGGATGACTGTTGTCATAATTGGGTTGCAAAAAACCGTCGGTAGGGTCTGAGCGTTTAGGCTGCAGGCGCTTTCGACTATTTAACGCTGCTGAATTTTTCAAACAATTCTGTCGCCCGTTGCTGTGCCTGCAGCAGTTGGTCTGGCGACAGTTGGCTTGCAGATACATCTCGATTCTTAGCAGCGTCAGCATATCCACTAGCCGCCGCGACAGAAAACCAGGCGTAGGCCGCAACGGTGTCTTGTGGCACGCCTTCACCCATGGCATGCCTTAGACCTAGGTTGTACTGTGCAAAGTAATTTCCCTGTTCGGCCGCTAAGCTGTACCACTTGACCGCTTCAGCGTAATCTTGCGGAACGCCTAAGCCTGTGTCGAACCAGACACCCAGATTGTATTGTGCGGCCGCAGATCCCTGCTCTGCCGCTAACCGATACCATGTATATGCTTCTACGTAGTCTTTCACGACGCCCTGGCCTTCTGAGTAGATCACGCCCAAGTTGTATTGCGCCAGCTCATTTCCCTGCTCGGCCGCCAACCGGTACCACTTAACCGCCTCTGCCTCAGCCTGCGGAACACCGTCGCCGGTGGCGTACATGTTCGCCAGTTCGAACTGAGCAGTGGTATCTCCCGCATTCGCTTGCTCGAGCCTCCGTTGATATGGGGTCTTTGGCGACTGCGGTTTAGAGGCGATTTCCGAGGGGTCTTTGTTGGCCTGACTTCCAGATCTCTCCGAACACCCAGAAAGCAGCAACAAGGAAATACCTACGTAGACTCCCAACTTTTTTAAGATATTCACGCTCAACCTCTTGATTATATTTTCTCACAGTACGTTGAGCGAAGCGTAAAAGCTCGCAATGTGCAGCCGGGCAACTGGGCGGGGCTGTAATTGATTAATGACAACTGACGCAGCACCATTCTCGCAAATTGTCCTGCATTCAGCCGATACCTGTCAGGTACCAGTTCGTAGCTTCTAGTATTTTACGAGGATTACACCCAGCCTCTCTTCTGCCAGTCGATGCCCTGCCGGCTCAGGTTTAGCTCATTGAGTCGCGGAGAGCCGGCCTTTTACGAGATGATTCCCGCCCCGCGTAACGTTTGGTTTGTTTCACGAAGGAGGATGCTCTCATGCTTTGTAATCGTGTTTTCTCGTCTGGTACCCAAAAAAACACAAGACTGAAGTCGAATGGGCCGCCGCTCCCGCCGACACAATGCGCAGTACTACGCCTTTATTTATCGCGCCTTGGTAGCTCTTACCACTGTGTTATTTGTATCTACTATGGTGTTGTAAAGCATGCTGGACCCACGGCTGGTTCCCAAAATCAGAAAACAGATTTTTTGCCGCACTGAAAGCGCAAATATTTTGGTTTCAGAGAGAGCACCGATAACCTTTGGAGCACGGAGCACCATGAGGTGGTACCCGTTCCTTGCGTAGAAAGGACAAGCGGCGTTACTTTCAACTCGCTGGCTTTGTCCAATCAGACACTTAACACAACTTACAGGGGTCAATCATGAAGATGCCGCTAACGGATCGACTAGATGCGCTGTGGAAAGACAGTAATGAGCCGCCTGATGTGTTCAAGTTTTTTTCGCAGGTGCGAACGACAACATGGCAAGCAACAGTGTCTGCTTTGCTACTTGACCAGCAGTATAGATGGGGAACAGACACGCCCATTAAAGTAGAAGAGTATCTAGCACGGATAGCGCGACTGACGGCCAACAAGACTGATACACGGGAAATAAAGCTTCAACTCGCGGTGGGCGAATTTCAGGCTCGGCAGAGATGGAACGAAAAGCCTAATCTTGAAGAGTATGCATCGCGATTTGATGAAATCAGCGATCAACTCAGCAGCCAGTTGTCATGGGTGTCCGAAGAAGATCTGACGATGGATCAGGATTCTGCGGAAAAAAGTGAGATTGACGTTCTGAGCGAACAGTTTGATGAAGCATTGTCCAGAGGGCAGGAACCAGATTTGGACGCTTTTCTCAAAAGAGGCTCGAGTGGGAATGTTGATGAGCTATTGGCGAGTCTTGTACGCTCTGATTTAGCGTGGCGTTTGAGCAAAGGTGAAAAACCGGACCTGTCTACCTACCTTTCTCGTTTTCCTGAGCAATCGGACACGATAAGAAGTGTTTTCGACGCGGTGACGCAAGAGGGCACGATCCTAGTCAGTGGTAGCGTAAACAACGGGGGGCATTCCGATGGAGGCGAGTCAAACAGCGGTTTAAACAATGTTCTCGAGACAGAATTGAGCGGGCAAGACCTTGGCACTGAGCAGCTGGGACGGTATCGCCTCTTGCGAGTATTAGGCGAGGGTGCATTCGGACTTGTTTATTTAGCCAACGATGAAGAGCTCCAGCGTGCTGTCGCAATAAAAGTGCCGAGAAAAGAAATCTTTTCAGAATCCCGCGACATCGATCTTTATTTAAGCGAGGCGCGTACCGTAGCTAGCCTGAGCCACCCCAATATCGTACCCGTGTATGATGCTGGTCGCACAGAAAACGGCTCAATTTACGTCGTTTCCAAATACATCCGGGGGTGCACTTTAGAAGAACGTATCAGAGAATCACGCGCTAGCATCGATCAGGTGGTTGAGTGGCTTGTTCCAGTTCTTGATGCCCTGAACCATGCGCATCATGAACGCATTATCCACCGAGATGTAAAGCCCGCCAACATCCTGCTGGAAGGGTCAAAGCCAATTCCCTACCTATTGGACTTTGGCTTGGCCATACGCGAGGAAGATCACCGTCAGGCGGGAAAATTGGCTGGCACGCCCAGTTATATGAGTCCCGAGCAGGCTCGGGGCGAGGGACACAGGCTCGATAATCGGAGCGACATTTTTTCAATGGGCGTTGTGCTCTACGAGACCCTCACAGGCCAGAAGCCATTTCGAGGACGCACGCGAAGGGAGACATTCAATCAAATCGTTTCAGGTGAACCGAAACCACCCAGAGCCATTGATGATAGTATCCCTGTCGAGCTTGAACGTATCTGCCTGAAGGCACTCTCCAAAAAAGTATCCGAACGATATTCATGCGCGTCCGAGTTGGCGCACGAGTTGAAGCACTGGAACGAGTCACCACTGGAAGACAAAGTCCAAACTGCGATTGTCCCGAAGGGACTGCGTTCATTTGACATGGATGATGCCGACTTCTTTCTAGACCTGCTCCCCGGCCCACGCAATCGCAATGGGTTACCGGAAAGTATTCAGTTCTGGAAGACCCGAATCGAAGAAAACGACTCTGATCTAACATTTCCAGTTGGCTTAGTTTACGGCCCGAGTGGCTGTGGTAAATCCTCATTGGTGAAAGCAGGTTTGTTACCAAATCTTTCTGACAAAGTAATTGTCGTTTATCTGGAAGCGACAGCTGGCGATACCGAGGCCCGCATCTTACACGGCGTCCAAAAACACCTTCCGGATTTACCAAGGGGGCTCTCGCTAACCGAGACATTTGCCGTACTCCGGCGTTGTGACAAAGAAAAGGTCCTGGTCGTGATAGACCAATTTGAGCAGTTGCTCCACTCGCCAGCTTGTGCTGAGGATTCAGAACTCTTGAATGCTTTGCGGCAATGCAACGGAGCGAACGTGCAGGCAATTCTCATGGTTCGAGATGATTTTGCCATGGCAGCTGCCCGTTTCATGGACATGCTAGATATTCCAATCGTTCAGGGACACAACTTCGCTACAGTCGATCTTTTTGACATTCAACACGCCGAACAGGTCTTGGTTCGGTTCGGGCATGCTTTCGGAAGATTAACACATGGCGTAGAGTCCCTCACTAACGAGGAAGAGGAGTTTGTGTCGGCTGTTGCCAATGGACTTGCCACCGAGGGCAAGGTCGTCTCAGTTCACCTTGCACTCTTCGCCGAAATGGTGAAGGGGAAAACATGGAACATGAAGACTTTGAGTGAAGTTGGCGGCACCGCAGGTGTCGGTCTGAATTTCTTAGAGGAGACCTTTTGCAGTCGCTCAGCGAACCCCGAACACCGCATCCATGAAAACTCTGCACGCAAAGTGCTGAGTGCATTGCTACCCGGACTAGGGACCGATATCAAGGGGCACATGAAATCCCAAGATGAGTTGCTCGAGGCATCCGGGTATATGAGCCGACCAGTTCAGTTCGGCCATCTCCTGAGAATACTGGATGGGGAGCTGAGGTTAATCACTCCCACTGACCCGGACGACGGTGATGCCGCTTCATCAGGCAAGTCTGAGGTTACATTCTATCAGTTGACACACGATTATCTCGTGCCCTCGCTTCGTGAATGGCTTACGCGAAAGCAACAGGAAACACGCAGGGGCCGTGCTAATCTTAAACTTGCTGAGCGATCTACGATGTGGGCGTCGAAGCAAGAAAACCGTTATCTTCCGAACATTACGGAGTGGCTGAATATAAGAGCATTGAGTGACTCAAAACTCTGGACGAACGATCAACGTGCAATGATGAAGACGGCAGCACGTCTCCACTTGACACGCTGTTCTGTCGTTCTTGCGGCGGCGATTGTTTTTAGCGCAGGAGGTATCGCAACTCGCAACTATATCGAGCAAAGCCGGAGGCGACTTTCAGAGATCAAAGAGAGGGAACGCAGAGACGCCGAAGCTGATCGGATAGTAAAATCGATTTGCAATGCTAACACAGAACAACTTGGTGCGATAATTTCGACTGAGCTTTCCGAATTTCGACCGGAAGCCGAGAAGATCCTGCAAGAGGCTTATCGGAGCTCACCCGAAGTATCAGACACTAAGCTGAACACGGCGCTTGCGATTCTTCCCCAGGAAAAGGGGGTTTTGCCGTTTCTTGGCAAGCGGTTGTTGACGGTGCCGCCGCGAAAGTTCAAGTACGTTCGCGACCTGATAAATGGGTACGAAAACAACTTCCTTCCCGCTTTTTGGAAAGTAGCAACTGATGAAAGTAGCGTGAATGATTCGAACCGTCGGTTTCAGGCGGCCTGCGCACTAGCAACCTACGCTCCCCAGAATGAAAATTGGAAGACTCCTGATTTTAGTTCTTTTCTTACAAATCATCTTGTGGGTGTAAGACCATCCGAGCTTGTCCCTTGGATTGATGCCCTTCGCCCCGTCAAGGAACATTTGACCGGGAACCTGTCGCGCATTGCAAAAGATACGGCTGCGACTGATCAAATTCGTGTTTTCGCAACTGAGGCCCTTCTTGAATATTGGAAAGATGATCCGGAGAATCTTTTTTCCCTTCTCTGCGACGCTACTGAAAGCCAATTCGATGCAATCTTCGATCAAATCAGAGTACATCGAGAGCGGGCGATAGTGCTGGGCACGGCCTTTGTAAAGGTGCCGGTGGCTTCTTATGCCAATGAAACGTGGAAAGAGCAGTTTGCCCTTAGGCAGGCGAATGCAGCTGTGATGTTGTTGCGATTAGATGCGGCTGCTCAGGTCTGGCCATTGTTGAAGCACAGCCCCGACCCCCGGACACGCAGCTATATCACTCATTTGTTCAGTCGGCTTGGCGGCGGGCCGGAAACGATTATGAAGCGATATCAGTCGGAACAGGACGCCAGTGCAAAACGGGCCTTGTTACTGATTCTCGGGGAATTTGAGTTGAACGATGACCAAAAATCGGACTGGATTGAGACATTAACCACGGTCTACCGTCAGGAGGCAGACATCGGGTTACACGGCGTTGCTGAGTACGTTTTACGTAAATGGGGTGACACGAAACAACTCGTTGTTGAACGCGATAAACTGCAACAAACCGAGGCTGACCTTGTCGCTGCTGGGGATAAAGCACAACAGTGGTATGTCAATTCACAAGGTCAAACGTATGTAGCTCTCGATGCAGGTGAATTTCTTATGGGAACACCACCGCAGGCGTCTCAGTTCATTGCCGAGGTTCAGCACCGAAGGAGCATTAACCGTAAGTTTGCAATCTCGACACACGAAGTCACACAGCGACAGTGGCGGAGATTCGCCGCGACACGGGTTGGTGAAGTGTGGCCAGCAGACCACCCGAACAATGAGAGTCTGATTCGAGCTATGCCAAGTGGCGACTGTCCAATGATTGGAGTGAATTGGTATGAGGCTTGCTGGTACTGCAACTGGTTGAGTGAGAAAGAAGGGATCCCGAAAGAGCAATGGTGCTACGAAACGAACGAGGAAGGGGAATATGAAGTAGGAATGAAAGCCAAGAAAGATTTTCAGAACTTAATCGGCTATCGCCTACCTACGGAAGCGGAATGGGAATTCGCTTGTAGGTCCGGAGCAACCACCGAGCTTCCGTTTGGGGGAAATGTCAGGCTGTTACCAGAGTATGCGTGGTTTATGGAAAACAGTAATGGCGGTACATACCCCGGTGGGTCTAAGAAACCGAATGACTTCGGGATTTTCGATATGTTTGGGAACTGCGCGGAATGGTGTCAAACGGAATACCATGCCGAGTACATTGTTGGGAAGGACGGGGATTTGATAGACGTAAGCATAGCAGTTGGACCCCTAGAAGACATTCCGTGGCCTGGTCCTGTGAAGGCGCTTGTGCGACGCGTGACGCGTGGCGGCGGCTACTTCACACCTTTTTCCGATGGCTACTTCACTTCCGCGAGGCGAGCTATGCATGTGCCAGACGACCGCGACATACGAAACGGTTTCAGGCCCGCCAGAACTTTTCACAAGTTCCCGTGAGTTTACGGTGATCCAGGAAGCTGATTTCGGATTACCGGGAAAATACTCGAAGGCCGGTGCCCAGCATCGCGTGCGGAATATTCAGCGTAACAAGGACTGCTGAGATTTTTGGACTGGAGGTAACCAAGTGAATACCCATCGGATTTGGAAGAATGTACCGCGCAAGCCAATAAATCGCGGAGGTGCCCATCGAAGGCGTGTGTGAGATGATTGTCGTTTTGGTGAGAGAACTCTGTATTGGTGCATTTCCGGAAAACTACATTCTCAATGTTAGATGCTCAGGTCCATCCTAAGCGGGAAGACGGTCCGCGCTGCGGCGTTGAACCAAATTTAAGTGCTGGGACTAAAATCAAAAACTCTGAACAACGAGACTTGTTGATTTACTTGAATTGTTTGGACATGACTTCCACCAGGTGAAGCTTGGATGAATGTTCACGCCCGCAGGCTCGGAGCAGCACACCTCATCGAAGCACGGAACGGCGGCTGCC
>CBFIHW010000127.1:0-8212 GCA_965662325.1 uncultured Pirellulales bacterium | reverse complement strand
GGAAAATATCAGGATCGTCCTCGGCAGCCGGAAAAAGATGTTGATGTTTGTTTTGGAGGTCAGATTGCGTTGTCCCGTGCTCAGGTTGTTTAGTTTCGCTCAAGCGTAGCGACATCAACATCAAAAACTCGTACTTGAGCCCATTTTTCTGCGTTGTCGGCAATAAACTTCTGGTGGCGGTCTGATGTCTGGTACGTGTCGTGGGCAGCATGTGATTCAAAAATGATTTCGAGAGCAACGTCGAAATCTCTATCATTTACTTGCCGGTCGTATTCATTTGCGCAGGTCCCAACAGAAAAGGATAGTGCCCCCGGATGGTTTGTCAGGTGTGTTCGGCACGATTCTATCAATGATTCAATAGAGCTCTTGTCCTTCATTGTGAAGTAAACGGCGTGCGAGAGCATGTGATCAATTCCTTTCTGGTGTCTGTTTTTGAGTGAGATAGTTCGTCTTTGGTTCACGCCGCTTGAGTCGTCACTCGCGGTCCATATTCTCTATTGAAAGTCTTGTATGTGATTGAAATATGTCTGAAAGTCTCACGCGTGTTCGTTTTCGTCAGATGTCGCTGGTGATCTTCTTGGAGTAGAAGGCCCGATAACAGATGCAACCTCACTGTCATCCAGACTTTCCCGAGCGATAAGTTCCTCTGAAAGGGTGTCGAGCTTGTCACGGTTGTCGGCAAGCAATGCGTCGGCTCGCTCGGCAGCTGCAGAGAGAATACGTGCTACTTCCTCATCGATCACCTGTGCGGTGTGTTCGCTGAAGTCACGTTGTTCATAGACATCGCGTCCTAGGAACGGATGTTCATTCGATGTCTGGCAGGCGAGGGGCCCAACTCGTTCACTCATTCCCCAGTTCGACACCATCTTGCGTGCCAGACGAGTGGCCTGTGTCAGGTCGTTTTCAGCACCCGCAGAATACTCACCAAAGATCAGTTTTTCAGCTGATCGTCCCGCCAGAATAAAAGCAAGACGATTATGAAGATCAGACTCACCAATATTCATGCGGTCTTCTTCAGGAACCAATTGTGTCACACCGAGAGCTCGTCCACGAGGAATGATCGTTACTTTGTGCAGTTTGTCGACCCCGGGAAGGAGCCACGATGCCAGAGCATGCCCGGCCTCATGGTAGGCGGTCATTTTTTTCTCGTGGCCCACAAGAACCTCTTCACGTTTTGGTCCCATGAGAATTTTATCGCGAGCATGGTCAAAGTCTGAAGCATCAACAGTTTCTTTGTCGTGCCTGGTTGCCCACAGTGCGGCTTCGTTCACAAGGTTGCGGATGTCAGCACCAGTCAGCCCAACAGTTCCCTCAGCCAGCCGTTGCATGTCAATGTCTTCGGCAAGTGGAACGTTTTTTGTGTGTACTTCAAATAACGCGACCCGCGCTTTTTGGTTGGGACGATCAACTGTGACATGGCGATCAAAGCGTCCCGGACGAAGAAGTGCCGGATCCAGAACATCGGGTCGATTCGTTGCTGCAAGAACAATCACTGACTCTGTCGGGCTGAAGCCATCCATTTCACTCAGTATCTGATTGAGTGTTTGTTCGCGTTCATCATGGCCACCACCAAGGCCGGCTCCTCGAATACGTCCAACCGCGTCAATCTCATCAATGAACAAAATGGCTGGTGAGGCTTCCTTCGCTGTTTTGAACAGGTCCCGCACTCGTGACGCACCCACGCCAACAAACATCTGGATGAATTCGCTACCGGAAATTGAGAAGAACGGTACGCCTGCCTCACCTGCAACCGCTCGCGCAAGAAGAGTTTTGCCGGTACCCGGGGGGCCCATTAGAAGCACACCCTTGGGAACCCGTCCACCAAGTCGCTGAAATTTTTTAGGGTCCTTTAAAAATTCAACAATTTCTTTGAGGTCTTCTTTTACACCGTCGAGTCCAGCAACGTCGGCGAATGTCGACTGCTTGTCTTCGGTGTTGAACCGCTTGGCGGGTGACTTGGTGAAATTTCCAAGAAAGCCGGAGCCGCCGAGTGGGTCACGGGCTCGTCTCATAGAGATCCAGAATGCCCCCATAAGTAGAAGAGGTATAAGCAGGTAGATGCCGAGTAAAAAACCGGTTCCATCTGTTGGCTGCTTGACGACTGTGCGGACGTTGTGCTTCAGAAGTAGCGAATCAAGTCCGTCACCTACAAGGTACTGTGAGACTTCGACGGTGAACCGTCGGGTTCCCTCGGGCGATTCAATGCGTTCTTTTGGTGGAGTGCTTTTGAATGTTCCGCGGACAGTACTTCCAATAAGTTCAACATTTTTAACGTTATCAACTTCGACCTCATGAATGAATTGGTCGTAGCTGATAGGGAAGGAGCCGCTGGTCTGTTCCCGGAAAAGAATAGTGATGAATGCGAGTCCGAGAAGTACGAGCAGGACCACGGCAGGTCCACCCATTGGTTTGCCGAATAGTTGAGGGGTAGTATTTGACGGTGTTGGTCGCTTAGCCGGTCCAGGTGGCGGCGCTGTATCCATTGAGAAAAGTTCCTGTTCAAGATAATAGGGAGCAACGCATTGTAAGCCGCCGTGTGGCGGTAACTACAGTTTAGCAGGGTATAAAGGTGTGGATGGAGAGATGCATGGTCGTTCGAGATATATCGTTTTGGAAAATCCTAGCCTAATGTGTTTTCAGCCGAAGAAGGAGGTGCCTGCGAAACCCACGAACTTTGGAGTGGTTGCAATCATTCAGCAAGCAGATTTATTCCTTGCAATTCGGAGGGGTGAGAGTCTCCGTGCTGGAGGAATGGTATGTTTTCCAGGTGGTCATGTTGAGGCAGGAGAGCAAGACAGTACAGCAGTTGTTCGAGAGTGTCGCGAAGAGCTTTCGATTGATGTGGTGCCAATTAATGAGGTTTGGAAGAGTGTGACAGACTGGGGGACAGCACTCTCATGGTGGACGGTTGAACCGCTTCAGCCTTGTTGTCCAGTTGCGCATCCAATCGAAGTTCAGGAATTCTTCTGGCTTTCTCTTGACGACATGATCGCGCATCCAGATCTACTTCCTGGGAACCACGTGTTTCTTGAGCACATCAAGTCCGGAGCCATTCAGCTTTGAGAGTTACTCACCGGAAGAGGCTGAGTGTTTGTTTGGCTGAGTAGTTGTTTCGCTGAGTATCTGTTCAAGAAGAGGGAATTCATTGGGCAGTATTTCCTCAAGCCGTAACCCAGGCGTGACCTGTGGCGGTGGAAACTGTGGCGGGTTTGCTTCCCGCTCAAGAAGAAGCTTGAAACGATTTGGTCGATACGGCGACATCAGTTGCTGTTGAGGCTGTTCGAAACTTGCTTGATTCACGCTTTGTGATTGAGGAGAAGGGCTTGCTGGTCGTGGCGGTGTCTTCGAGTAATGAGGGAGCGAAGTAAGCCACGTTGCAAATAATTCTTGCTCTTGTGTTCTTAAGAGTGGGCTGTTTGTGGCCGATCGTTTTTTTCGTTTGTCATGATGATTCAGGATTTTGGAGAGGAAATTTAAGTCGCTCGATTTGTGTTGAACGGATGTCGTAATATTGTGAAGATTCCTCAGGGTTGTTTTCTGATTGGCTTGCCCATGAATTGGTCCACGCAAGAGTTTCGGCTCTACTCCCTGTGGGCCACCATGGCACGCGCCAGCCGCACATCGGTTCAGAAGAAGTGGCTGGATTGCCCGAGTAAAACTTCCGAGAATAGCTGGATTCATTTCCAGCGTTCTCGTCGGATCAGCAGCGACTGCTACGCGAGCAAGACTCAGCAATGCCAACAAAAATATTCCAGCATTTCGCCGGTTGAAAGTTGACATTTTGTCAATATCCCTTTGAAGTGAACGCATGGTATATCGCGAAGAGACTAGGCAGATTAACCGCCTGAATCAACGCCATCCAACTGAGCTTCAGGGGCACTGGTCTTTCTTGACACAAGGTGGTCTGGAAAACTCGCCTTAAGAACGGTACAAGAATAAAATCGGAGATCGGGCAGAAATGCTATTCGATTGAATGTGAAAGTGACATGAAACAAAATACTGGAGACGAGACGGATGGATCAGACCTTCGTAATGTTCAAGCCTGACTGTATTGAGCGTGGGCTCTTGGCAAAGATTATGAGTCGGTTCGAGGATAAGGGGCTGCGGCTTGTCGCTTTAAAAATGCTCCGTGTTACGCCCGATCTTGCAAAACAGCATTATGCAGAACATGTTGAAAAGCCTTTCTACCCAAGCCTAGAGTCTTTCATTACTGCAGCCCCAGTTGTTGCTGCAATTTATGAGGGGCTCGATGTTGTGCGAGTGGTCCGTGAAATGCTTGGAGCCACAAGTGGGCTGAAGGCAGCTGCCGGGACAATCCGTGGTGATTTCTCTGCAAGTCGTCAAATGAACCTTGTGCACGCATCAGACTCAGCAGAGTCAGCGACGCGAGAGATTGGTATCTACTTTGACAAGACAGAAATTGTTGCGTGGGAGCCACGGAATAACGATATGCTACGAGCCGCGGACGAGGCCTAGGTTCGCCCGGATTGCATTTCATGAAGTTTCGCGGAGAGGAAGTGGAGTTTACTTTTTCGCCGCTGACCAAAGATCAAGATGGGTCTTGTCAGGCTTCGGGAAGACGTTCGACGGAAGTGCGGCTGAGAGTTGCCGGCTACTACTTTCGTTTGGTTTGGCAATCAAGCCAAATCCGAGAAGGCGTTTCCAGCGGCAGTGGTTTCTATCGAGAGAGTATCCGCAGGCGTTGTTGTAATAATCGCTCTTCGGGTGTTCTTGAGGAATACCAAGAGCAAGTGGCTCGGATGGGACGAACCGGTACAGGTCCGTTGAGATTATTTCACGACCGGTCTGTGTGTCTTCCAGCAGGAATACCGGGTGTGACCCAGGTACTGGCTTAGCGAATAGGTAAACCGCTGGCTGGATTCCTGCTGGCGCCGTTTCGACCACTCGGTTGTCTACCAGATAGACTGGTACATGAGGGGTGCCGGTGCTGGAGAATCGAACGAGACCGTAATCAACGTCGTCGACCAGTGATTGAGCGAGTGCGGCAGCTTTGTTGCGTTGGTTGACAACCAGGAAAGTACGGTACCAGATGCTTTCCCCGGGCCGAAGTGTCAGGTTGGGTATCATTTCAATCACATCATAATTTCGAAATGAGTTTTCTGGACGTGTCTCCCAGTCTTTCCAGATGCTGGTGTACAGCTGAGGGTAATGGGCAAGGAAATCTCGCAGAACACCACCGCCTCGTTGAGTGTACGGTTCACCACGTTTTGCTTTGGCCTGCTCCTCTTCCAGGTGCTTGTCACGGCCGAACACGAGCGCAAGGCTTGCGGCATTTTCATCTTGTGAGGCACTCGCGAGTTTCCAGCCACCGGTTTTACGAAGGGGTACGGTGCCGCCAGGTCGTTTGTCAGAGAAAAATGAATTGCGTGGCTTGAGTATGTTGTCAGGTGAGCTTATGGCATGGTAGGGGAGACTTGTGTGCCGCGTGCCGCCCCACGGCGCATTCAGGAAATCAAACACAATATCATCACGAGGGCTAAAGTTGTGAACAACCCACGTGAGTTCAATGATGCCGCTGCCAATATCTTGAACCTGATTGTAGTACAAGATGGGTGAACGATGGATCGTTCGTACCTGAGGGACGAGCCCCCACGTCAGAGAACGATATCCCTTTTTGTCATGTGTCTGACTTGCTGCCAGCATTGGGCAGTAAAGATTATTGATAGACCGGCTGTCAGGTATATACGCACCGGAATTATGAACGAAGAATGTGGACTTATATGGCAGAGTAGTGATCGCTTCGAGGGCACTCTTCGGTACATTTCCGGCTCGTTGAATTGCTTTCATTCCGTTGTACTTGCTACACACGGTGACAAACTGCCAGACCTCGTCGTTCCATGGTGAACGACTCGGTCCTTTACCCGTGCACGACGGTGGCACACTTTCGCCAAAAGCCCCACGAAGAGAATAGACCTGACCGCCCTTTCCGATGCGAAGAGCGAAGGAGTTATTCTCATCCTGTTCGTGTCGAATTTGAGCATGAAACACATTTCTTTCGTTCAGGCCCTCAGCCCAGAGACTTTTACTTGGCGTATAATCAAGAGAAATCGAAGTGCGGCTTTGGTTGCCGTCATCGACTGTTGCGACGGAGGGTGGAAAGACATCAAGTATTTGCTTTTCAATATTCTCTGATGCAGTTGTGTTTGAGCCGGAAGACAACAGATATAAGAGGACAAAGGCTTCTCGAGTCGTCCATCGAAAAAACGGCTCTGCGCAGAATAATTTCATGAGATGTGTTCAGAGATGTTTTGGGAATGTGGCAGCGACAACGCCACGTGGTGGTAGGCAAGTAGTGCAGATGGGTGAGGACGTTTTTTCGCTGGAACGATATGTGGCTTCGAGTTAAAAACTATATTTTTCTATGTAGGAGATTTGGAGTCGATGCCTCTATCGCCATTGTTTCCACCATTAGGAAACAACGCCTGGTTTGCTATTCAACAGCAATATCGAATACAGTGCCTCCACTTGGCACCGTGCATGTAAGCGACGAGTTCCCATCGCGAAAGCTTTCTGGTATCTCAACTTTTGACAGTTCTGGCGGTCTAAATGCTTGTTCACCCCAGAAATCAATAGAAACAAGATATGTTCCCGGTTCGATTCCTTTTTTTCCAGAGCGATGAATAAGTTGGTAGTGTCCCCCCACTCCAGTATTCGCATAAATGGTTTCGGCGTCTGAATCTTGAGCCTGAAACATCACTCGAAGTCCTTCCGGCGCTGGCTCACCATGAATTGTGATAGTCCCGTGTACTTCACCAACGCGGATGCCACATCCGAGTATGTAGACACACGACAGCAAAATACACAAGCTGAAAATATGGTGTAGCGATGTTCGGGATAGTCTGAGCATATGCTTGAAGAGAGGTTTAGTTTCAGAAGAAGTGTGGATCACTTTCTCGGGTGAGCATGACGATTTGGTCTTCATTCAAATACTTACTTCAGGACTTCACCACTGCTGCACGATAGTTGGCTTAACCACGCTTGGGCATCTAGGTTTGAGAAATTGATGAAAGCTACAGATCCATCAACCATTAAGACTCCTGCTCCACTAGGATGCTCAGAGCCAAGACCTACGTTTGCCATGACGGAGTGGCCTTGGGCATCGACTCGGGCTTTGTTTACTGCCCACATGTTTGCATTGGCTGCTGACCAGATGTTTCCTGTCAACGACGGGCTTCCATTTCCCGCGATAGAGGTAGGAATTGCACCGGCATACCATGATTGACCAAGGGCACTTTCGAGAATTGCGACGGTAGTCGATGTCCCATCTGTAAAGTCTTTAAAGCCTTTTTTGGCATACCATGCAAATGCACCCGAATCGTCTAACGATTGAAGGCCTGTCACGGTGTGGAGACCACCACCGGTCGGAATGCCCCAGTTAGCACGGTAGACCGTGAGTCCACCCTCATCAGTCTTATCAAATTCTTTTCCGAGGCGCTCTCTGCTTCTGCATGTGTTTCCGTAACTACTGCCTGTAGCTGAACCAACAGCTGTGCCACCAATCACGAGAGTCCCTGTGTAACTTGGGCAGTAGAGCCCGGAAACTCGTTTTTCATTTGAAATGTTGTCAGGAATTGTCCATTCCCTGTAGACAAAAAATCCCCCGGCTGGTGCTTTGAAATTGTTTGTTGCAGTTTCCCAATCCTGGTACAAGGAATTCTGCTCCATGAATGGCAGTAATTGCACGGCCCAACTTGTATACGCGCCCCAATAAGCGTGACGGGCATTGCCGTCGCTCCAGTTTGTGAAGCCACCGTGGACTTTTCCTGCAGAGTCTTTTTTGAATGCGACGTAGGGCATGTGGTTGTCGCTGCCCGATGCATTTGAATCAGCAAAATTGTGAATGGCGATACCAATTTGTTTCATGTTGTTTTGGCATGAGTTGCGACGAGCTGCTTCTCTCGCTTGCTGAACAGCTGGTAGCAGTAGGCCAACGAGTACGCCGATGATGGCTATGACGACGAGCAGTTCAATTAGTGTGAAAGCAGCCCGCTGTGAGAGGTGGTGATTTTGTTTCATTTTTGCCTCGATATCCATAAGAAGTGAATCAGAAAATTTGGCCAAAAGCCGAGTGGCTTGCGACAAAAGAAAACTGCATAATTCAAAAAAATATGATATTGATGTTTGAATTTAGTGCACTGTTTGTCAATCGGGTATTTACCTGATAGTCCCGGTCTCCATCCTGCAAGCGAGA
>CBFIHW010000126.1:0-8279 GCA_965662325.1 uncultured Pirellulales bacterium | reverse complement strand
CACATGATGCTGATATCGCCAGTCAGGCTCGTGGTATTGTTCGGCTTACTGCTGGCACAGCTGAATTGATCAACCCGGGGGCAACCGGATCAGCAGCCTGATTAACGTCGAAATAGTTTTGCCAAAAGGATACTGAAAACCATGTCTCGAACCATCTTCATGAATGACCGCCTCGTCCCTGAAGAGGAGGCTCGCGTCAGTGTTTTTGATCATGGACTTCTTTACGGAGACGGTGTTTTTGAGGGGCTCCGCAGCTATTCAGGTCGAGTGTTTCGGCTGCACGCCCACCTTGATCGACTGTGGGCAAGCGGCCGAGCAATCTGTCTTGAGATTCCAATGAGCAAAGACCGCATGGCACAAGCAGTACTTGATACGCTGTCTGCGAACAACCTCGAAGACGGCTACATACGACTGGTTGTCACGCGTGGTGCTGGCACGCTGGGACTCGATCCAAACAAGTGTAGCAACCCACAAGTTATCATTATTGCCGATACGATCAGTTTGTATCCGAAGGAATTCTATGAGCAGGGACTTCGAATTGTCACTGCTGCAACCCAAAGGATTCAGACAGCAGCACTCTCTCCTCGAATCAAGTCACTGAATTACTTGAATAACATCATGGCTAAACTTGAAGGCCTTCAGGCTGGCTGTGTCGAGGCACTCATGCTCAACCACAAGGGAGAAGTCGCTGAATGCACAGGAGACAATGTATTCGTTGTTCGAGGTGAACGATTACTTACACCACCTCCTGACGCAGGCATTCTCGAAGGTATCACTCGGGCAGCCGTTATTGAATTAGCGGAAAAAGAAGGTATTGATTGCCACGAGACCACCCTGACACGACATGACCTGTACACTGCTGACGAATGTTTTTTGACCGGAACAGCAGCTGAAGTAATACCGGTCGTAGAGATTGATGGGCGGACAGTTGGCGAAGGTACTCCTGGTTCAATCACCAAAAAACTCAAAAATTGTTTCCATGCGCTTGTTAGGCAGGGTGATTGAACAAAAGCTTTATTCTTGGCTACTCGTCACCCAATTCTTCATACCGTGACACATGCCCAGGCTTCCGTGCTCTGATTACTTCGGCTTTGTACTCAGCCATCACTCGATCCTGAATCAGTTCGCGGCATTTTGTATTAATCGGATGGGCAATGTCGGCATACAAACGCACACGACCATCTTCATCACGAGGAAGGTGTTGGCTCTGCATTTTATTTCCACAGGCATTACAAAACGCAGACTTCAGTGGATTCTTAGAGCTGCATTGCCTGCAATGGACACAGAGCTTCCGACTCGGCATTGCCACAAAGAGACCATGGGGACCACCAATCAGCTTCAAATCACGAATGACGAATGCACCATCGATGGTAATTGAGCAGAAGGCCATGAGCCTTTCAGTTGTCTTCTCAACAAGCTTGATTCTGACTTCAGTGATTTCCATGGCATTCCCCCATCGGCCATCTCACCACCATCCCCAAGTCAGCAGTACATCATGTTATTCAAAAATTACCAAGGGTGATAACCTACTCACCCTGAAACGAGTTGAGTAGCGACCACAAAAGGCCATCCAGCAGCTTCGAGACTCGTCGCCAACTGCCTCGCTTCATGCGTTGTTCGGCACAGACTAAAACAGGCGCTTCCGCTCCCTGTGAGAATCGGATGGAATGCATTGTGTTTTGCCATATCCGCAAGTAGACGATTCACTGATGGCGCAAGATCTTGGGCTGGTTTTTGGAGACTATTGTGCATAAGCGGAAGAGCTTGGCGAAGTGAGTCCCCTTGCAAGGCTGCGGCCAGCGCTGCAGCTTCACCACGACGCTGAGCATCCGGCTCACACGCCGCGTATACCTGTGCTGTTGAAAGACCTTCTGATGGGCAGGCGATTACGACATCGTACGCCGGAATGCCCTCTACCGGCGCAACCTGTTCGCCTCGTCCACCAACAACACCAGCCGATCCCGAAAAAAACCACGGAATGTCACTCCCAAGTTCTGCAGATAACGTAGCAAGCTGATCCAAGGACCAATCAAGACTCCACAGTTTCACTGCCGCAAGAAAAGTAGCTGCAGCATCACTCGATCCGCCACCAAGACCAGCACCAGACGGAATGTGCTTCTCGAGACGAATTATGAGACCAGCATCACAATGTGCCCGTTCAGCCAGAAGACGAGCTGAACGGAGTACCAGATTACTTTCATCCTCAGGAACATCACGAGCAAGAGGCTGACCCGTTTCACATCCAATTTTTCCCGCAAATGTAACTTTAAGAGAGAATACGCCCGCTGGTGCTCGCTGCACATGGAGCCGATCGGACACAGAGACTGGAACCATAAGACTCTCAATCTCATGGAAACCATCATGACGACGGTCAAGGACCGCCAATGAGAGATTCAGTTTAGCAGGTGCATCAAGTACCAGTTCCTCCATTGAGCCTGCCTGTAATGACTTGTAATGCTCCATAGTATGTACTGACTGACGGCCAGAAAAGAGTGTGATAAATCCTCTGGTCCTGGGCTTATGTACCCTCACAATTTTGTCAAAGGGTTTTAATTGTCATGTAGGATAAAGACTCAGTGCAATCCTGTTCCAGAACGATCACATGGTAGGGTACTCAGTGAACGACCGGTAGACAAAAGAGTATTTCCGACCAACTCTGAGCCACGACTATTGCCAGTTCGTTACAAAGCTAATGGTAATACCAGCCAGAATCAGACCAATCGCGACCAGAGAGGCCAACAAAATTGAGATACTACGACCTGCCCAAAGATCCTCCCGAATCATCTCAGTGCGGTCATCCTTGTCAAACGACTCATTCCAGACTGGAAAAGCCTGTTCGTCATAAACCCACTTCGTGCGTTCTTCAAATTGCTGCTGGCTCATTGGCGACGATTAGTATTCTCAGAAGGACAGAAAACGATGGAGAATGATCTCCCTCTCACTAGCACTTTACATGCTTCTCCGACCTCACGCCAGTCGGTCTTTCACCGGAAATGACTCATGCCGCCTAATACGACTCCACTCACGCTCATACCGGCCCAGCCAAATAATCAACCACATGTGCTTGATCCGGAGTTTGATCTTCCGGAATGGCTTTCCGGCGCAGGTCAGCCAGCATGGAGGGCGAAGGCAATCTATCGCTGGCTTCACGCACGACGAGCAGAATCTTTTTCTGACATGACCGATCTGCCAAGTACCCTCAGGTTGCAATTAGATGCTGAGATAAGGATTTGGACGACTCGTGTTACTCGTCATCAAGTCGCTGAAGATGGGACAGAAAAGTTATTACTGCAATTGCAGGATGGCCAACAGATCGAATGTGTACTCTTGCGAGATGGAATTCGGCGTACGGTTTGTATTTCATCACAGGTCGGTTGTGCCATGGGCTGTGTTTTTTGTGCAAGTGGTCTCGACGGAGTGATTCGGAACCTGACAACCGGAGAAATCGTAGAGCAATTACTTCGCCTCACACGCTTGCTGCCACAGGACGAACGATTAAGTCATATTGTTGTAATGGGAATGGGTGAACCACTTGCAAATCTTGATCGCTTATTGCCTGCTCTTGCGATCGCACAAAATCCAGAGGGACTTGGGATTTCCCAGCGTCGAATCACTATTTCAACTGTTGGATTACCATCTGCAATTGACAGACTCTGTGAGGAGAATCCTGGCTATCATCTCGCTGTATCCATTCATGCTGCTGACGATCTGCTTCGAACAAAACTCGTTCCTGTCAATAAATCGATTGGTATTGATGCAATTCTGGCGGCCGCAGATCGGTACTGGGAGACGTCTGGCCGTCGCCTCACCTTTGAGTATGTATTACTTGGAAATCTCAATGATTCTCCCGATAATGCACGAGCATTAGCTCGCTTTTTAGGTAAACGAGCAGCCTTGGTGAATGTAATTCCATACAACGCGGTTGCCGGTCTTCCGTGGGAAGAACCTACTGATGAATCGCGTGAGCGTTTTCTTGATGTCCTTCGTAATGCGGGCGTCAATGTCCAGACAAGAAGGCGGAAAGGCTCCAGAATTGATGCTGCCTGCGGGCAGTTACGTCGCCTGGCGATCAAGGAACAGTCCGTATCCACAGAGTCTGATACGTGACATTACGCCAACCAACTGACAATAAAGACAACCAGAAGTACGGCGCCGAGAATACCAATCAACCACATTGCCCATTCGGCAGTTGCTCTCCAGATAACTGGTGGTGACTCGTGGTGCGTTGCCGCAAATACCACGCTGGCTGCCGCAATCAAGGGCAGGCTAAAAAAGAGCATCGGTATGTTTTCAAGAAAAAGTGCAAACACGATGATGTTGTTATGATCCATTATTCATATCCCTTGACGATCACCATCATGATGCGGCATCTAAAAAGATTATGTTAATACTCATGCTGTTGTACCGTCATTATTTTCTTCATCAGGATTCACCGCCGATTTTTCTTCCTTCACAAACGGGTGCATCGGCCCCGCCCATGCATCATAGATGACAAGCATATTGAGCATGCCAGCGAGAACTGTGTACAGGGTGCCAAGTTCAAAAAATCGTCCCAGCTTATGGTGCCACATCGAAATCTGATCAGCTCGAAACTGTTTATATGGCGGGCGATCCCAAAAGTCTTGTTCAAAGATGTACTGATCATGTGTGACAAGCTGATCTGCAAATTCACGTGAAACAAGCTGTCCTTCTGTAAGTGGGGGCGTCATCCATCCTGCGAGCCAAAATGGCTCGTGACTTGTGCCCGTCATAGAGACCGACTGAACAACTGCCGGCACTGCAACAACTCCGATACCTGCCTGGCAGACAAACCACCATCGAGTATCGTTTGGTCGCCATGATGCGTACACCACCCGTCCATCACCGAGCCACAGGCCAACGACAAAAAGTGTCAGGATAACGGACATATACACCGCGCCTTTTTTGGTGCGGCCCTGATAAAGATGCCCCAGACCCGGAACCAGCCACGCGAGAAATGCGGCAAATTCTGGCTGTTTCAGATCGATTGCTGAACCATCATCAGGAGAGACCGCAACAATTCGACGGGTCGATGGCGGCTGCATGGAAGGTGAAACACGTTTTGCCACAAATAAATTCCGATACAAACAGGACGAAGTTCTTAATTGTTGTGCATCTGAGCCAAATGACAACAGACTTCAGTAGCTGCCGTAAATATCCCTATTTATTCAAATAATTTGCGGACAGCCCGAACACGTCCCCCTGGTCGCTCCAACCCGACATCATGAGCACTATCAGTTCTGGTGATCGAATCATGTGGTGTATTCACCGGGTACAGTTCTCGCCAGACTCGTTCGACCGTCGAAGAATCAAGTTGCGAAAGGCCATCTCCAGCTGCAGCAGCTAGGGAGAGATGTGTTAAGCGGCTAACAAGACGAGGAAGTCCTCCTGCAAAACGAGCAATGGTATCCGCTGTGGCAGATGGAATAATGGTTGGATCGCCACCGACTCGTGTTATTGCTGTCGATAAAAACGTATAAACATCATCGGTATCCCACGGATCAAGATGGACACGCATTGCAGCCTGATTGCGAAGTGCATCCGGAATATTTTCTACAGAAGATGTTGTTGCAGTCCCCACGACTGTTGTCCAGCTAAACCGTGGTTCCGCGCTGGTTATAAGACGCTCCAGCCCTGCGACGGCATCAGCCGGAGCATGATCAATATCGTCTACAATAATGACCGTGGGCCGTTCCATGAGTCTATTTTCACGAAGCCTATTTTCTAATTTCTGCCAGTCCGTTATTGACTCACAACGGCTTGCGTAATCCAGTGGAAACCTCTCAAGAAGAAGTGGGAGCCATTCTCCCTCAGGCATGCCACGCAGTGAGAGCAAAACTGCCTCTGCACCCAATCCACTCGCACGGCGGAGTTCCATCGTAGACAGATGGCTCTTTCCGGCCCCCTCAACACCAACCACGATTGCAAATCGTTGCCGTTCTTTGCAGATCCACTCCAGACGAGCGAGAGCCTCCTCCTGAGGCTTCCCACAATAGAAAGAAGCCGGAGTAAGGGTTGCCTCGAAAGGATTCGCAGTAAAGTTCCAGTTGTCGCGTACCATAAGGGAAGGTTGTACGAACTTGACGCAGCTGCGTCATGACGAATCGACACCTATTTTTGTTTATTTATTCACAGAGATTGTGTTTTATGAGCCACCGTTTCTTTCTTTCCCAAACTCCCACAGAAGATACCGCCCGACTTGAGGGCGACGAAGCTCGTCATCTTACCCGCGTTATGCGAGCTAAAACTGGTGATACGGTCGAATTATTTGACGGACATGGTACATCATGGGCTGCTACTGTCGAACGTATCCATCGCAATCACGTTGAGCTGAGTCTTGATCAAAAGCAATTAGAAACGGTCTCTGACAAACCAGCTCTCACCCTCGCAGTGGCCCTTCCAAAGGGTGACAGGCAGAAATGGCTTATTGAAAAAATCACGGAACTCGGCACAGACTCTCTTGTACCTCTCACGACTACACGCTCGGTCGCCGAACCAACTGGTGCGGCAATGAGCCGCCTTCGACGTGGAGTCATCGAGTCGTGCAAGCAATCTGGACGCAATCGACTTCTCGAGATTACCCCACCGCAATCCTTGCACGATCTTCTCGTAACCTCATCTGCTGGCTTGCGAATCCTTGCATGCCCCGATGGAAGCCCAATGCAGTCACTTCTTTCGAAACCAATTGATAATCTTCTTATTGTTATCGGACCTGAGGGTGGATTTACCGATGAAGAGATCAGTACCGCGCAAGCTCATGGTTTTCAGCAAATGTCTCTTTGTCACAATATTCTCCGCATCGAAACTGCTGCTGTAGCAGCCGCAGCACTTGCTGGGCAATGCCACAGCACTCACCATTAGTCGGAGCAGACAGCGTCAGATGGTATCGTTGGCTTCGAGACCCCTCATGCACCTTCGACGTCTCCTCTTGTTTGGTTCAACGTGCTTTGAATACCAGCTAATCGATATCGTCACGAATGGCTACTGCGTACTGCGTGAAACTCCGTTATGAAGAAGCACGCCCAGGCATCACCAGCAGGGACGACGCCTGGGAATGTTGGACGAAACACTATAACGATTAGCGTACTCATTCATAGTCGAGAGTTGACTAATGATCCTAAAAGTCTCCAACAACTTCACCACGACCGCGAGAGCTTAGAGCACGATAAACATTGATATCGATACTTTCATTGATCGTCCGCACAGAACCGTCACAAAGTGTGAATTGGGCATTTCCTTGATGCGGTGCGACCACCCCGCGGTCGGGTCCATAGTTCACGGCTGAATCAGTGGACTGACGAGCACGATTAGGACCGAATTCAGTATCGAATAACACCATATGGCCATGATCATCTTCTGGATCATTTTCATCACGGCAGGCAGCTGCCCATGAATTTTCATAGATTAAATGGCCGGCACCCGAGGTAATTAAATCACCATTTTCATCTTGGATCGGACCATTATGGCGTTCACCAATCGCTAATGTTTTCGACAGGCCGTCAGTAATATCACGAAATTTTATTTCACTGTTACGATAAAACACGCCCTGACAAGGATCGTAGTTCGGGTTTGATTCTCCAGATTCCGGGCCTGGCGTCGCATCGAGATTGACCCATTGACTCGCGGCTGGTTGCGGATTTGTTGCTTGCCCTTCGGCTGGACCCCAGTTGGCACAATAACTTGAGCCAGCATAAAAAGAGGGAGTAGGTGATGCCCCACCAGAGTTACGGGCGACCAGCATGTTCGCAGAAAATGTATCAGATGGGCAAAGGTAGGAGGAGACAGATGTTTCACGAGCTGATTTGTTGGCTGGTAAAAAACAAGGAAGATCGAAATCAAAGCGATCGTACAAAGCTTGTTTTTCCATTATTGGAAGAATCATTGCTCCCCAGGCATGACCCTTGTGGTTCGCAGCATCATCCTCACCAGAGATATCACTTGCTTGAGTATTATACTTCGCTCCACTGATGTAGAGATAACCCGCGGGGAGAGCACGATTTGCAGATTCGAAACTATGCAGTGCCAAACCGACCTGCTTGAGGTTATTTTTACACGAACTACGGCGGGCTGCTTCCCGAGCCTGTTGTACTGCAGGAAGAAGGAGGCCAACTAAGACACCGATGATTGCAATCACAACCAGTAACTCGATCAATGTAAACGCTTTTTGTTTTTGAGTTTTCATGAGATTCTCCAAATCCATCTATGAACGTCTGTTTCAATTTTTGATTGCATGCTTCCCTCTGAATACACAGACGTCGTCT
>CBFIHW010000125.1:0-8315 GCA_965662325.1 uncultured Pirellulales bacterium | reverse complement strand
TGGCGACCGATTGGTAGGCCCTTCCGACTGGGGCCATCGCTCGGAGCAACTTAACTAAGCTGCCAGAGAAAACTGAGCTTCGGCAATTGAAGCTGTGGTCGACTTTTAGCGTGGCCTGCCGACCAACCACGACACGCGATCTGAACCTCTTACAATCCGGTCGAAACCAGTACGCCCCCATATTAAAAAGGAAAATTGGGAACACTCATTAAACCCAATGAATGTTCGCTTTGAAAGGCGGAACTGGCTGTGGCGGAAACAAGGAATCACCTAACCACCAAAACCAGCCCTATTTGACAGTATACGTCTGTCCTTCGTCTTGTGGCACAAACTTGCCCACTTGTGTCGGTTTTGCCGACGCAAGTGGGCAAAAAAAGAGATTTTTTATTGGAAAACGGATGGGTATTAAGCGATTTTTATTCATAATCGAATCTGTCTTCGGACGCACTTTGACTAAAGTTTCTGGGTGCCAAAAACTCTTCTGATTTGACGGTATGAATATGAACCTCGTACTCTTTCTAATGTCAACATGGCGTTTTGTGTTGGAAGCTCTGTGTATACGTGGTAAAGCGATGATTCGACATCCATTATCTAGTGGATTACCAAAACTGAGCCACGGTGGCGTGCCGCTTCTTGCACGCTTTGCGCTGCTTGGAACGGCCTTCTTGGCGGTGCCTGCCTCTGGCCAGGAATGGGCAGAGAAAATGTTCTCGGTTACAAGCCATAATTTCGGGACAGTGGCAAAAGGGTCGAAAACAGAATTCAGCTTCATTTACCGAAATTTATACGAAGAGGATGTCCACGTCAGTAGTGTCCGTACGAGTTGCGGCTGTACTCAACCGGCGATTACAAAAAAATTGATAAAGACACATGAAACCGGTGAAATTGTTGCGGCATTTAATACACGAACGTTTCTGGGCCAACATGGCGCGACACTTACTGTTACTTTCGACCAACCGTTCTATGCAGAAGTACAGCTGAGAGTGGCGGGAAATATTCGGGGAGATGTCACGTTTGAACCTGCGTCAGTCAATCTGGGAAATGTTGACCTTGGGCGAGGCGCAGAGCAAGTTGTCCGTGTCACACATATGGGTGCTACTCCCTGGGAGATAACAGATGTTCGTAGTGCGAATGTCAATTTTGAAGTTTTGCTGTCTCAGCCTCAGCATACAGGCTCCCAATCTGCATATGACTTAACACTTCGGCTCAAGCCGGATGCCCCGGCTGGCTACATAAATGATCAATTGATTCTGGTCACGAACGACCCACGAGCTTCGCAGATTCCGATGGATGTCGAAGGGCGCGTTGTGGCCGAGGTAACCGTAAGCCCCCAACTGCTGGCTTTGGGGAACGTTTTGCCGGGAGGAAGCATCACAAAGAATATCGTCGTGCGGGCCAACAGACCGTTCTGCGTTACCGGGATTGTATGCAATGATGGTTGTCTGAGTTGCCCGGCGAAAGAGACTCCTGCAAAGGTTCATATTTTACCGGTAACATTTCAGGCTGGAGATGTTGGCGGACGAGTTGAACGGGAACTAACAATAACAACCGACTTGGGTGATGGTGCAGTGCCTGTGGTTACGGTCCAGGCCATGGTTGATGGTGTTCCAGCAGATGGAGCTTCAGCGCGTCGCAACCCCTCTCCCGATCAGTCAGTGAGCCTTCGGTAGGAGGCTCATGTTTTCTCAGCGATCCTTTATGGTGACATATGGTCGTGGAGATGAGCCGACATATTCTGCCAGCGGTCGGATTAAGCGATTGTTTTCCATTTGTTCAATAATGTGTGAAGTCCATCCACTCACGCGTGCAACAACAAAGAGTGGTGTGAAGAGATTGATAGGCAGCCCGAGGGCGTGATAGACACGAGCAGCCGGCCAGTCGAGGTTCGGGTAGAGCCCTTTTTTTTTAAGCATCAGTTGTTCCAGCTGACGTGCAAGTTTTTCGAGCTTATGGTGCGGTTCGAAAAAAGAATCGCTGTGGATAAGGCGATGGCATGCGTCACTTAGAAGATTCGCACGAATATCACCCGTTTTGTAGACACGGTGCCCGAACCCCATGACAACCTCATGGTCGTTCAATTTCCGAGCGAGCCATGGCTCAATATTTTCTGGCACCCCAATATCCATAAGTTGATGCAGGACTTTTTCGTTGGCTCCACCGTGGAGCGGGCCTTTTAGAGTTCCGATGGCAGCAGTCACTCCGGAGTGTATGTCGGACCCGGTAGAGGTGACGGTGCGAGCCACAAATGTCGAGGCATTGAATTCATGCTCGGCGTATAAAATCAATGTCGTGTTGAAAACAGTTGTGGCGATGTCTGAAACATTTGTCTGGCATAAGTTTTCCAAGAGTGCAGTTGCTAGTGGTTTGCTGGGCCACGGAGAGGGTTGTCTGTCACGAAGGCAGTCGATCCATATGGTCAGTAGAGCTGGGACCTGGCCCAGAAGTTGCTCAGCCTTATTACGTTCTTGGGAAAGGGCGCAATCATGCGGTAATTCCTCAGGTCCATTGTCACGCTCAAGTTGCCCGAGGATGCTCACGCCAGTTCGAAGCACATCCATAATTGAGGACTGGGGTGCACTCTCGGCAAGTCTCTGAAAGCAACTTACAATTGTTTGAGGTATTGACTGTGCAGCCCGCTGAATCCGCACAGTAAAGGCTTCAAGTTGTTGTGCTGTAGGGAGATCACCCCACAACAACAGGAACGCAACTTCCTCAAAGCTACAATGCACAAGGTCTGAGACGGCGTACCCTCGGTATCGCAGGGTCTCGTCAAGTGAGCAGATGCTAGTCTGGCCTGCCGTGACACCGGCGAGCCCATTCCCGGGGTCTTTTTGATCAGATGATGGATAAGGCATGTGTGATGTTTATGTTGCAAGGAGTGTCGTTGCTTCTTAACTGTATCAAAGAGCAGGGGACGGTGACGTGATTGAAGGTAGTCAACTATGCGATGGAGTCTCGGTGCGGGGTTGTAAAGGGTCGTAGTCCAGTAAGTCGTAGAGCTCTTCTCTTGTTTGCATTAAGTCAAGAATAGACTGCTGGGATTCTTCATCCGCAAGAACCCCAAGCCCAACTTCAATTGCTTTCATTGCCAGCCGGAGAAGGGTGACGGGGTAGAGTACCGCTGCGAAGCCAAGATCACTCAGTTTCTTTCGTGATAAAAGCGGGCTGTGTCCAAACTCAGTCATGTTCGCAAGTCCCGGTACGTTGAGTTCTTTGAGGAGCCGTCCTGCTTCAGAAAACTCCTCTTTGCTATGCAGTGCCTCAGGAAAAATCCAATCAGCTCCAGCGACATGATATGCCTCCATTCGGGAAAGGCAGTCCTTCATGGAAGTGACTCCTCGAACATCGGTACGAGCAATAACAATTGTGTCTGCTGATTGTCTGCCTTCACAGGCAGCATGAATTCTTTCAGTCATTTCACTTTGTGAAATGACCTGCTTGTCATTGAGGTGCCCACATCGTCTATCAATTGTCTGGTCTTCAATTTGAATTGCAGCTGCTCCAACGGCTTCGAGTCGAGAAACATTATTTGCGATCGTAGGTATATCACCGTAGCCTGTGTCTGCATCAACAATTACAGGAATGGTGACGTTTTTTGTAAGCTGTAATGTTTGGTGCTCTAATGTTTCGAAGGGAATAAGCCCAATGTCGGGAATCCCAAGCAGTCCGGCTGAGAGTGCGGCCCCAGAAAGATATACCGCTGGAAACCCCTGACGCTCAATCTCTTTCGCTGCCAATGGAAATGGCGCCCCAAGAATCGTAACCGGGCGGTTTTCGGTTAAAGTACGGAGGTCCTTACCGCCTTGGCCGGCGGGACGGAATGGCGTCTTGTTAGTCATCTGTTTGTATTCACGAGTGAGGATGATACGAAGCTCTAAGCTTACAAGGGTAACGTAACCGCAGGCATATTGACTGCACAGTATTCGTCGACACGACACCGTATGGTTGAAGGTGGCTTAGTATGGATAGGGAAGGTGCTCGCTATCAGAACATGAGTTCACTGCTTTCTGCAGCAGTTGAAGTGGGGGTCTTCACAGCTATTTTTGCAGTGGCTGGAGCATGGCCAGCACCTGATGTAAACGAAGGGTATTATCTGGCAAAAGCTCGTCACTCTTTTGATCCAGAATGGTGCGGAAATGATTTTTTTCTTAATTCAGGAGAAGCACACGGACTTTTTTTCTATCTCCTCGGTCCTCTTGCGGCTTCAGTTACACTTTCTACGGCAGCTTGGGTGGGGCGATGGGCTGGCTGGTTGGTATTAGCAGTAGGATTTCGTCATGCTGCAAGCCCCGTTCTACCCTATCGCATGCATCGTTTGTTTGCAGGGGCAGTCTTTTCCTTAGCGACCCGCTATACCACCATGGCTGGTGAATGGCTGATTGGGGGCTGTGAGGCAAAAGTTTTTGCATGGGCTCTTGTTCTGGCTGCCTGGGGTGAAGCTGTTCGCGGCCGCTGGGCTTTTGCATGGCTGTTGAGTGGCGTGGCGACAGCGTTTCATCCATTAGTGGGTGGATGGATGATGATTCTCGTAGGCATCCTCGCTTTCGGGCAGCTGGCGAGATACCAACCACGAATCACTTCTTTCAAGCCGCTCGCTCTTGCGTGTGTCATCGGAGGGGTATGCCTGGCGTTTGTTGGCTTATGGCCAGCCTCGCAAATCTCCACCGGGGTCTCTGCTGATGTTCGTAATCAGGCAGCCGCGGTGTATGTCGTTGATCGATTACCGCATCATCTTCTTCCACGGTCTTTTCAAGAAGTGCTCGTTGCCAGACATCTACTTACGATCATATTTTGTGGTTGTCTCTATGCAGCCTTGCCTTATGACGTGAAGCGATCACGAGGTCTGATACTAGTTCTCGCGGCAGTACTTCTGTCATTTGCTGGTTTTGTAATGGGTTTGTTTGAACCGCTTGCTCCGGCCTTGGTTTACACAATGTTGCGTTTTTATTGGTTTCGGCTCGCTGATGGTCTCGTACCTCTTGGGCTTTGTGTCCTGCTCACTCAGTTTCTTTTTTCAACACAATTGTCTGAGTCAAGAATTCAACAGTCTTTAAGACAGACTTGTTTGGTTTCCTTGATACTCACCTTTTTCGTATATGATTCGTTTATTCAATCAAAGCATTGGCCATTACTCACTGGAGATTGTATTTCGCGAGGTGATAAACTCATCGACACTGCTTCATGGCGAGATGTTTGTCAGTGGATTCAAGAAGAGACGGCCCCGACGGCCTGTTTTTTGACGCCACGCGGTGCATCAAGTTTTATCTGGCGGGCACAAAGACCAGAGGTTGTTGCCTGGAAAAATGTGCCTCAAGACCCGGTTTCGATTTTGGAATGGAGACAGCGGATTATTGATTGCTTTTCCTATGATGGGACAATCAAGAACATGGCTCGAAGCACATGTGTTTTTGGCGTGTCACGGCTGAACCGGGTGGCAGATGTTTATGGTGCCACCTTTGTTGTTGCCCCACGAAAGAGTTTCCTCGCCATGCGTCATCCGCCGAAGGTGGCTTACAAGAATACTGACTATGTGGTGATCAGCCTGCCCATTCAGGACCAACGTGGAAATGGTGAGAAAAGTGGTGTTGCTACCAACTAATGCCAAGCCTCTTGCATTGCAGTTCGAGAGCTTTTGCGAAAGCAGGGAGTGGGTAATCAACTTTTTTTGCAGTGGCCCAAAAGTAGGTTGAGTCAACAATTTTTGTCGGTAGTGCTCCTGTGCGTGTCGCGTTGGCAACTCGTTCGCAATACTCGATGTCTTCGGGTCTTGTTGCACGTAAACCGGTGACCAGCCGATCTTTCAGTGAGACTTCTTCGTTTGCTGCCTTGGGTACTTCGGCGTGAATGAAATTCATGAGAGGAATTATCAAAAGTGCTGCAGCAATGACCGCACTTAACTTTCTTGATGACATCAGAAGATGCTCCTTCTATTCGCGGACTTCTCGATTGCTTGTCAAATCTGTTATGTACCTTCAGGTGCTGCTGTTCACTTGAATTGTGCGAGGGCATACGACTTCTTTCCAGATCGTAATACCAGCGAGGTTCTTTCGGCCAAATCGGCTGAGGTGATGTGATATGCAAAATCGGAGACCCTCACGTTATTTATGTATGCTCCGCCTTGTTCTATCGTGCGACGAGCTGCTGACCGGCTTGCGGCAAGTTTTGTGGCCACCATTACCTCCACAAGAGGAAGCCCATCACCAGAGAGTGACTCGAATGAGAACTGATGGCTTGGAACGTCAGCAAAAATTTCAGTCAATGTATCGTCGGTGAGATTGTCAATTGCTGCACCAAAAAAGGCGGCAGTGGCTTGTCTCGCTGTATGGAGGCCATCTGGACCGTGGACAAGTTGAGTGATTTCTTCTGCGAGCCGTCGCTGAATCGCCCTGGCGGCAGGATTAGTCTCTTGCTCTTGGATGAGCGACTGACATTCCTCGAGTGACAGTTCAGTAAGCCTGAGCAAACATGTTTCAGCATCACTGTCGCTCAGGTTCACCCAATACTGGTAAAAACGGTACGGACTTGTTCGTGACGGGTCGAGCCATACTGCACCGCTTGCAGTTTTGCCCATTTTCGAACCGTCAGCCTTGGTCAAAAGCGGGCATGTAATACCATGAAGCTCGAGGCCGCGTAAGCGTCGTCCGAGTTCAATGCCTGCAGTAATATTGCCCCATTGGTCACTACCCCCAATTTGGACGCAACAGTCATATTTATCAGCAAGGTGTACGAAGTCCCACGACTGAAGAAGCATGTAACTGAATTCGGTGTACGACAGGCCGCCTTCACGATCAAGGCGGCTTTTTACTGAATCCTTTGCCAGCATTTGGGTGAGTGGCACATGCTTGCCAACATCACGAAGAAATTCCAGATATCCGACGCCCCGCATCCAATCGGCATTGTTAACAATATGAATCTTCTGATTCGTTGATTCCAGGAGGCCCTTTATCTGATCTCCAACGGCTGAAATATTTGCTTCTAGTGCGTCGTGTGAGAGAAGATTTCGCTCTTCGCTTCGACCGCTTGGGTCACCAATCATACCCGTCGCGCCGCCAATAAGCGCAACAGGTTCGTGGCCGGCGCGAGCCACTCGTCTCAGTAGAATAATAGCTACAAGATGTCCGACATGAAGACTGTCTGCAGTTGGGTCAAATCCGGCGTAGATTCGCCTGCCGGGTGTTGTGAGCCAGTCGTGCAGACTGTCGCTGTCTGTGGTTTGGTGTACTAAACCACGTTCGGTAAAATCAGTTATAAGGTTTTTGGACATAGGTCTTGATTGGCGGATTTTGAACTATCGCCAGATGTCACTTCCAGAAAAGGGATGAGCGTGGTTGTCCAGGCTTGGCTTCGGCAACACTTTTAAGATCTGTTCAGCGAGACGAAGATCTTCTTTTGAAGTGATTTTTAGATTCATCGGCGAGCCAGGTACTACTGATACTGCGTGTCCTGCGGCCTCAGCCATTTGTGCTTCGTCTGTCGCGATTCGCTGAGTGTCTTTTTCAAAAGAGTCGGCGAGTAATGCACGACTGAATACTTGTGGAGTTTGTGCTTCCCAGAGATTTGTTCTATCAACCGTATCTTCGATGCGCAGCCGTTCATCAGTTCGCTTAAGCGTGCTGACAACGGGGGTCGCCAAAATTGCCGCACCCGTCTTAATGGCTTTCTTAAATACATCATCGATCCATCGGGTTGC
This sequence comes from uncultured Pirellulales bacterium, assembly GCA_965662325.1. Taxonomy (GTDB): domain Bacteria; phylum Planctomycetota; class Planctomycetia; order Pirellulales; family UBA1268; genus UBA1268. The sequence continues at coordinate 625 of CBFIHW010000125.1, read as the reverse complement.
TAGACACGGTCGTGCAGCATCATGGATTGCAACAAAGTCAATCTCTTTATTTAATGCAGCGAGGCCACTGAAGACAGAGTCTGATCGTTGCTCCCCCCCCTCGGCGACTTTGATGCCAAGGAATGCAACATCCGCACCAAATTTGTCCATGAAGTATTCACGGTCTTCTGGTGCAACGACAACGACAACCTGCTTCACGTCGTCGTGGTCAAGGAATTTTTCTGCAGCGTGCAACCAAACAGATCGCCTCGCCAGCGGCGCAAAAGGTTTCTTATAATTCGCATCACCAAACCGACTGCTTTTACCTGCTGCAACAAGAATTAGTCCAAATTTTGGCATTACTCAATAGCCTTGTCCATTAACAGCCTCAGGCCATCTTTCAAAGCTGGCTTGTCGTGAATCCATTTGGCAAAATTCTCCCCGTGTTCTCCGTAGAGATGAATAAGCCAAGGGGGAGCTTCGCAAAGCAACCATGATCGGAATAGCAGCCATTTCGGATTCTCTGGACCATAAACCTCGCGAGCAACCCAGCACATTTGTTGACCACCACCGCCTTGTTGACCGCCTTGTTGACCGCCTTGTTGACCGCCTTGTTGACCGCCTTGTTGACCGCCTTGTTGACCGC
>CBFIHW010000124.1:0-8443 GCA_965662325.1 uncultured Pirellulales bacterium | reverse complement strand
CAAATCCTGCAAGCGCACAAATGGCCGGCATGAAAGTTGTTGTCACCGGCTGTGACGACCAAGGAAATGTTGACCTTGTTGAACTTCAGGAAAAGTGCGAGCAGTTCACTGATCAGTTGGCCGCTGTGATGATTACGTACCCAAGCACTCATGGCGTCTTCGAATCTGAGATCAAGAATCTTTGTGACATTGTCCACAATCATGGTGGGCGGGTGTACATCGATGGTGCAAACATGAATGCATTAGTTGGAACTGCCGAACCTGGGCACTTTGGTGGTGATGTGAGTCATCTCAATCTTCACAAAACATTTTGTATTCCACACGGTGGTGGAGGGCCTGGTGTTGGGCCAGTCTGTGTTGTTGAAGACCTCGTGCCTTTTCTGCCCGGCCACGAAACCACTGGCATCCAAACAAGCGGCGGAGTTGGTGCGATTTCCGCGGCACCTCTAGGCAACGCCGGCGTTCTCCCAATTAGTTGGATGTACTGTCGCATGATGGGCAGCTCAGGTTTACGACACGCAACAGAAGCTGCAATTTTAGCGGCCAATTACGTCAGCGTACGGCTTCGAGATCATTATCCCACGCTCTATACAGGAGCACATGGACGAATTGCCCACGAATGTATCCTGGACCTTCGGCCGCTGAAGGAAACAAGCGGAATCACTGCAGAAGATGTTGCCAAACGACTTATCGATTACGGATTCCATGCACCGACATTAAGTTTTCCAGTTCCCGGTACGTTGATGGTTGAACCGACAGAGAGTGAAGATCTCCATGAGCTTGATCGATTTATTGAAGCCATGATCGCAATTCGTGAAGAGATTCGACACGTCGAGGAAGGCACGTGGCCACAAGACAATAACCCTGTCATTAATGCGCCACATACCGCAAGCTGTATTGCTGACCAAGACTGGACAAGGCCTTATACTCGAGAGGAAGCAGTCTTTCCTGTCGCTGACTTGAAACGGAAAAAATACTGGCCTCCAGTCGGTCGAGTCGATAATGTACATGGCGACAGGAATCTATTTTGTAGTTGTGTTCCCGTCTCAGCCTGGCAAGACTCTGGGTCATAAGTGACGGTCCAAGAATGTTTGATTCAAATTTTTTTGTCGGCTGGGGAACACTTTCTCTAATCAATGCTGGCCTAGCGCAAGGAAAAGGTCGGAGTGGACTTGCATGGTGTCTCATCTCATTGCTCGCGGGTCCAATTGCTACTTTTTTAATTGTGATACTCAGTCGTGTTGAGAATGATTAAACCGCGAGAGTGCTGAGGATCTCACGCACGGCCAGAGCACGACAGCCAAAGCAAAAATGGCAAGAATTCCACCACACTGCCATGGATCATGCCATCCATACAGCATGGCAAAAAGAAGTGTCGCACCGCAGTACATTGCAGCAGCAGCTAATACAAACCGGGATGGCTGTGTTGATTCATCAGGCGCATCGCAGGACTGCGTCTTTGACAAGAAGAGCGTTCCTACAGTCATGGCTGAGCACAAGGAGAGCATCACACCAAGAGAGCCGAGCAAATCTCGCAATGTTGTTAAATAGACGAGGATCAGGGCGAGAGTCGTTTGAAATACGACCGCCCTGCTTCGCCCAGCATGCCCTTGTAGCCATCTGGGGAAAAGCCCGTCGTCTGCCATTGCTGCTGCGACACGGGAACCGGCCATTGTCATTCCTGCTGCGGCAGAAAGGGTTGAAAGGACAATGACGAGTCGCATCCACCAGTTGGCAGTTTCACCACCAAGAGCTGCAGCTGCAACCGCTGCAATCTGTGACTGACCAGCTAAATCAGCAACTGGTGCGGAACGAAGAAAAACATCATTCATTGCAAAATAAAGAAGCGTCGTAATCAGCGTACCGACAAGCAGAGCCAGTGGTACAGTTCGGCGGCCCACACGAGCTTCTGATGCAACGTAAATCGCTTCATTAAATCCTGTGTAACTAAACATGACCCACACGACTGCCATTGCGAATCCACCGATGGTTGCACTGTGTAGTGGAACATCTATCGGCTTTTCTATAACTTCCGGTGGCCAACCAACAACTGAATACCCGAACACAATGAGACATAGAATTGTCAGGAGCTTCAGGAATACAATGGCGGTATTGATTCGTGCTGCAACCCGCCCTGACTCGATATGGATCAGGCAACAGAGAATGAGCACTGCAGTTGCAATCGTCTGATTGGGCACCCATGCCGGCAGAGACAGAATACCTTTGGCATATTCCTGACATGTCATTGCAGCAAAGGCTATCCCTCCACTGAAGCCCGCCGTTAACGAAACAAGACCGGCAAGAAATCCACAAAACGGATGGAACCAACGGGAAAGATAGAGATATTCTCCACCCGACTTTGGTAATCGCCGTGCAAGGCCTCCATAGGCAACCGCGCCACACACGGCAACCACGCCGCCGACCGCCCAAGCCGCCAGTACAAGCCCCCGTGAGCCAAGTGATTCAAGCGCGAAGCCTGATGTCACAAAAACACCTGAGCCAATCATGCCCGTGATGACTAGCGTTGTTAATGTCGTGAAACCAAAACCTTCTGCAGGTGAACTCGTGTTCGACGAAAAACTCATAGTGCGAATACCGAGCATGAACTTTTCATAACGTTTCTTGATTGCCCGAAACGAGGCATTCTGTAAGAAAAGGATGAGTAGGACTTATAAACTGCAAAGACTTCAAATAATTGAATCAGATGAGAAGAGGCCTTTCAAAGCTTCATGGTAGACTCTCAGCCCAGAGTTTTCATGTTTTTCTGTCATTGACTGATAGGTTCCACCGATTTTCAGAATCCAGTGCTACGATAGTTTGTGGCATGTGCGAAACACGTGCTCCGGGGAAAGTAATTGGTCGTTACGTGACGGAATATCTTTTTTCCCAACTGCTTGGAGAAATCAACTGTGGCGAATAATGCACCATGTCGACGAATTATCCTTTTGCTCTTCCTCACTGGAACCATGACACCAACATGTGCAATTCAAGCAGGAGATAACATGTTCCCAGTTGTTGGAAGTGTTGAGCGATTACATTCAGACCTTGATGCACTTATTCCCGTTGATGCCACGATCGAAGTGCTGGCAATGGGTTTTCAGTGGTCGGAAGGGCCTGTCTGGGTTCCAAATGGAGATGGGGGCCTTCCATCTCAATCTTTGTTATTCAGTGACATTCCAAATAACCGCATTCATTGCTGGAACACAAAAAGTGAGCTTTCTACATTTCTTGAACCTGCTGGATTTACTGGCCCGGCAAGTTACGGAAAAGAACGAGGGAGCAACGGGCTCGCACTCGATACAAAGGGCAGACTCCTCTGCTGCGAACATGGCGATCGAAGAATCAGCGTACTTGAAAAAAATGGGGGTAAACGAACGCTTGCGGACGCATGGGAGGGCAAGCGGTTTAACAGCCCCAACGACTTGGCCGTTCATAATTCTGGAGCAATTTATTTCACAGATCCTCCATACGGACTTCCTGATGGATTCGATGATAAACGACGAGAAATCGAATTTTGCGGAGTCTTTCGAATTCAACCAAATGGACAGGTTGATCTTCTCTGTAAGACCATGACACGTCCAAATGGTATTGCATTTTCACCTGATCAGAAAAAACTGTACGTCGCACAGTCTGATCCTGATGCACCGATTCTGAAAGTATTTAATGTTGATGAAAACGGAATGCTGGATGCGGGAAAAATATTTTTTGATGCTTCAAATCTTTCGGCAACACGAAAGGGGATGCCGGATGGCTTGGCCATCGATACGAAAGGAAACCTGTTTGCAACAGGTCCAGGTGGCGTCTTGGTCATAGCAGCAGATGGAACTCATCTCGGAACAATCCTCACCGGACAGAAAACAGCGAATTGCTGCTTTGGTGAAGACGGTCGCTCGCTCTTCATGACAGCCGATATGAATCTTTGCCGCATACGACTGACAACCAGTGGTTGGTAAAATAATCATCTTCATCGTGAGATGATTTTCAGAAAACGTGACCTCAGGCGGTTGGCCACGCGAAGAGCCGAAGCAGATTCCCATCGGGGTCATTGGTAACAAGTTCTCGAAATCCCTCAGGATGCGTCTTCGGTTCGACAAGATCTGCATTTACCTCTTGAAGACGACTATACGCAGCCTCTAAATCCGTCACCTCAAAGCCGAGACTCCAACGTCCACTGGCCTCGCCGGCATTCTCTCGACTGAGGATTGCAACCCGCGTATCACCCGCCTCAAATAAGGCATAGCCATCATCGATGACACGGACCAAAACCCGGAGGCCGAGAATATTTCGGTACCAAAACACCATATTTTCCCACTGGGCAGTCCGTAATTCGACGCTAAATAAGGCCGGTCTATGGTGGGCTCGTAGATCCATTGTCACTGGTCACTCTAAGGTCTCAGGCTCGTCTCAACATCGTCTTATTGTAGGTCCGGGTTGTACCCTGAATGCCCCGTATTCGACTAGAGACCGGCTATGGCTTCTCTTTGGGATGGCTGCCCTTTCGAAATTTGTGAGAAAAGCAGACAATGAGTTATTCCATTGTTGGAAATCCTTCAAATCCTCAGGAAACTCAGAACCGACAGATGTCTTCTCCGTCACCACTTGATACTGACCAGCCTTCGTCCACCGTCACTGCTCTTCTCCAGGCACGTCGAGATAAACTGGGAAAACTTCAGGAACTTGGGATCGATCCGTGGGGCAGTCGATTCGATAGTGCCCAGGCTGTTGCATCGGTTCGAAAAGAGGGAGAATCCATCGCTCAGGATGCTGATGATGGGCCAACCGTTCGCGTTGCGGGTCGAATCATGCTACTCCGGAATGCTGGCCGATTGGTATTTCTTGATCTTGTCGACCGCACTGGCCGCCTTCAGGTCATGATCGGCAAAAAGCAGGTCGGGCCAGATACCTGGCCAGTCGTTGGCTGCCTTGATCTTGGTGACATTATCGGAGTTGAAGGCCGACTTGGTTATTCAAACTCTGGTGAGATGACAATCTTTGCCAGCAGTCTGACATTCCTTACGAAGTCACTTGAGACACCTCCAGATAAATACCACGGCCTCGTCGATCCCGAATTGCGTCAACGGATGCGTTATCTTGATCTCATTCACGGTGAGGGTGTACGCAACAGATTTGTTGCTCGAAGCCGAATTATTGAGGCAATACGGCGAGTCCTTACCGATCGTGGCTATCTTGAAGTTGAAGGACCAACACTTCAAGAAACTGCTGGTGGAGCGGCGGCCCGTCCATTCACAACACATCATAATGCACTCGACATGCCACTGGTGATGCGCATCGCTTTAGAGCTCCACCTCAAACGATTGCTCGTTGGTGGCATGGAACGAGTTTTCGAGTTGGGTCGCGTCTATCGCAACGAAGGCATAAGCCCACGACACAATCCTGAGTTCACCATGATGGAGGCATACGAGGCCTATGGTGATTATGCCTCCATGATGGATCTGACAGAAGCTGTACTCGTTGCAGCCGCTGAGGCCGCAAACGCCCCGGAGACGTTCACCTGGATGGGACACGACGTCAGCCTGAAGCCACCCTTTCCCCGAAAGCGATACGATGACTTACTTGCCGAAGTGACGGGCTGCGACCCGGAGGATCCAGCAAGCGTGGCAGATGAGGCCGCAAAACATGAAATTGAAACAGCGGGCCGGCACCCAGATGTCATCAAGAGTGAGCTTTTTGAGGAAACGGTTGAAAAGACACTCTCCGGCCCAATCTTCGTCATTGATTATCCAGCTGCTGTCTGCCCGCTTACCAAGAGAAAAAGTGATGCACCTGACATTGCTGAACGATTTGAGCTGTACGTTGCTGGCATGGAATTAGCCAATGCCTACACAGAACTCAATGATCCTGATCTCCAGGAAGAGCTTTTTCGAACACAATTAGCTGGTCTTTCCGACGATGAATCCATGGCCCGAATGGATCATGATTTCATTAAATCACTTCGACACGGCATGCCACCAGCCGGTGGCCTCGGTATTGGAATTGATCGCCTTGTCATGTTTTTGACACAGGCCAGCTCAATCCGTGACGTCATCCTATTTCCGATTCATCGTCCCCACACTGGCGGCTGATGCTGCGTTGGCGCTATGTACAAACTTCTTCTCTGTTGGCGATATCTTCGTACGCGATGGATCGCGCTGGCAAGCGTCATTAGCGTAACGCTCGGTGTGGCGACAATGATCGTAGTCAACGCGGTCATGTCCGGTTTTTCGAATGAAATGCAAACCCGTATCCACGGAATCCTTTCTGATATTGTTTTTGAAAGCCACTCACTCTCCGGCTTTCAGGATCCACAATGGCACATCGAGGAAATTAAACGAGCTGCCGGTGATCAGATAGCCGGCATGACTCCAACCGTGGCGGTGCCGGCTATGCTCAGTTTTCAGGTTCGTGGCCAGTGGGTCACACGGCAAGTTATGTTCATTGGAATCGACCCAAAAACCCACGCAGAGGTAAGTGACTTTGGCAGATATCTTCAGCACCCGGCAAATCGAGAACAGCTTTCTTTTGATTTACGAGAAGGTGGTTACGACACGATTGATAGTCAGAATCCAACCGAGACTCCAACCCGACCTGCTCTTGAGCATGCCGGCTGGCCACACCGTCGAATGCGGGTGAATCGGGAGCGTCTCTGGAAAGAGCGGCTTGAATCAAAAGAATCTGCGGAAAACGCTCCGTCACGCTCTGTTGATCAACAGGTTGATGCCATGCTTGCCGCAACGAGTCCCGAAGGTGACTCTTCTGAGACACCTTCTGATACTGCGGAGGGAAAGCGAACGAATCCATTCCAGAAAGCTCGGCCCAACCAAGGTCGTGTCATGGACCTGGCTGAAGAACAGTTCACAGGCATCGTGCCCGGCATAGGGTTGGCAAGCTTTCGAAACCGTCAGGGAGTCGATCAATTTCTTTCACTACCGGGTGATGATGTCAAAATAACTTTCCCGACAGCCGGCACACCACCCAAAGCTGTCAGTGACAATTTTACAATTGTTGATTTCTATGAAAGTAAAATGAGTGAATATGACTCAAACTTCGTTTTTGTTCCCATCGATGCACTTCAGCGAATGCGAGGCATGATTAATCCACAAACTGGTATTCCCAGTGTGAATTCCATTCAGATTCGCCTGAAACCAGATGCAAAACTCAACGAGGTACGAGATCGTTTACGAGAAGTCTTTCCGTCAGATCTGTATGCAATTGCAACGTGGAGAGATAAACAGGGGCCACTTCTATCAGCAGTTGATATGGAGATGGCCGTACTCAACATATTGCTGTTTCTTATTATCGCAGTTGCTGGATTCGGCATTCTTGCAATATTTTTCATGATTGTTGTTGAAAAGACACGTGACATTGGAATTCTGAAAGCTCTTGGGGCAACGTCTTCTGGTATTGCTGGGATTTTCCTGGGGTACGGACTTTTTCTTGGCCTTGTTGGTGCCGGTGCTGGTCTCATTCTTGGCCTGAGTATCACCTGGAACATCAATCAAATACGGCAAGCGGTCGAATGGTGTACAGGGTCAAGGGTATTTGACCCATCCATTTACTATTTTTTTCAAATTCCCACGATCGTTCATCCGGTGACAATTGGCTGGATTATCGTTGGCGCAGTAGCTATTGCCATTGGTTCAAGTGTCTTGCCTGCTGTGCGAGCAGCCCGCCTCCATGCAGTCGAGGCTTTGCGACATGAATGATTTAGAAATGCCATCACATGAGACGCCGATGCTGGAAACTCGGCAGATCTACAAGCAGTATCAATCTGGGACAACCACCCTAGATGTTCTGCGTGGCGTTGACTTCAAACTTGAGCAGGGTGGCTTTCTTGCAGTAGTCGGTCAGAGTGGATCTGGAAAAAGCACGCTGCTGCACGTGATGGGACTCCTTGATGCTCCTGACAGTGGTGAAGTCTGGATCAATGGACAACGAATTGACAACCTGCCTGTCCGCGAAAAAGACCGGCTCCGAAACAACTCGATTGGCATGGTCTTTCAGGCATATCATTTACTCCCTGAATTCACCGCTTTGGAAAATGTGCTCGCCCCACTACTCATTCGGCATGGCATTTTCGATTGGTTCTCACACAAACGAGCAGCGCAGGAACAGGCAGAATCGCTCCTCGATCGATTTGGCCTGAGCGACAGGCTTCATCATCGACCACGGCAACTATCTGGTGGTGAAATGCAACGAGTTGCAATTGCCCGTGCTTTAATTACCGAGCCACAAGTCTTGCTTGCTGATGAACCCACAGGCAACCTCGATGAAGAAAGTGGTGCGGGTATCATTGAAGCGCTGGCTGAGTTGAATCGTGACAACGGTCTATCTATAGTGCTCGTCACACATGATGCTGATATCGCCAGTCAGGCTCGTGGTATTGTTCGGCTTGCTGCTGGCACAGTTGATTTGATCAACCCGGGGGCAACCGGATCAGCAGCCT
>CBFIHW010000123.1:0-8534 GCA_965662325.1 uncultured Pirellulales bacterium | reverse complement strand
TTCGACGAGATGGTGAGACGTATCCCGAACTTTTTCAGGATCATCGAGTCGCAATGATTCGTCTAGGTGAAATCGTTGGCTCCCTCACATCCGCGTATCTCATTACCAAGGACGAGCGATATGCTGCACACGCTGTAACACATCTTGAAGCCTGGTTTGTAGAGAGCCGTACAAAAATGAATCCAAGTCTTCTCTATGGTCAAGCTATTCAGGGTCGCTACGAGGGCCGAAGCATTGGTGTTATTGATACGCTGCATCTCACTGAGGTTGCACGAAGTGCAAAACTTCTTTGTTCATCACCGTCATTTCCGATTGAATCTCAAGCTCTTGTCAAACAATGGTTTCGAACCTATTTGACATGGATCAGTACCCATGAATACGGTGTTCGGGAAAAGAATCATCCAAATAATCACGGTGTGTGCTGGTCGCTTCAGGCAGCTTCTTTTGCCGATTTTGTGGGTGATGAAGAAATCCTGCAATGGATTCGAGAGCAGTTTCAGTCCGTTTACCTGCAAGAGATGATGAATGATTCGGGTGGGTTTCCAGCAGAACTTGCACGAACAAAGCCCTACGGATATTCACTCTTCGTTATCGATGCTATGGCCGGAGTGGCTCAAATTGTATCCACAGACGCAAACGATCTATGGGCCTTTCGGCTGCCCGATGGACGTGGCATGCACCGCGGAATTGAATTTATTGTTCCATATATTGAAGACAAATCTTCATGGCCATATCCGAAAGACATCATGTATTGGAAGGAATGGCCTGTGCGGCATCCGAGTCTTCTTTTTGCTGGGCTTCATTATGGGGATGCCCATTATCTGAATGTCTGGAAAAAACTTGAAGCAGATCCAGAAACATTTGAAGTGAAGAGGAATCTTCCACTTCGCCATCCACTATTATGGGTGTCAGGAAATGAAGTAGACAGTGTTTCTGGAACAGGTTTGTAAGTACAGTGTCGATGCATTTGATTCCAGATGCTACTGAGATACGTGGAGTGGACCATCAATATCGAGCTCAACAACAGTAGCAATCTTGTGAAGAAGGGGTTCACCAACAAGAATTGTTATCTGTTCTGGACCGGATGTAACACGAAGTTCTTTGCCATCAGCATGTTGTCGAGCAGTTGCGGTAGTATCGGTTCCAAGCGGCACAATGAGCTTCCCATCAGCGGGCCAATCAAAGATGTGTAAGTACAGCCGAGTCTTACCACCTGGCAGTGACTTTTGTGAGCATCGGCCCCAGCTGAGTTTTTCAAAAGGGCTGGCCTTTGTGCCATAGATTGCTTCACCATTGGTCTTCATCCAGTCACCAATTACTTTGAGTGACGCAATACTTTCCTCTGGAACGGTTCCATCGCCTGTGGGACCAATATTTAATAAATAATTTCCACCTTTGCTTGCGATGTCAATAAGATTTCGAATGAGTGTCTCATCAGATTTCCATGCATGATCGTGCTCACTGAACCCCCATGTTGTATTCATGGTCATGCATGTTTCCCAATCAAGATCGGGAAGACCAGTGGCTGGAATATGCTGTTCAGGCGTGATGAAATCACCATATTTTGGGTTGAGTTGATCTGTGACGGCATGAGTTCCCATGCCGCTAAAACCAGCTTCAGGAATTCGAAAGAGACGGTTGTTCATAATGATTTGTGGCTGTTTTTCCTTCACACTGCCCATCAACTCAAAGGCTTTCCAGGCTCTTTCTCCTTGGAAGTCTGTAGAGCTGTAATCCCACCAGACAACGTCCACTTGTCCGTAATGAGTCATCAGTTCATTCGCCTGAGCATGCAGGAACTGAATATATTTTTCGTGATCTCGAGGACCAGTTGGATACGGTTCTCCCTTCAGAGGATAGGGCAACTCCTTCGATAAGAGATACGCATATTGATCATGATGCCAGTCGATCACGGAGTGATAGAACCCAATTCGCAATCCTTCTTTCCTGCAGGCATCAACGATCTCCTTCACAAGATCACGATTCAGTACCGAGCCAGCATCAAAATCACTGACCTTTGAATCATGTAATGCAAAGCCATCGTGATGCTTCGTGGTGAAGACAAGGTATCGGCAGCCAGCCTTCTTTGCCAACTGAGCCCACTGACTTGCAAAGTCTTCTTTTGGCTTAAAGAGCGGAATCGCATTTTTTGCATAGGTTGCCGTATCAGCTTTGACCCGTTGCTGTATCCACTCCATCCCGCCCTGTGTTGCAACAGGCTTGCCTTCCCAGGTGCCAGCCAGTCCAGAATAAAGCCCCCAGTGAACAAACATTCCAAAGCGTGCGTCTCGCCACCACTGCATACGACTATCTCGTTGCTGAGGTGACTCGGTTACAGAAGAGTGTTTGTCAGAAGCGTGTCCACAAATAGAAAATGAGAGCACAATGAAAAAGAGAGTAAGTACGATGCAACGATTGATCATAAGAGAACCTTTTTGTGGTCTAGGAGAATGCTGTACCTGACTAGTTTTTCTCATCCCAGACACAACAGATATTGTTTCTGGTCACTACTTATCAACTGATTTTTCAATGGTTGGAAACCCGACTGCTTTGCGGCCTTGGGCATTGATGTGAGTAAGGAGTCCCCTCGTACTTCATAGTCATAGTATAGGTTAACAGACGGTATGGCATGTTTGACTTCTGTCGAAAAGACCATTTTTATTCAGTTCGCCTTCCGTATACGGAAACATCTCAAACACATCGTGAGCTTCACTCACATCTTCAGCCGCGTGAAATAGTTGTTTACCCTTCCGGAATATCCTGTATGACTTTTTGAACCCAGTTCCTTACATGATCACGATAGCTACTTGGGCGATGCATCCATAAATCAGTGTGTGAATGCAGGTAAGGGCCCTCCGGGATATTGAATATGCTTTGCACTGGAACATCAAGGAACGTAAAGTCAGCAAGCTCAAGGTATTCAGCAAGGAATTCGTTACGAACTGCTGTCGCACGCTGCCCACATACGAGGACAGGTCTTCCTTGTAACCGTGAAAGACGATGAAGAGCCGATTGTCGGTCACTATCCGGATATGGCCATTGTTTCGCGCCATCGAAATGATCGTGAGTGATGACAGCCTTCCAGAGCCGGGCAATTTCATCGTCAGCAAGTCCGATGTAACTCGTTGCAATCGCACCGCGAGAAAATCCACAAATCAGTAGGTTGTCGAGATCTCCACCACATTCTTTACAGATGTGACCAATATTTTGTTTGCAGTACTGAATAGTTGCCTCCCGATCACCCCACCACGTGACAGTATTGCGTGCTTTATCCATGGCGATGTACGGCATGACAATCCATATAAAATGGTTGCCACCACTTATTCCATAACCAAGGTTGGCATCCTTTACTTCGCCGCTTCCCTTTCCCGGTGGAAACTCGTTTCCGGTGTATTCAACAAGGACCGGGTATTTTTTTCCGGGGATCCAGTTTCGTGGAAGATAGAGTGAGTGGTAGACATCAGTGCCACGATACTCAGGCGCCTGTTGCCAGACACGTTTTCCTGCTGCGGGTGCCTCGTGAGTCATTGGTGGGGTCACAAGATCAGCTGCATGAATTCCTATCCCCGGAGCAGTTACAGCAACGAAAAACATGGTTCGCAAGATCATGTCAGACTGATTTGTTTCGTTGGCGATCGAGATACCCAAACTGAAGTGTATCGTCCTTTTGACTCCTTTTGAATCGGAAGTACCATCTTAGGGCAGGCTGCATGGTTTACGCCGTCGAAGAACAGGGTTAAAAAACAGAGCAGTCGCAGCTCTTTTTGATGAGGAAACTTTTTCTATGTGTGCTCGAAAACAACGTCGATCGATGGCCGAAAAGGCTGATAAGTATAAGTGTTATCTGAAGTCAGTTCAGTCTCCCGAACATGAAGTTGAATTTTTTGATCAGGCATTCAAGGATGAGTTTCGTCGGAAGCCAATGACACTGCGTGAAGATTTTTGTGGCACATTTTCAGTCTGTTGTGAATGGGTAAAGCTTGGCACACAACGCACAGCAGTTGGTGTCGACCTCGATCCAGAGCCATTGGCATGGGGTGAAAAACACATTCTTTCAAAACTACAGTCATCGCAAGCTTCACGAGTCCGCATACTCGAAAAAGATGTCCGTGAGAAAACGCGGCCAAGTGCCGATGTTCTCGCAGCTCAGAACTTTTCTTTCTGGCTATTCAAAACACGGAAAGAATTGCTTGAGTATTTCCGCGTTGCCAGATCAAACATGAGTCGGCAGGGCGTCATGGTTATGGATATGATGGGCGGTGGCGACTGCTACGCAGAAAATACAGTTGAAAAGAAAGTTGTGAAAAAAGGGAAAAAAGGATTTAGCTATCACTGGAAACAGGTTCAATTTAATCCAGTGACACACGAGGCGGATTTCTCAATCTCCTTTAAATTTGGTGATGGCAGTAAGTTACAGGATGCTTTTCAATACAACTGGCGTTTCTGGACAATAGCAGAAGTTCGAGAACTCCTTGAAGAAGCTGGTTTCAAGAAGTCATACGTCTACTGGGAAGAAGAAGACGAAGACGGCGAAGAAACTGGTGAATGGATTAAAGCCGAACAGGCTGAAAGCTATCCGAGTTGGTTGTGTTACATCGTTGCAGTAAAGTAGATTTCTGAAAGTGACAGGCATTTTTTTCTGCCTTGTAGGGGTAAATATCCTGTAGAGAACCGGCATGTTTGTAGTCATGGAGGATGCTCTTCAGCGAAATCTATGAGTGATCATCTCTCGATAGAACCGGTCGGACAGCATGTATCCAAGTGGGGTGAAGGACCACGATTTTGGAACAACGCACTGTTTTATGTAGACATTGAAGGCCACGCGATTATTCGCCTTTGTCCCGATTCACACAAAGAGGATGCATGGAACGTTGGTGAACGAATCGGTGCAGTTACGCCAACACACGATGGAGATTTGTTATGCGCTGGAGATTCAGGAATATTCAGCTTCCGGCTACAGAGTGGTGAGAAGAAGGTTCTTGTCGATCCTGAATCTGCGAAAAGACCAAACAATCGTTTTAATGACGGTATGTGCGATCCGTCAGGAAGGTTTTGGGCTGGCACAATCAGTACCACAAAGCAGGTAGGAGATGCATCCCTTTATATGTTTGATCTTAAGGGGCAGTTGCACAAAACGATTCCTCATGTAACCAACTCGAATGGAATCTGTTGGAGTGCCGATGCTTCTTTAATGTATTACATAGATACGCCGACGAAAAAGGTTATGGCATATCCTTTTGAGAACGAAACGGGGAATCTAGGCACTCCAAAGGTAGTTATCGATACTCAATTAGCAGACGTCGAGGGGTCGCCAGATGGCATGGCAATCGACGTTGATGGAAATCTTTGGATTGCAATGTGTCACGGAGGTGCTGTGATTCAAGTTGAGACGCAAGCAGGAAAGGTTGTAAAGAAGATTTCTTTCCCGTGTGCTGAAACGACTGCCTGTACATTCGGCGGTGATCAGTACGACAGACTCTTTGTAACAACCGGACTTCACAAGACTCTGAGTGAGCCTGATGCAGGGAAAGTATTTGTTATTGACGGTCTTTCGACACATGGATTTCCGGTGGTTCCTTATAGGGGAAGCATTTGATGGCACTGTATTTCAGGTGAACCTGAGGGAGACGGAGGAGTCGTATGCCAATGAGATACATCATATTTGTGTATGCGATGCTCTTTTTTGCCCACGCATCAATTGGCACCGCACATGAACTCACACTTGAAACGATTCCTGGACACGGGTGCTGGGTTGATCACCGAGTAAACAAAAACCGTCTTGAAAGGTTTCAAGTCACAGCATGGTTTGAACAGCAGGTACTCGGTGACGGCCTTGCGTATCAGCGGCGGATGGCGTCATTGCATGATGAAGGGCGCCGGGCTCTTCGGATCGACGTTCGAAACGTTTTAAAAGAGGCCAATCAATTGGCTGTTGAAAAGGCTGGTCCGGCTCTCAAAACACTCAAAGCATCCGACGTCATTCAAGACGTTACATATCATTGGATTGTGAATGGATTTACCTGTACGACAGATAAGAATGGTGTCGAGGCAATCAAACAAATTCCCGGTGTTCGATGTCTTTTCTTTGTCGGTCCTGTCCGCAAGAGAAACACTTTAATTATAGAAAATGTGCAACCAGAACCCGAAGATGAACCGGTGCCATTTCAGTCAGATGACGTGACCCCTGCCTGGTATATCAAAGCACTCCACGCGGATAAGGCTTGGAGGTTATATAACGCAACGGGAAAGGGTGTTCTGAATGTCATTCATGATGCCAACTTTGTTGTCTCACCGACTATTCGTCCAACTCGCTATCGAAATCAACATGAACAAGCCAATGGAATTGATGATGATGACAATGGCCTCATTGATGATTTACATGGTTTTGACTTTGACCGTCAAACTGGCGATTTGTTGCGACGCGGGTCAGATGATCCCAACAAGATTGATAGAAAACTTCTCCATGGTCATCAGTGTGCTGCAATTATCTGTGGTCGCACAGCAGGGACACCTGCTCGACAGTTTGGTATTGCACCGAATGCTCGGTGGGCGGGTGTGCTTGCAGGTCAGTGTTTCGAAGAAGCTTTGGAGTGGGCAATCGAACACGATGCCGACACGTATAGCATGAGCTTCTCCCGAGCAAATCTAGGTGAGTACCGATCACACTGGAGAAAAGCGTGTGAGCATGCTTCCCTTTGCGGTGTCCACCTTGTCTCAGGCGCGGGGAATTATGCAATGGAAGGATCGCCTCAATTCAAGCCGATTCCTATTCAGATGCCAATCCCACAAGATATCCCTTTTGCGGTATTTGCTGCATCCGGTGTTCAACGTGATTTGTCTCGAACACCATTTTCCAGTCAGGGCCCCGTAGAATGGACAACGCATCACTATCAAGATGGCCAGGTGAAGAAGCCGGAAGTGGCGGCTTTTAATCACCGCCTGCCGTCGATTCAGCCGAATGGCCGCATTCTTGGTCAAGCAGCGAGTGGAAACTCATTTGCTGGGCCAATGCTCTGCGGAACGATTGCACTCATGCTTTCTGTCGATCCGGAGCTGTATCCATGGGAAACGAGACAGATTCTTATTGATACAGCAGATGATATTGGTGATGAGGGCTACGACTACCAAACAGGATACGGGTTAATTAATGCAGAGAAAGCGGTCGCAGTTGTAGTTGAGAGACTGAAGAGCCACACGGTCGATGTGGAATAAGAGGACATATAATGCTGTTTCTTTAATACCTGTCACAAATGGAAATGAGAGGGAATTCCAGTGCGTTTAGTCTGTTACATGATGACGGTATGGATCATATGTTGTTTTGTGGGGACAAGACAGGTCGATGCGGAGCAGCCGCATATTGTTTTCTTAATAGCAGAGAGAGAGTACCAAACGGAAAAGACACTCCCCGATTTCTGCAAGCAGTATGTACGTGATGGAAAGAGTACCTTTGTCTACGCAGATCCACATGATCCCAACAAATTGATTGGTAGTGAGGCAGTTGATACGGCAGATCTCTTGTTTGTGAGTGTTCGCCGCAGAACATTGCCACCACAACAACTCAATAGAATTCATCGGTATGTCCAATCTGGCAAGCCAGTTATTGGTATACGTACGGCGAGCCATGCCTTCTGTTTGCGGAAGCAAGAGCCAGAAGATGGATTTGCTGCATGGCCAGAATTCGACAAAACGGTGTTTGGTGGAAACTACACCAACCATTACAAGAACTCACTCGTCGCAACCATCCAGAGAGTGAATCGATCCTCTACCGTGTCGGAATCTCTCTTGTCCGGAATAAAAGAACTCCCGTGTGCTTCGGGTGGCTCGTTGTATTGTGTTTCACCGCTTGAAGAAAAGGCAGAAGTTGTCTTGGAAGGTGTTGTTGAAGGACATACCCCCGAACCTGTCGCCTGGACTTTTCGTCGTACTGATGGAGGCAAGTCGTTCTATACATCGCTCGGACATATCGATGATTTTCGTGGGCCGGTTCTTCCGCCTCTTTTATTGAATGCGATTGAGTGGTGTCTCCATGACTGAGTTGTATCTGTATCAAGCGATAGTTTTTTGCTTCCTATTTTTCTCCCATTGCTGTTCACCAGTTTTTGGTGCGCCATATGTCGAGTGGATAACGGGTTGGGGAACGGAGCATGAAGATCATGTTTTTGAGGGTGTTCACGTAGAAGATGGGGGTTTTTGTGTAGTCGGAAAATGTGGTGACCCAGACTCATCAATGGCAAATGGATTTGTGATGAAAGTTGATGCCAATGGGGAACAAGAGTGGCTGACAGTACTGGGAAAGCAAAGATTTCATGACGAAGCACGCTGTGTTGTTGGAGTGCACAACGGTTTTATCGTTGGTGGAACAACGGGTATATCTAAAAGAGGATCAAAAGCATGTCTTTGGAAGATAAGTCTGTCTGGTGAAATTATCTGGAAGAAAACTCTGGACCATGGAAAAAATGGTGCGATTCGAGGACTCGATATTCTTGACTCAGAATCATTTGTTGCCACTGGATATGTCGCGAGTGATGAGATAG
>CBFIHW010000122.1:0-8963 GCA_965662325.1 uncultured Pirellulales bacterium | reverse complement strand
CGATTTTGTAACAGCTGCAGAAGGTGTCTTGGATCACTGGAAGTTGGCGGAGCCGATACGTCACGCCATTGATTGGTTGCTGCGTCCCACTTCTCAACAGTTGAGCCTGCGGCCACGTGAGTAATCACAAAGCTCGGGGTGTCATATCCAACAAGTTCTGACTTTCCGAACACCATCGGAGCAGGGCCGATGAGAGAATTATCAATATGGACTTCGCGCACCCGTTCAAGTTGTGGCCGGACAGGCGGCTGATCATTCATGGCGGTGACAGCTGATGTACCCGCAGAGGTCATGCTTTCAAGCGTGCCTCCACCATCTTTATAAGTTGCGGTTACTGTGATAGTCGAACCAACATCGGCTTGTCGGAGTAAGTAGGCAGACCCATCCATTGATAGGCCATCTTTGTCAATTTTCGCCACATAGGCGTCGGAACGTCCATTACTCGTAAGTTGCGTGTCCCCAAATGTTGCTAAGTCATAAAATTGCCCCGAGACAATTGAGGAGCCATCGTCCAGCACTGCAACAGCGTAGGCTTTCTCGTAATCAGTCCCGCCACCGTGAGTTGCCCAGACGTGGTTACCGCTCGCATCAAATTTTGCAACAAACGCATCCCGCTCTCCATTACTTATAAGCTCTGTGGTTCCAAACGTTGCTGTTCCTGTGAAACGCCCGGAGACAATTGACGAGCCGTCGTCTAAAACCGCAACAGCCCTAGTATGATCTAAGCCATTTCCTCCAGCTTTATTTGCCCAGAGATAGTTCCCGTCAGTATCGATCTTTGCGATAAAGGCGTCAACGCTTCCACTACTTGTTAGCTGGGTCGTTCCAAACATGGCTTCGGCTTCAAAAGCTCCCGTGACAATTGCCGAGCCGTCATCCAGCACCGCAACGGAATAGGCTTCTTCGTAGACTTCGTCGTCAATCGAAGCCGGACTCCCACCAGCTTTGGTTGCCCAGAGGTAATCGCCAACCGCAGTAAGCTTTGCGACAAAAGAGTCAATACTTCCATTACTTATGAGTTGTATGTTCCCAAATGCTGCACTCCCTTTGAAGTATCCAGAGACAATTACCGATCCGTTGTCCAGCACCGCGACGGAAGACCCTTGATCGTTGCTGTTTCCCCCACCCCGAGTCGCCCAGAGAAAATTGCCGTTCGCATCGAGCTTGGCAACAAATGCATCCTTTTCTCCAGCACTTATTAGCTCTTGATTCCCGAACATCGCTACGCCTTCAAACGATCCAGTAATAATTGACGAGCCGTCGTCTAGCACCGCCACTTCGTGGACTTCCTCGTCGCCACCTCCCCCTGCCTGGGTTGCCCACAAAATTTGGCCGGTTGAATCAAGCTTGGCAACAAAGGCATCGGATTCACCACTGCTTGTAAGCTGTAGGCTGCCAAACTGTGCTATATCTGTGAAATATCCACAAAAAATTGCTGAACCGTCGTCCAGCACTCGTACAGAATAAGCCTCATCATAAGAACTTCCTCCGGCCTGTGTTACCCAAAGATGGTTACCGTATGCATCGAGTTTCGCAACAAAGGCATCGGATTCACCACTACTTGTTAGTTGCGTATCCCCAAACGTTGCTAGGTCATAAAAACGTCCCGAGACTATTGACGAACCATCTCCTAGCACTGAAACCGAATAAGCAGAGTCCCGTTCGCTTCCTCCAGCCTGTGTTGCCCATCCAGTAGACCCAGTTATCGGCCTGCCATCCCGGTTCCACTGGTAGCTAATAGTGCCAAGACCATCTGCATCAGCAAGGGTGGATGTCTCAGCAGTAAGCAGTTCACCTTCAGTTGGTGTGCCACTAATCGTAACTGAACCAGTGGGATCTGCATTGAGCGCATATCGCTTATCAAGATGTTCGAAATGAAACCCTTTACATACTTCTTCTCGCGAGCGGTTGGTGGAGGTAGAACGGTTGAAAAGAGTCTTGAGAAAGAGCATTTTATATTATTGGTGTGAGTCAATTGGTGATGTCTTTAAAAAGTACCTTTATTTTTTACAACGAGCAAGAAATCGTTGAGACTCATATTTGGGCCGCAAGGCAGTTTTAGCTGGTAAATGGCCACTCTTGCACAGCAAACAAAGCGAGCCATAGCACAGACGACAGTGGCTGATTACTCTTGGATTACTGCTGTAATTCAGAGCAGTTCATAGCGAGTCATAGAGTTTCAGGACCGTCATAGGTACGTTTCAGCAAGAATGATGACACAAAACGCAATAACTCCCGACAAAGACGACCTCTTCAACAGTTCGACCATGACATTTGGCGAGCACCTTGAAGAACTTCGAGCTTGTCTCATTCGTGCCGCCATTGGTCTTGTGTGCGGCGTTGTCATTGGATTTTTTGTTGCCAGGCCAGTGATCCATATCATTGAGTCTCCTCTGAGAAAGGCACTCGGCGAATATTACACCGAGCGTGCAATTGAAGCATTCGATGCCTGGAAGCCACGACAAGGCGATGGACCAACACTTCCATATTCACGAAAGGAAGTCGTGGATGCTGTTGAGCAATACAATCTCTCTTTCGATCTTCGTGAAGTGCACCCAGACCGACTACCTGGATCACAGGCCGAAGCAAAACACAAAGATCTCTTCGACATAGATTCTCTTACTCCTATCCTTCTTTGGCAACCACTCGCCAGAGACAGTCGAGTAAGCATTACAACCCTCAGCGCTCAAGAAGCGTTTGGAATCTACGTCAAGGCATCTGTTCTTGTCGGACTTGTCCTTGCCGGCCCTTGGATCATTTACCAACTATGGACTTTCGTTGCGGCCGGGCTGTACCCGCACGAAAAGAACGTTGTGCATCTTTTTCTGCCGGTAAGCACAGGACTCTTTCTTGCCGGAGTCCTTCTCGCTTTCTTTTTTGTCTTTGACTTCGTACTCACATACCTTCTTGCATTTAACGAATGGCTTGGTCTCGACCCCGATCCGCGAATCAGCGAGTGGCTGGGGTTCGTCTTATTTCTGCCGGTTGGTTTTGGCCTTGGTTTTCAACTTCCCTTGATCATGGTCTTCCTCGATCGGCTCGGCATTGTCGAAGTAAAAACATTCATGAGCCAATGGCGGATGGCGTTTGTCGTAATATTTATTGCCGCTGCAATACTCACGCCGGCAGATCCGTACAGCATGCTGCTTCTTGCGGCACCTTTGGCCGCACTCTACTTTGGCGGCATTGGTCTCTGCAAATGGCTCAACAGGTCGGCAGCAACATAAAAGCACTGAGGCCGCTGCGTTGAATTGCAGTCGTACCCATCGAAGCAATTACAAAACGAAAGCCAGCCAGTAGAAAAAACCGCCTGTTACGGTTGTGATCAGCAGATCAGCTGCGGCGATTCGTGCCATGAGCCGATGTCTCCTACTGTGAATTCCTGGAACGGGCGGCTTGGGGAATCTCAAAACTGCCTCGATCAACACCCACAAAAGAAGCACGAGGGTGGAGACTGCAAACACCAAATGCACCGCAAGTGCAGTGCCGACGCCTACTGGCCAGTACGGACTTGGTGTCGCACGAACTCGCCAGTCACTAAACAGCCGAATATCAATTTCGAAAACAAGAATCGCCGCCAGGAGTGCGACCATAATGAAAATCTGCAATGACTTGTGCAGGCGATAACGCCCTTGTTTCACTGCCATGATGCTGACGAAGAGAACTGGTAGGAGTAAAACAAGGCCAACAATCACCACATCCATTCCAATTGATGCTCGACTCCCAAGAAATCCATCAAAGCCCGGCATCACTATCGACTCGTGCTCTATCACGTCACCGCCCTACCTGTATGTTGCGAACACTGGTCTTGTGATCGACGAAATTGAAAGAAACTCAATACTTTTTTGATGCATTTGACCGTACGCTGCGGGAGCATTGAATTCCAGTCCTGCGGGTAAATGTGGCACCAATTGCGGTGAAGTACCATTAGCGGCTAGTATCCTAAAACACTTGGCCGAGTGGCGAAATTGGCAGACGCACGGGACTTAAAATCCCGTGGAGAGGAATCTCCGTGCGGGTTCGAGCCCCGCCTCGGCCACTGTACCCTAGCTTACCCATGCTCAATGACTACAAAAAACTCGAAATCTCCGTTGCGATAATGGGCTTCAAAGAGCTATTTACCTCTTCTGGGTGGATCTGGAATCTGCCGTTACCGAGTTGTTCTGTACTCACGTAGGGTAATCCATGCCGATTGATCGCCGCTTCCTTGTTGTTTCAGACCACGCACCAAAAAGTCCAAAGAGGTGGCAGGATGCCCTTTCGCCATGGCTCCCGTGGATCATTGCCCCACTCTTCACGCTCCTGCCGATTGTAGGGTGCTGGCTGGCCAATTCGTTTCAACAACCTCGAGACATAATTTTGCAGCATCCCACCACCGTGGTACCATCGCCTTCGACTGAAACAGTCGTAACGGTTACTCGGCCAAACGAGCAGTTTTGACACATCCTCTTTTACTCGTTTGGTGAGGTACGTGTATTGATTACAGAAATCGATACCAAGGCTGGAATGTTTCCCTAGTGGAAAACAAGATCTTGTTTACAAGCCAAACAAGAAATCCACCACGTATTGTTCCAGTCACATTATCGACGATTTACAGATGTGTTCCGGGCAGCTTGTCGAGCCGCAAGAAACCGCCGCAGGCCACTTACAATTCGTTTTGGTGATTGACTTCCTGAGGCCATGAACACTGGTGTTTCACCATCTTCGGTCACAATCACTTCGACCGCATCAGGTTCGAGCGTCCCACCGAGTAATTGCTCTAACGATACATCCGTGGGCTGCCCGTCTTCTGTTGAGGCTGGCATGGTAGCAACAACAAAGCTTTCTTCGGCAAGCTCACCGAATTCCGGGTCGTTTACGAGTGTCGCCGACCGAATACTTGCTGTCTTATCTCGGCTACCACTTACCACAAGCAAGATTGGACGTTTTGTCCCGCGAGCTTCATCAACAGCTTCACCGAGGCTGGTCAGCATTGGCTCTTCAATATCAGCAACGGCTTCCGGTGCAGGGACTTTTGCAGCTAATCGTTTGATCCACGTGGAAGCTGGTGTTCCCCGGTACCCCTTCTCTTCAGTGATTTTTTCACCGAATGAATCTAAAATTAATACCGAAGGAAACGTCCGCACTCCGTACTTCAAGCAGATGCGGGACCGTTCACTTCGGACAGCCGGGCTGATTCCAGATTCTGGAAGGTCAAGCATGAGAAGAACCACATGCTCTTCTGACCATGACTCGAACTCAGACGTTGAAAAAACACGTTCTTCAAGTGTTCGACAGTGGGGGCACCAATCGCTTCCGGTAAATAGAGTAAGCACTGGTTTGCCACTCCGAGTTGATTCGGCAAGCGCTTCATCGTAATCAGTGAGCCACTGTTCGGAGGCCTGTACTGACACGCCTACGAACAGCACGGCTAGCACCATCACTACAGCAGGCGAGGCAGCGCGTGGTATGAGAGCGAAAGCTCGCCCAATCCGAGAAGTCATCGGCAGTTTCCTCCGTGATACTATTTCACCCAACCTGTCATCGGGTGAACGCTGCCCTGGTCACGAGGACCGTCCTTGAGCAACTGGTTACAACGGTAGCAGCGACCGCGATAACTGACAATCAGCCTATATCGCCCATCTTGCCTGCGCCTAATGTTTTCTAAAACCGCTGGTATTTGTCGAGAAAAAGAGTGCCTTTTGATACAAATATTTGGTGCTTCTGTACCAACCTCAGTGGTGAAACCGACCCGAGGCGGCACCAAAGCACTTGAAGTTGACGGAAGAAAACGTCCACAAACCTGCCATCGCGTGAAAGCCATCGCGTGTGTTCTGGTTCTTCTTCACCAAAGTGTTGCACGAAGACGACGCATAGCAGGCCCACCAACAAATGGATCACAACCAGTTTTTCTACTACCTTGGACTGCAAGCCTCGAAAGGCTGGCAGCATCGAGCTTGATTCCTAGAACTGCCAGATAACATCACAACCACCGTAGAACTGAGCGTTCTGTTCGTTGAGACGACCATAAGGCATGGTTCGCGGACCGCCGTTGCCCTGAGCGATCCAACCCTCATCAGCTGAGAACCAGTCATATCGCAATTCAGGTCGGATGATCAGGTTACTTCCGATCAGGTAATTGAGCCCCCAGGTCATCGCCCAGAAGTTACCCTGGAAGCCACCAACACCTGGTGAACCGTCACGGAGACCAGATACAACTCGGGTACCGTTATTGTCTCGGAACCATTCAAATCGCAGACCACCGATGAGATAATCTGTGAAGTTGTAAAACAGGTACTGGTTGGCACCATACCAATAGGCCGACCCATTCTGTTGGCCTTGTGTCGTGTAAAAGGCGTCTGCGTAAGCCTGATACCCGAAGTCACTCTGGTACACGTAAGTCAGTTTATCAGTGAACTCATTGGTATAGACAACACTGGTCACCGTCCGGTTTCCAACAAAGTTTTGACCTAAACCGTTTTCAGCACCACTCAGCTGGTTCCCACTTGAATTGGCCAGTGTCAGAGCCTGCGATCCATCAGAACTTGAGAACGTGACTGCTCCAAGAAATGAAGCATTGCTGTTGTAGTTCGGATAATTCTGGTTCCCGATTGGCGCGCCATTCTCAAGACCATCGTCCCAGTTATCCCAACCATTGGTTATACCACCGATGATGGTCAGCTGGTCATTCGGAACCCAGGTGCCTAGCACGCCAGTATGGGTAAACGGTTCGCCATACTGCATGGTGTATGCATGGGTGTAGAAGAAGTTACCGATTGCAGGAACAACTTCATACCCAATCAAGGTATAGAAGTGACCGAACTTAACATTCAGTTCTTGGCTACCAAGCTCACCGTAAAGTTGTGGCATAGCAAGCCCATAGTACCGGTTGGTGTTCCAACGCGGACCGGTCAGGCCGAGTGGATCAGGAGTTGAACGATACGCATCAAGACCAGCAGCTACCGTGTACAGAAAATCCGTACCGTAGAGCAAGTCAATCCGACCACCCCAGCTGAATTGGTCTTCTTTAAGAATCCGTTCATTCACAAGATAAAGCTGATTCATCTGCCCCTGCCAGCTTCGATCATTGAACGTGATCGGACCATTCCAGTCTGCCCCCCAACCGTTGGCACCAACACCAACATCAACCCAACCGTAGGTCTCGATCCCTCGGTTTAACAAAAAGTCTGTTTCGAGGTACCGTGTTGCTCCCTCTTCAATTGCTGCCTCTTGTGGCGCGGCGGCACGATACTGATAGACGTCCTCATCAGGTACGCCTGCACGAGGCATCAGCGTAACGGGCGCCTGCCCCTCAGCTTGTGCTAATGAATCATAAATGCTGGTATCAACTTGTGATGGAATCGTTGGCTCGGCACCAACAACCGTTGACGTCACCAGTCCGGCAGCTACCCATAAAGGTAGCTTGAATTTTTGGAATCGCATTCCTGAAAGTCCTCAGTCCGCAGAAGTTAAACGCCCGGCGACATCCAGTGCACCAGTTCGCCACGCCGGGCATTCTTCCAACCTTTCACTGCCTTAAAAAGTTATGTGCACTTACCGACTTGTTGAATTTCGTCCGATTAGGCAAGAAGAACTGACTGCAAAGTGAGAAGCCCATAAAGCTTTCCTGAGCGGTTAAGCTTCCATCTGGGATAGAGCGAACATGCACGTCTTGCAATTAAGTATTCAAACCGCAAATTGATCTGCTAGAAGTTTTAGGAGCTACCAACGAGAAAACGCCGCTCACCGAGAGATGAGCGGCGTCCTCGCCTAAACAGGTTTTGTACTGGCTTGGGCTGCCAGCCCCGAAGGACTGGCAGCTTCAACCAAGATTCTTAGAATTGCCAGATGAGGTCGCAACCGCCGTAGAACTGACCGTTGCTATTCAGGTTTGGCCCGTATGGCATGTTGCCAGGACCACCTAGCTGTTGGCCGTCACGACTGAACCAGTCATAACGAAGTTCTGGACGAATAACCAGGTTGTTGCCAACGAAGTAGTTCAGACCCCAAGTTGCTTCCCAGAAGTTACCGGCGAAGCCATTTCCGTTTCCGGTAAGGGCACCGTCACGGAAGCCACCGGTGGAAACACGATATCCATTATTATCACGGAACCACTCAAATCGGAAACCACCGATCAGGTAATCTGTGAAGTTGTAGAATACGTAATTATTCACACCGTACCAATATGCAGCACCAGGTTGCTGGCCCAGATTCTGAACAGCGGTATTAGCATATGCCTGGTACCCGATATCACTCTGATACACATAAGTTAACTTGTCAGTTAACTCATTCGTATACACAATACTCGTAACCGATCGGGCGCCAATATTGGCAGCAGGACCATTGTCACTGCCGACTTCATTACCGCTCGAATTAGCAATGGTAAGTGCCTGCGTTGCGTCAGAGCTTGAGAACGTAACTGCTCCTAGGAACGCTGCATTACTGGTACTTCCAGCAGAAGGGTTCGCCTGGTTTGTTGGCAAACCAATATCCCAATTATCCCAACCATTGGTAATACCACCGATGATGGTCAACTGGTCATTCGGAACCCACGTACCAAGTACACCAGTATGGGTAAACGGTTCGCCATACTGCATGGTGTAAGCATGCGTGTAGAAGAAGTTACCGATAGCCGGTACAACTTCATAACCAATCAGCGTATAGAAATGTCCAAATTTGACATTGAGTTCCTGACTTCCAAGCTCACCATAAAGCTGTGGCATGGCCAAGCCATAATAGCGACCAGTGTTCCAATTGGCATCGAAACCACCTGCTAACGTGTAGTTAAAGTCAGTACCGTACAGGAGGTCAACACGACCACCCCAGCTCAACTGGTCTTCTTTCAGCAAACGCTCATTGATGAGATAGAGCTGATTCATCTGACCCTGCCAGGCACGATCATTAAATGTGATTGGACCGTTCCATGGAGAGCCTAAGCCATTGGCACCGATACCAAGTTCCAAGAAACCGTAGGTTTCAATCCC
>CBFIHW010000121.1:0-8996 GCA_965662325.1 uncultured Pirellulales bacterium | reverse complement strand
AATTCAAACCAAACCTCCAACGCATACGGGTCACTCTCCCAAGCGGTGAGAACAAAACCATGCTGGTATGTACTCAATGTATTCGCAGCGGTCGGGTTACGAAACTGGTTCGCCAAAAGCCATTCCATCTGCCAAAGGTTGAGAAGTCAAAATCTTCATCCGAAGAAACCGTCCCAGCCGGCCCACGTGCAAGACCGTAATGTACTTTCGACTCATTGTGCTATTCTGAGCATTCGCTCAACGGCGGCTTACGTGTCCTGGTAGCT
Source organism: uncultured Pirellulales bacterium (assembly GCA_965662325.1). GTDB lineage: Bacteria > Planctomycetota > Planctomycetia > Pirellulales > UBA1268 > UBA1268. Next base: position 8,730 of record CBFIHW010000121.1, on the reverse strand, counting down.
GGGAGATTCTCAACAATCAGCGCATTGGCGTTTCCTCCAATTCATTCGTTTCAATCTACGAAAGACTTGACTATGCCTGCTCAAGATAATGCAGAACCAACGCTCTCCCGTGACGATGTCGTTAAGGTTGCAATGCTTGCACGATTGGCACTCAGCGACGACGAACTCTCAAGCCTCACCGATGAACTGTCACAAATAGTTGGGTTTGTCTCTCAACTTTCTGAGATCAACACCGATGACGTTGATCCACTCGCCCATCCTCTCGATTCTCAAAATGTATTTCGCGAGGACACTCCCGTACCCTCACTCAAAACTGCTGATGCCCTGCGTTGTGCACCGCGCCATGACGGAGAATATTTTCTTGTTCCGGCAGTTCTTGGGGAGTCCGGGTCCGCTTAGAGCAAATTGACGCTGCATCGTAGGAAGACACCAGCATCCAATGACACTGATAACACGATCCGCCGCTGAACTGGCCACAGCTCTCCAACAAGGTGAGACTACTTCTGTCGAATGTACCACAGCGTTTCTTGATAGGATTGAAGCCACCAACTCCACGATCAATGCCTTCCTTTCAATCGACCGCAACGGCGCACTCGCCAAAGCTGAGGCTGTCGACGCAGATCGGGCACAAGGCAAACCGCTTGGGCCACTCGCCGGTCTGCCGGTTGCCGTCAAAGATGTCCTGTGCACAAACGATCAGCCGACTACATGTGCGTCACGAATGCTCAAGACATTTAAGCCCCCATATGATGCGGACGTGGTTCGACGCCTCCGAGAGGCAGACGCCGTCATCCTTGGCAAAACAAACATGGATGAGTTCGCCATGGGTGGCTCAAACGAAAATTCAGCGTATGGCCTGGTCCGGAATCCATGGGCCACCGACCGTGCACCCGGCGGATCCAGTGGGGGTTCCGCTGCTGCAGTTGCAGCAGATATGGCACCCTTAGCGATTGGCTCTGACACCGGGGGCTCAATTCGGCAGCCTGCAGGGCTCTGTGGCATAACCGGACTCAAACCAACATATGGCCGGGTAAGCCGACGTGGACTCATCGCGTTTTCCTCAAGCCTCGATCAGATTGGTCCTATGGCCCGCTCTGCACACGAGTGCGCTATGTTACTTCAAGCCATTGCAGGTCATGATCCAGGTGATTCCACATCATTGAATACTCCAGTCCCCGATTATCTGACACATCTTGAAAAACCGCTTCAAGGTCTTCGGATTGGACGCGTAGCGGCACACTTTGGCGAGGGCCTCGATCCAGAAGTTGCCGAACATGTGGAACAGACTTTTGCAACATACGAAGCAGCTGGTGCAACTATCCACGAGATTGAGTTGCCCCATGCCGCCTACGGTGTCCCAACCTATTATCTGATTGCACCGAGTGAAGCCTCAAGCAATCTTGCTCGCTACGACGGTGCTCACTATGGGCACCGGTGGGACGGCACACCATCGAATGATACAGGGATTACAACATTTGACTCCCCACTTGTTGAGATGTATTGCCGAAGCCGAGCTGAGGGATTTGGCCCGGAGGTCAAACGCCGCATCATGCTTGGCACCTACGCTCTCTCGGCTGGCTACTACGACGCCTACTACGCCAAGGCACTCAGAGTGCGACGCCTCATTCGCCAGGATTTTACAAAGGCATTTGAAAAGGTCGACCTGATTGGTGGACCGGTTTCTGCAACACCTGCCTTTAAACTTGGTGAAAAAACGGACGATCCTGTCGCCATGTATCTTGTCGACCTATACACCGTCGGAGCGAACCTGGCGGGCATTGGTGGCATTTCATTCCCCTGTGGTTTTACCAAGAGCAACCTGCCGGTTGGATTTCAGCTTCAAGGCCCGGCCCTTTCAGAACCATTGCTACTCCAAGCTGCTCATCAGTATCAACAAACAACAGACTGGCACCTTCAACGAACGGCCGCAATTTCCTCCTAACTCTGCGTCTCTCGATACCATCATGACTGCTGAATCCACTCATCCATTTACCACTGTCATCGGCCTTGAAGTTCACGTGCAACTTCAGACGAAGACCAAGCTTTTCTGTGGATGTGTCACCACCTTTGGGAGTGCACCAAACACTCAGGTATGTCCCACGTGCCTTGGACTTCCAGGCTCGTTGCCCGTGATGAACAAGCGAGCTTTTGAACTCGCGCTCAGGGCTGCTTTGGCTTTAAATTGCAAAATTGCGTTGTTCACGAAATGGGATCGAAAAAACTACTTCTACCCCGACCTGCCAAAGGGTTATCAGATCAGCCAATTCGATCTTCCCTTCTCATACGAAGGCCATCTCGAGGTAACTGATCCAAAGGGAGCGTTCGAGCCAAGAAACGTACGAATCATTCGTGTCCATCTCGAAGAGGACGCTGGAAAAAGTATGCACGACGAAACCGCTGGGACAGCTGATAGCCGCATCGACCTGAATAGAACCGGAACACCTCTTTGTGAAATTGTGACAGAACCGGATCTGCGGAGCCCTGAAGAAGCCCGCGCCTGGCTGAACGAACTCAAATTGCTGCTTGTCTATCTCGGTGTAAGTGATTGCAACATGCAAGAGGGAAGCCTTCGTGTTGATGCCAACGTCAACCTTCATATACCGCATCCCGATGGCCGACTTGCAAAAACACCTATTGTGGAAATTAAGAACATGAATTCGTTCCGCTCTGTTGAGCGAGCGTTGATTTATGAAACTGAGCGGCAATGGGGCGAATGGCAGGCCACCGGTGCAGAAATTGGTAGCATGCCAAAACAGACACGTGGATGGGATGACTCTGCAGGTGTAACGCGTGGACAGCGACATAAAGAAGAGTCGAGTGACTATCGGTATTTCCCCGAGCCTGATCTCGTTCCAGTGACAGTCACTGAAGATCAGGTCGCCACGGTCCGGTCAACAATGGGTGAACCTCCGGCAGTTCTTCGAAAAACTCTCTCAGAACGATGGAAAATCCCTGCCTACGACGCCGATGTCTTGGTCAATCAGGGCCCTGAACTTGTTGCATACTTTGAAGACCTTGCCACACAAGTCGGGGAAGGAAAGGCCGCGAGTAACTGGATGCAACAGGATGTCTTACGCATGCTCAATGAGCGAGGAGGTCATATTACTGATTTCCCAGTCCAGCCGGCTGCTGTGGCTGATATTATTGGACGGGTGAAGAAGGGCGACTTTGACACCGGCCGTGGCAAGGAAATATTTGCCGCTGTTCTCGAAACCGGAAAGCCGGTCGACGAAGTTGTAGCAAGTATGGGTATTGCTGCGGTTGACGAGGATGACCTTCAGAAACTGTGCGAAGAACTCATTGCTGAAAACCCAAAAATTGTTGCTGATGTAAAAGGCGGAAAAGAACAGGCCGCTGGTGGATTAATCGGGCAGGCCAAACGCAAAAACCCCAATGTCAACCCTGGCAAGGTACGCGCTCTCGCTCTTGAGCTGATTCGAGCACTTCCATAGTGGGACGCTGCATACATGACATCGCTTGTAACCCTGACGACTGATTTTGGAACGTCGAGCGGGTATGTCGCGCAGATGAAGGGTAGCTTCTACAAAACTCTTTTCGACGGCACGCCAGACAGTGCTTCGCAACTGACTGCTTGTCAACTCATTGATCTAGCTCATGACATTCCAGAGCATGATATACGCGCAGCTGCATGGTTTGCTCGCGCCACGTGCTTTCATTTTCCACCGCACACGCTCCATGTCATTGTCGTTGACCCTGGCGTAGGAACTTCGCGGCAGATCGTTTACGTAGAAATGGGTGACCAACGATTCCTTGTACCCGACAACGGGCTTCTCTCTCTGGCAGCTCGACAGCACACACCCACGATCATTCGTTCAGTTCAGACAGAACAACCGGTATCAAAAACATTTCATGGTCGAGATATCTTTGCACCGGTAGCTGCACAACTTGTCAGCGGCCAACCATCATGCCTTGGTCCTCCCGCACCAGATCTCTTTTCCCTTTCCTGGCCCGAACCACTAGAACATCAGGACGTTCTGGTTGGCGAAATAATTCATGTCGATCACTTCGGGAACCTTATTACAAACCTACCGGACACGTTGGCCCCATCACTTCAAGAAAAGGGCCGGTTAAGCTGCGATGGAGCACCAATTCATCAGATAGTCTCAACATACGGTGAGGCAGAAAAGGGCACCCTCGTCGGATTAGCGGGCTCCCAAGGTTTTGTGGAAATCGCTGTTGTCGAGGGCAGGGCTGATCACCATCTTAACGCCGGTATCGGCACACCTGTCCAGATAGAAATGTAGAAAACGATTAGACTGCTTTCGAAGACAATACTCAACGTACCAATCCCTATGAATCAGCTTTCAAAAAACTTTACTTTCACACACTTAGGTGGGAGACGTATGCAAATTTTTACCTGGTTTTTTGCATCAGTTGCTTTGATTTTTTCCCTACCAGTGGCTTATGCAATTGATGCAGGCATGCCGAATCCGCCATCAGAGCCAACAACAGTGAAGTGTGGCCTCTTCGTTCTTGATATTGTTGATATCGATGACGTGAATGAAACATTCGAAGCAGAGATCGCTATTGTAGCCACCTGGGACGACCCACGACTCGCCTTTGATCCAGTGGAAGAGGGGACTGACAAAAAAATCTTTCAAGGTGAATTTCAGTTCAATGAAATCTTTACCGGCTGGTGGCCACAACTTGTGATCATCAATCAAATTGGTAGAGGCGACACAAATGCAATTAAAATATCAGTCTTGCCAGACGGAGAGGTCTCCTACCTCGAGCAACGCAATATCCGTTTAGAAACACCAATGGCATTATATGACTATCCGTTCGATATCCAGAATCTTCGCGCATTTATGATTCCGTTTGGCAATACATCTGAAGAGGTCGTCCTTGAGGTTGATGAACGCTACAGAGAAACAACTGAAAGCTATGTGAAACGAGAATCGACGGTAAACGTTGCTGGATGGGATTTCCTGAATCTCAACATGGACGTCGACTCTACACAGATTCAACTGCATGAAAAAGCTCCCACCTTTTCTCGGTTGGTGACAACAATTGTGCTTGAACGTCAGTCTTGGCAGATTGTCTGGGTACTACTCTTTCCGCTTGTTGTGTTGGTCTCAATGGCATGGTCGACCTTCTGGCTTGATCCAGAGTCTATTTCTGATCGCCTGAATATTTCCTTTGTCGGTGTTTTGACCATTGTCGCCTATCAATTTGTAGTGATTGACAACATGCCGCGTAATTCATACCTAACCTTCACCGACACGTTACTGCTCATATCGTTTCTCATCACATCGCTGACCATTCCACACAGCCTCTATATGAAGAGCCTCACAGAACGTGGCAGAACGTCGACGGCTCACCAGTTAGACACGATCTGCCGCTGGGCTTTTCCGTTTGCTTACGCCGCAGCAATTTTCGGGTTTTTCACTCTGTACAAGCTGAACTAACTACGACAGACACCATCCCACACGAAATAATTCGTGGTAAGATATAAGGCATTGGTAGTGACACAATCGGACGCCGCATCACAGCTAATCAGCCACCATTTAGTCGGAAAGAATTGGGTTTTGATATGCAACGTAAAACATTCTTTAGTCTTGCCTTCATATTTTGCTGGATGACCTACGCCCATGCATCGGACCCGTCCGTCCGCGCTGTGTATGGTGAAGGTGTCCACTCGTTCTATGCCGGCAACTTTCAGCAAAGCCATGACTACTTGAGTCAGGTTATTGAGATTGGAACTGATGATCCACGCGTATATTACTTTCGTGGCCTGAGTGCGCTTCGACTTGGAAGTCCTGCAGAAGCTGACAAAGATTTCAGTAAAGGGGCTACTTTTGAGGCCGAACGAGGTAACACGCGAACCGTTTCAGTCGCACTTGAAAGAATCCAAGGCCAAGATCGTCTTCTGCTCGAGCGATCCCGATTAAAGGCCCGCCTAGCACTTGCCGAGCGACAGGAACCACAACTCAGTAGCACCCGACAGAGTTTTTTGTCCGGCGGACGACGTTACTCTGGAATTGGGGGCACTGAAAGCCAGGAGACTCTGCCAAAGCCAACAGTTGAACTCGATCCAATGCCAGAAGACAAAGCGGCTGAAGTCGACGTTGTAGCCGAGGAAGCTGTTGAGGCTCAACCGATGCAACCGCTCGGTGCTGAAAAAGCGCAGCGTGATTTTGATGCATTCTTTGGCAACACCGACGAAAACACATCTGGGATGGCTGAAAAATCTGAACCCGTGCCATCCGATTCTGACAAGAAAACGAAGGCTCTCTTTGACGACCCCTTTGGCGATGACCCATTTGCAGATGGGCCAAGACGAACCGATCCAATGCCGGATCAGCCGGGCCCTGATAAAGACGCTGGAAGCATGACTGTTGGTGACTCCGACGACCCATTCAACTTTGCACCCCGAAAGCCAGTTGGTAGCAACATGCAGCGGGATCAAATTGAGATACAAAACGAAATGCTCGATGCCGAAGCAGTGGACTCACGTGATCAGCGTGCGGCTATGAATGAACGAGATGCTGCAGCAGGTGATTGACACCGTACGCATACGACACGCTATAAATAACTTTTAAAGAACATCATGATGTGCTTCTGACATCATGTGTTGCATTTTCTTCACCATATCAGGGTGGTGTGCAGAGACGTCGTGCTGCTCACTCAGATCATCGTCGAGATTATAAAGCTCAAAGGCACCGGTTGAGCCTTTCTTCCAACCACGGACAACACCTTTCCAGGGGCCAACGCGGATGGCTTGATCTCGTTTGACCGCCTGAGGGTGTTCCCAATAGAGGTACTCATGTTCTTCCTGACTGGCATCGTTCCCAACAAGTGTTGGGAGTATCGACACACCAGTTGACTGAGGTGGGCATGGTTGCCCAGTTAGTTCCGCCATCGTTGGCAGCACATCCCAGAACGCACTGATATGGTCGCTTGTCGACCCTGCCTTCACGGTTCCGACCCATCGCGCGAGACAAGGCGACCGAATGCCACCCTCGTAGAGATCCCGCTTGATTCCTTTGAGTGGCCCCGTTGAATTCCAAAATTCAGGTGAATGGCCACCTTCTCGATGGGCACCATTGTCACTGCAAAAGAGCACAAGCGTGTTCTGTTCGACGCCTTCTTCGTACAGTAAATCAAGAAGCTCACCCACCTGATCGTCAAGATGTTCAATCATTGCTGCAAACCCTGCAATTGGATTTTTGACATCAGGACAGTCTTCATCAGGGCCGGCCTTATATTTTCCAATTTTTTCATCAAATTCTGGAAATTTTTTTCTCCACTTCTCATGCAATGTTTTCGGTGCGTGCATTGCTGCGTGGGGGATGGCTGTTGGGATATAACAGAAAAATGGGGTGCCGGATTCTGCTTCCTGTCGGATGAATGCAAACGCATCGTCCATAATCAGATCATGCACGTATGTGCCTGAAGTGAGCTTTTCTTCTTTCCCGTCACGTACGATGCTTGTTGGATAGTACGTGTGGGCGATTCGCTGACTCTTCCATCCAGTAAAGTGGTCAAACCCATGCGTCAAGGGATTGGGCCGCCCGGGTTCAACTGTTACTCCGAGCCCCCACTTGCCAAACGCCCCGGTTGCATAGCCCGCATTTTTAAACAGTCGTGGCAGCGTCGTCATAGACGGATCAAGTGCTGCAATGACACTCTCATCACCGTTGCCACGACAGTGAACACGCCCGGGGTGTTGTCCCGTCATCAGACAGGCCCTTGACGGTGAGCAGACAGTATTACCGGAATAGTGATCTGTAAATTGCATGCCTTCATGTGCGAGACGATCAATGTTCGGAGTTTGCAACTTGGTCTGTCCGTAACACGACAGGTCGCCATAGCCAAGGTCGTCCGCCAAAATAAACACAACATTTGGTCGAACTTCTTTTGCACCAACTGGTGTCGAGAAACTTGCACAAATCAACACGACCAGCGAGTAAATAAACCACAGTTTGCTATCCGTGAATCGACTCCCAAAATTTGTCATGAACCACTCCTGAGTTTTTTGTCTACTACCAGTTGTTGTGGATTGTGGTGAACTTTACCCCATCGAAGAGAATCCTCCTGATGCTACACAATTTTTACTTTTCAATCACGCTTCTGTTCGTTTTATTGGTTGCATCAACACAAGCCTTTGCATCAGACATCGTTCGTGTTTTCATTCTCTCCGGTCAATCGAACATGGTTGGGGCAGGGGAGGTCGAATCCACTCCATCTCGTAACGGCGGAAAAGGCTCACTCCAATGGCTCACTAAAAACCCATCTACTAAAGATACCTACTCACACCTGAAGACAAATACCGGTGCCTGGGTCCAACGCGACGATGTCCTCATTTGGTTTTTGGATAGAAAAGGTCCGCTCAAGCCAAGCTATGGCAGCAACCAAAAGAAAATTGGCCCTGAACTTGGCTTTGGCTGGATGGTTGGCGATGCGTTTAAAGAGCCAGTACTGCTTATCAAACTTGCATGGGGCGGAAAAAGTCTGGCAGAAGACTTCCGCCCACCAGGCCTTGAAGGTGTCACTGGCCCTTACTACATCAAAGTTATTGACAAGACAAAAGAAATTCTCAACACAGCTGACCAACTTTTTCCCGAACTGAAGGGCAGAACCCTTCAGCTGACCGGCTTTGGATGGCATCAAGGATGGAACGATCGTATCAATCAATCGTTCAACGATTCTTATGAAAAAAATATGATCCGATTCATTCAGGATGTTCGCCAAGACCTCGAGACGCCC
>CBFIHW010000120.1:0-9019 GCA_965662325.1 uncultured Pirellulales bacterium | reverse complement strand
GAAAGTTTTTCCATCCAATCTGACTTAAGATCGATAGATACAGTATGAACTTTAAGTTGGCGATACGAGGGTCGTTCTGAGTTCTTGTTGATATAAAAGGAAGCAATGCTACTCCAAGAGCATCTATCTATTATGCGCTCCTCCCATCTCCACTGCCATCCCCATCCCCACCAATATTTTACTTGTACCCATTTCACTTCCTCTTTACAGTTTTTATCTGCATTAGTTGTTTGGTCCCAGTGGGCATATAAATCTTCGTAGATATCACGGCGTTCATTAGGCCATTGCTGATACGAACCTTCCTTAAACATCGGTACACCGTCAGAAAGGAGAAAGACGGTAGTTGTCTCATGATCGGCAAATGCAGCATCTAATCCATTCCAAGGTTCTGTAAAGCCAGAAGGTTTGATGCTCTGAATCATGGCCTCAGCATCTGCCAGTGCACCATCACTGCCAATTTCTACCAATTCCTCAGGTAACCCATCATTCGCTTGATCAAAACTCCACTTTCTATGGTTCTCCCCACCTTTGTGGCTAAAAAATTCAATACCTACTTTCGTGTAAGGTGCAATATTTTTGAGATCGGTCAAAATCTGTATAAGCTCATTTTTTACTGATGCCATCCGTGTCTTTTTGCATATATTGTTGGTTGTGACCATGCATTCACGCATTGAACCGGAGGCATCAACAACAAAACGTACGGTATTGCCAATCTTTGCATTAAAGTAAACCCCATTGAGAGTTAAGCCATTGAGATTTTTGCGGACCAAACGTTTGTCTGCGCGTGCAAATGCGGTCATGTAAATCTTTTGGCTTGAGTTTCTTGTGGCCAAAAAGCTCATGTCTAACAGGTTGTCTGGATCTTCTTCGTCTGTACTTAGTGCAGGATCTTCAAATGCCAAAACTTTGCGATTGTGATCGGTTTTGAATCGAATTGCTGGTTCTTGGAACGTTCTGTAGGCCGTGAAAGCGTCTGGTTCTGATGTCGAATCGTCGGTTGGTATGAAGTCAACATTCAAATCAGCCAGTATTTCAGTCTTTAATTTCATTCTTTCCTCTTTTGTCGCCTCGTCAATTGTCTTAATTTCTTCGCAGCTATTTTTATTTTTGAGGCAAGGTATGGGGGCTATATCGTCTAGCACTAAACTAATATATGGTGATGCTTCTTTGTCATATTGTCCATTGATATCAAGTGGGACACCGCAACGAACAAGTGCATATCCATAACTATCACCGCCATAGGTGCGTGAATAGTTTGTGCTAAGTCCATAAATGACTGGATTTGCTAGTTCTACCATCTTGATTCCGAAAACGGCTTTAAAGTACCGTCCTTCATTTGTTGCTTTGTTTTCGCAGTAGCTCACGATGCCGTCATCGGGGGTAATTGGTCCCTCTAAATTGCTGATGTGATTGGCTAAATCAGTGTCAGGCAAATGGCTAGGCGTCTCACCAAACACAAGCAGGTTCATACTTCTTTCAACTTCTGATCGCAACAATTTGATCCCATTGACCGAATTCTGCCGTGCATTGGCTTTCTCTGCTGAGTTACTAATAACTCCAGACATGCTCCTGAGGGCGACACCACTGCCTGTAATAAGCAACGACCCTGCTAATACAGCCATTATGAATTCAGGCAGTGTAAAGCCTGAGCCAGAATGATTCTTGACTTGTTTGCAATGCTTCGCGGTGTGCATTGTCGGTAGTTCTGTCTATTAATATTCTCTTTCATCTCTTCCTCTTGCGTATAAGAATAGAGATTGAACTTGATTAGAAAAATCTGAGTTTTTAGGGTCAGCGTGTTTCGCAATTACCATTTTTCCAGTCCCCCATCCTGCTTAGGCCATTGGGACTAAATTCAACACACCGTATTGGCAGCTTGGGTTGAAGCGAGGCATGTTGTTTCCCGCGAACTAGGATAACGAGGGATCCACCATCATCGGATGTGCCTGGTGGTGAAATAGTGAATTTAGAACGTGAGAATGAGAGTTCCACGTCCTCCGTTCCTCGCCCTTGTTCGGTATCTAAGAATCTAAATCCTTGATTGATCATCGGGTCGTCCGAGCAGTTTAAGCGGTCTTTCTTTTCATTTGCTGTAAGTTTTGCTACCTCGATTGTCATTTCAGGAGATTTGAATTTGGATATTGATCCTGGCCCCACTGTTGTTAATGCATCGCTGGGAAAATTCATTTCGCATCCTGTCTTCACCACTGCTTGTTTCATGCGTAAAGCTTGTAACCCTGCTTCGATTCGAAGAACATAGTTATTCACTGATTGCCTTATAAGTTGTCTGCGTAAATTGGGAATGCTCCAGGCTAGGGCCAGACTTATTAAGACTAGGACAATCAAGCATTCAATTAAAGTAAAACCCTCACTGTTTTTTGTTGTATTTTGGCTAATTAAATCCATTGTTAAGGCGGGCTCCCGAGATCGAGACAATCGGCTGCAAAGGTTGGATTCAACTCCAGTATTCTTCGCTCAATTCTAACTGAATTCTCTGGACCATCAAAGTTGTATTCTATTCTCATGATCCCCGGATTGATTGTCGATACACTTATTGTGCGGTTGATTCCATTTGGTGGATTTACAAAATATTCTGTATTTGTATTTTCTACTTTGTCTTTCAAGTATGCCGCTGGGTTGTTGCATGCTGTTTGTTGATCACCATGGATTTTGACGGCTTCCCAGGTAAGCCTCGAGTCTTGTTGCTGTATTGTTTGCATATTGTCCATGATTCTGCTCTCAAGTCTGTTCCGTAATTCTTGATTGCTTCCACTTGTCATGGCTGCCTGCGTAAAGCGCCCGACAGATGTCATGACAAACAGCAGTATCACGCCAGCTATCAAGACTTCGACGAGACCAAAGCCATCAGCTTCGATCATTGATAGCTCACGCTTTGCAATTTTTGATGAGCTGTCAAATAACATCTCACGTCTCTATTAAGGTAATGCTCTTTCCTCTAGTATCTTTGATTTTTTTCTCCTTGGATGAGTGTTCCATGAGTCTCGCCAGTGAGTTATCAAAGTTTGTCGAAAGACATAAGTCTCCTTTCTAGAATTTCTCGAACAGATCCATTCCGGACCCACGAATACCTCGAATTGTCTGTCGTCCATTTCCACCCCATAAATTATTTTCTCGCCATTTCCAAGCCTTTTCGGTATCTTGAATAACTTCGGCTGAATCAATGGTCAATTTATTGTTGTTTCCACAAATATTCTGAGTCCAGACTAACCCTCGCATAGAAGCATCATTGTCGATACTCACAGTCCCACTTTGGAGGGTGACGATTGATGCAGGAAGATTCTGACCTCTAAAACTTAATTTGCCTAGCTCTGCAGCACAACCATTTTGATAGTCTCCATCGTTGGGTCCATTTGTAATAATTAGATGCTCGGGTTTGTTATTGCATGTAGATGAGTTTGTATTTACTCCACATAACTGACTGCTGCCTTTGAGTTGAATGGAGCCGGTGCTGATTGAAGAGGGTGACGGTGACGATGTGTTTGGAGAAAGCAGATGAATAACAATCGGTCGATCCTCATTTTCGATTAAAAGTTTTGTAGTATTGAGATTGAGGTATTCAATATTGATGTGACAAGGAGATCCTGGCTGGCCTCCATCGCAGAGTCCGGAAGCTTTCAGGGTAATTGTGTTATTTGAAATATCTTGAGTAATTGAACCTGTTGAAGTTGCGCTGATAAAGCTTTCTCCCGATGTTTGACTCTCCTTTCGCACGCAGGCGATTTCGGCACAGTTACTGCCGCGATCTAGATTGCCAGAGTCGTCAAAACTCCATACCTTCACTTCGTTGTCTAGTAAATCGTTTTGACGTTGTTGTTCGTAGAGGACTGGCCCTGGAATGCCTCTTTCTCTAACTGGCCAAACCAAAGGAGAGGTAGAACCCACGACATTGGAGGCAATCTCTTTAGCTAATGATTGTTGGTTGCAATTTTTTTCCCAAAACTCATTCTTGTTTGCCACAATTATTCCATCACCTTCGATTTTTAGGCTTTGAACATCTTTAAATAGTGCTGCATTGACAATTGCCCAGTCTGCATCATTGGCGACTACAAACTTGATGTCTAGTGAACGGGTTAGAAGTGTTCGGGCTAAGACTGTGTCTTGTCGTTTTACTAAGCCTTCAATGCTGAATACTCCACTCGCCTGGTCGCTACCAAAGCTACTGTCAAATGCTCTCAGCCTGTAGTACGCCTCTACAGGTTGGCTTCCGTCATCGCGTAGTGTGAATTCAGTATCTGACGTGTTGTTTGCTAGAGGAACTAAATCAATGGGCCATGTTTTTCCCTCCTTTGGATGTTCGGGTAGCGCAGCGCTTCCCAGAGTTGGTGTGCATATTTCTTCTAGTTCGATCGCCTTTGATGCGTCTGTATTGTTGATATTTGTCCACTCCCGGTCACCTTCTGGTAGATTGTCAATCTGGTAGAGATAGCCTTTGTATTGTGTTGGGTAGGGATTGTTGAGTTGGCTCAGGATATGGTTAAATCCACTGATCGCAGCATTCTCTGCCATTTGTTGATAGCTTGCAAATGCTCCCACCTTTCTCTCTACGAGTTTTCTGACCAAGAGTGCACTTGATCCTGCGATTAGCAGGAAGCCCAACAGTAGAACAAGCACGAGTGCAATGCCTTCTTCGTCCTTCTTGTGATTTTGTGCTCTTTGTTTGATCTCCTGGAGATTGTTCATTTGCAAATTAAATCACTTGTTATGACTTGAGCAGATGTCTTTGAATCGCTGATTCCTAGTTTGACATCGCTTGCTCCAGTATTTAGGTCGATGCATCCAAGAATATTTCTCTCTGGTCTTTGTGACCTCAGTGCTTCTAAGATGAAATAGTTATCGTCTGTAAGGTCATCAACTCGCTTGACTGTGTAATCTGTATCAGATAATGTAATTTCTTGAGTAAGATTTCCTTCATCTGATGAGACGGGGCCAGTCTTTGTCATGATGACCGCCTGGTCGCTGAGGTCTTCCCATGTTTTAGGTGGGAGCCCAATCTCTTCTTTGGAGCTGACTATTCGTATCAGGAGTTGCTCCATGGATGCAGCCATGCTGTTTTGCTTTGTTTTATCGAATTGAATTTTGTAGTTGGGTAATGCGATTGAGCTCAGTATTCCTATGATGCTGACAGTGGCCAGTAATTCTGGTAGTGAGAAACCATCAATTTTTTTTGGCCTGGCTCCCATCATTTCTTGTTCTCTTTAATTATTGTGCACCTTTGTGCACTGACTTGCCTTGGTGATGGGTGAGTGTTTGTTGAGTTTTCACTTTTTGTTGCTTCGTCGAGTGTCCTCTCCGTGGCATATCTCTTTAAATATTCTTTGATTCGGTATCGTCGTGTTATGGCTGTTTGCTGAATGTCGACGTGCTTGTTCTATGGTGCCAAAGTTAGGCTGCGTGAGTGTTGTATGCATGTCATATCCTTGTACCGGCCTTCTGCTGCATATAAGTGGTTATTCGTTTTAACAAATGCGCATCAAAAAGCCTCGCTCGATGCGAGGCTCGCTCCCTTGTGATTAAAAAGTCACACGTCTGCTAGGTTTCCTCCAAACATCTTCGATGTTGTATCTCGGTCAGTAGTAACGATTCCAGTTGTGAAGTTGACATTCATTTCGACGACATTATTTTCGATGCCTGAGTCATTTCCATTTGCTGTCGCCGTTACAGTCAATCCAGGGTCAGACCCCGTCGCGTCCGCACCATTGATGTCATCCGTGGTTTCGCACTTGTAGTTGAATGTTGTTGTGTCGTCTACTGGACCCCCGAGGCCAGTGCAGATAACACCGCCAGCAGTGTTCTGGGCCACGCCATTAGCGTCGGCGTCGTCGAGGTCAAGTGCAATGATATTCAACCCCCCCTCTGAATAAAGCGAAGCGGCTGATTTAATTAGAGCTGCTGCTTGTGTTTTGGCTTCAGTGCCTTTAGCCTTGTTCGATTGGCTCAGGAAATTAGGTAGTGCAACCGAGCTTAAGATGCCAACAATCACGATCACGATCATCAGCTCCACAAGTGTGAAGCCCTTTTCGAGCAGGTTGCGGCTCTTCTTGCGGTTGATCAGTGCCAGCTGAAGCCTGCTGTTGAGAGAAGTCATGGTGAAGAAGTGTTGGTTGTTGATGTGCACCTGTGGTGCCGACATGACAACCATGACGCCTTCCGTTGGCACGCAAAGAAGCCCTGGCTAAAGCTTTCCTAAGAACGCTCTTAGTTTTTCTCTCAGATTCGTGGCGCTGCGCTCTCTTCCGTCTCTACGGGTTTGGTTGCAATCCACGTCCTTGTTGGCGGTAGTGGCGGGCTACACCGCGTTGTTCGCTTTTGGTTTGTTTCTGGCAGATGCGGAACGGTCGGAGCGGCATCAGCGGCTTGTGCATCAAATCCGCAGTGGACTGATCACTGGTGCAATGTCTCTGCCTCTGCCCCAGGGCTTTGGGGTCCAAGCGGCCCTGGTGCCCGGAGAAGCACGCAATGCATCACCAACGTTGCGTCTGATCGATGGGTCCTATTGGCTGACCAGCCGCAGCGCCTTGTCATCCCCCGGTGCCAGCAATGTGCTGTTGGAGGTGCGACAGAACATAACGGCATCGGTGCAGAGTCAACGGCGGGATCAACTGCTGTTGATCGCTGCAGCGGGAATGTCGCTGTTGCTGGTGTCGTTGCTGTTCCGGCTTGTGCTGTGGCGTGGCTTGATCAAACCGTTGCAGTCGTTGACTGGTGATCTCTCGCGTCTGAGTG
The DNA here is from genome assembly GCA_965662325.1 of uncultured Pirellulales bacterium. Classification (GTDB taxonomy): domain Bacteria; phylum Planctomycetota; class Planctomycetia; order Pirellulales; family UBA1268; genus UBA1268. Next base: position 2,275 of record CBFIHW010000120.1, on the reverse strand, counting down.
CCGATTCCCTTGGGAAGCGGATTTTGAATCCCGTTGGGCAGTCGCGTGAACTGCAGCCGATTGTTGAGGCTTTCAACCAGCTGCAAGCACGCCTGGCGGAGGCATGGCAACGGGAACGGCGCTTCGTGGATGGTGTTGCCCACGAACTGCGCACCCCGATCACCGTGATTTCCGGCCACGCCCAGAGTTTGCAAGCTGAGCTGCCTGAGGCGAGTCAAGCCAAGGTGGCTTTGATTGCTGCAGAAGCGGAGCGCCTCGGTGAGTTGGTCAGCGTGATGCTCGATCTGGCCCGCAGTGATGCCGGCCGACTCACCCTTGAGTTGGAAACCCTGGATCCTGAGTTTGTGGTGCTTGATGCCTACGAGCGGCTGCAAGCTTTGGCCCCGGCTCGGCTGCGGTTGGCGCCGTCCTTAGCCGCTGAGATTCCGCGTATGACGGCCGATGCCGAACGGCTGCAGCAGTGTCTTGCGGCTCTTGTCGACAATGCCTTGCGCTACTCCCAAGGGATTGTGCAGTTGGCGTTGTCAGCCTCATCTGACCTTGTGACTCTGCATGTGCGAGATCAAGGCCCCGGAATCCCCGAGGGGGAAAGAGCTCAAGTTCTTGAGCGATTTGTGCGCGGCAGCACTGCCATCGGCACCCGCGGCAGTGGCATTGGCTTGGCCACCGTCAACCTGCTCATGGAAGCCATGCACGGTGAGCTATTGATTGGTGACGCCCCGGGGGGTGGTGCCGACATGCAGCTCCGCTTCAGGATTTCGGATCCCCCACCCGCGCCATGAAGCCCACACCGCGCACGGTGTGCAGTAATTGCGGTTCACCTTGGGCTTCCACCTTCTTGCGCAGGTAACCCATGTAGACGTCGAGGGTGTTGGGGTCGCCAACGAAGGGCGCACCCCACACGGCATCCAGAATTGTTTGGCGCGATTGCACTTCATCGGCATTCCTCACCAGGAACAGCAGCAACTCAAATTCCCGCTGGGAGAGGGCAATGCTGTGATCTCTCCGTTGAGCGCGGCGGTCGACCGGATCCAGCAGCAGATCACCGAGCGCAATACTGTTGGCCTCAGCGCGGGCCTCCTGTTCGTAGCCCCCGCGGCGCAGCCGGGCCCGCACCCGGGCGTGCAGTTCCTTGAGGTTGAACGGCTTGGTGAGGTAGTCGTCCACGCCCGCGTCGAGTGCCTGGACCCTCTCATCCACATCGTCCCGGGCGGTGAGCATCAACACGGGTGTGGTGTTGCCGCTGCTGCGCAGCCGGCGGCACAGCTCCACCCCGGAGAAGTCCGGCAGGGTCCAGTCCAGCACCGCCAGACTGAACGTTTCCTGTCTCAGCTTCACCAGGGCGTCCTGACCGTTGTCGCATCCGATGCAGTGGTGGCCAGCACCGCTGAGTTCGTCGATCAGGAACCGCAGGAGTTCTGGGTCGTCATCGACGATCAGCAGCCGGTTCGGCTCCGGGCTCAAAGACTGGATGCAAAGACCTCAAGCTAAGCCTGCCCACCAGCGGGGAATGCTTCATCCAGTGTTCGATAACCATGGATGCGACAGCCTGATTCACAGCAGCGGGGCTTTGCTCTGCCCCTGGCGCTCACTACTTCGGCACTGCTGCTGCTGAGCAGTTTGTCGTTGCAGACCATCGCCTTGCACGCGAGGCAGCGCAGCAGCCAGACGCTTGCCATTGCCCAGATCCGTGATGCCGAGCGCTCGGTGGCGATGGCTTTTCAACAGCACGCAGCTGGTGCCCATGGCTGTCTGCTGACGTTGTCTTCATCGGAATGGGAGGGCTCAGAGCACTGCCCTGGGGTGAACCCTGCTGCCTTTCAATCCGGCCGCGTCGCCGATCGCGACTGGCAACTGCTGCATTGGCAACCCCAAGGCGCGCGAGCTGGAATCTTGCGACTGCAATGGAGCGATGGCCGCCATAGTCGCCTGCTCCTGGAGCTGCTGCCATGACGCTCACCGAAGTTGTGGTTTCTGCGGTGATCCTGGGGATCAGCAGCCAGCTGTCTCTCCAGGGTTGGTCGCGCACCAGCCAGGCCGCCGCCGCTGCCGACCAGCTGGATCAGCAGCTCACTCAATTGGAGCAACGGCTCCTGATCACGCGGCGAGTGCTGGCAACAGCCCCAGTGGTGGATCGTCACTGCCGCTTTGACGGCGATGCCGTGGATGCCGCGCTCAGTGCCATACCCATGGCTCCCGCCATCACAGAAGCGGTCGAAGACGATGGGTCCACCGATGGCCTCTGGCTCACCGTGGCCCATGGTCCGGTGCAACG
>CBFIHW010000119.1:0-9073 GCA_965662325.1 uncultured Pirellulales bacterium | reverse complement strand
TGTTGACCACGAATCACTCCCTCCACCGAAGAAGGTACTGAAGTACATTCCATCAATCGCAAAATCTGTTGTGTCACGAAAACGAAGACCCTGCACTTCGAGGGCAAGTTGTCCATCGAAGTACGTTCGTAAGACACCGTTCCTTTCCCCAGGTGTATTGAGTTTCAATTGATGCACGACGTTGTGCCATGTTCCTGGAGTGAACATGAGGTCCTCGCCGGTCGCTGGATCTGTCCAGGGCATGTCGTGCCCAAAGTGCTCTGGCTGGTCTGGATAGTAGACATACTGAACAACACGACCGTTCCCACGCCACATCATGCGGGCTGAAAAACCGTCCATTCCGGTTGGGATTCCCCCTCCTGTATTTCCCTCCCCACCAAAGAGCCCAGGAAGCTTGCCACCTTTTACAAAGTCAAAACCTTCCTCAAACTGAACGTCGTAACTCAATTCAACACTGGTATATGATTCGTCAAAATTGAGTTTCCATTGGGCCCCCGTTTCCCTCGTGCCATATTTCCCAGCAGGATACTCAACAGCAAGAACGGTGCTACCTGATTCCTGCTCTACAAGTGACACTCGTCCTTCATCGACACCCTGTGACCAAGCCGGTGTATTCCAGTCTGCGCGAAGCTGATCGCGTGTATAGATGCCTGCTCCACTGTTCTCAAAGTCAGCCGTGAAGATCGGCTGACTTTGTATAGGATCTTCTTGTGGTGGTGATACAGGATCTTGAACCGAAGGATCACTCAGTTCGCCACGTACGTTAAATGTCGTTGTTTGTGATTGAGTGGTTCCATCAACGCTTGCGGCCGTCACGACCAAGCTATATGTGCCACCAGCCACTGGCGTATGCAGCAGCGACCAATGGCCGTTATTTCTGTTGATCTCAATATCGAATGATTCTGCAATGCCAAAACGTCCATCACGACGAAGATAAAGACCCGTGTCAAGATTCTGAATAGTTGCAGACATACTGGAGATTGCTGCAATGTTCTCTGCGTATCCGTACAGAGCATTTGTACGATCCACGACCATCCAGATATCTGGACCAGGCCAATCAAGTGAAAACGCGAGTTGTGGTATAGCATCAACTGGATTCGTAGGTGTATCGATAGGGCTCGGCGTTGAATCATCTGGAACAGGTGCTGGGGCGGGACTGTCTGGCTGTGGATCACGTGGTTGAGCTACCGGCAACGGACGAGAAGGAAGAAGCGGTAGAGAAGGTCTGGTGCCTGGAAAATGTGGGCCCATGGCTGGCACATCACTCGGAATATCTGCTGGTGGTTGATCACTCACAGGCTGTGGATCAATACCAGGAAGCGTTGGGTTGAGAACAAGCGGCGCTGGCGTAAACGGTTGCTGTAAGCCCATCGGGTTTGGTCTAGCTGCATTCCCATCAGTTCCAGCTACTGTCGGCCAACGGAGATTGTCGTTAACTCGGCGGGCAAAGCCATCGTAGAGATTTCCTTCGGCATCTCGTTCCGGCCAAGGCGTATGAATAAAATCGGCATGCATACTCCACCCTGGTGCATAGTCGGGTCGGTCTGCTGTCATGGAGTCCGACGTAAGAACTAAAGACGCATCCTCTGGTACATGACCGTAATGAATCTGGAGTTGCAGTTCTGGCAGAAGGTATGGGTGACTACTTGGACCACCGTCACCGCCTCGGTCATAAGCCATATGGTCTTTGAAATTCGTTCCCTCAAGACTTTTTCCATCCCAGAACTGAGGAAACATGATGACAGCCTGTAGTGGTAAATCCTGCCACTCGTCGCCTTGCGGTATATGGTCATACTGCGTTGATGTACCAATGTAGTTCCAGAACATGACCGCCGTAGACTGGCGTTCACTTGGCATAGCTGATCCTGCGATGATCGAAAGCCCTGCAGGCATATCGACAATCTTGCTTGGTTCCAGCGGCTTTTGGACTGCGTAGTAAGCAATTGAACTATCAAGTGGTGTCACAAAATCACCAGTCGTTGTGTTCATCAGACTTGGCACCCAATAAACCGAAAGGTTATTTGTTGGTGCAGCAGCAGACTCACCCGCTTGCATCAGACTTGCCAGTGTTGAGTTTTCACTCACGGACGGATTCACGAAAAAATCATGGGCATGCCAAAAGTTTGGATTACCCGGCGCAAGAAGTGGGTCAATGGTGTCCCGTTTGGAAAAATTCAGCAATGAATGGAATTCACCAAGTGGCATACCTGTCTGATCCCAGGCAGAGGGCTGTCCCGGATCAGACAATCCTTCACCCCAGAGAATGGGTGCGACGTTTTCCTGCGAGAGAGTCGGCGCACTGTAACCGGCTTCCTGCATTGGCATAGCTACAGGCATAACAGAACTGGGGCTGGAATCAGTCACAGGCAGATCACCGGTTGGTGTTGCTGAAAGCAAGGCGCGTGGCTCCAATTGCTCAGTTCCAAGTTGAGCACGCGCAGTGATTCCGCAATGCCTTTCACGATGCTTCGGAAACCCCAATAGGAGACGAAGCAGGATCCTATTATTCATGGCAGATTTACCTGCGACATGCGTCGCTATGCCTGCCTTGCCCTTCGTTTTAATTGATATGGGTCTGGGTAGAGAACAGATCAACTGCGTTTTTATAAACTGAAAATGAAAGGAACTGAATTCCGAAAGACAAGCCCGTTAAACGGCACCTTAAAATTTCTGACAGACACTTGGTAGATACCAAAATGCAGTCGTGCGATTGTCAGGAACGCTGCAAAGTCAATTATATCTTTACTTTGTCAGCAAATCAGTTTGTAGATTCCTGAGAAAGAAATGCCTCTGTCTTGGTTATTGTCAAAACCCCGGAAAGATTTTCTCCCGTTAGTTTGACAACTCGTTGCTCATTCGCGGATGTCCTATTCAGATAGACATACGAACCACTATCTACTCGTCGTGCAAACCCTCGGCCACCAGAGACCTCTCCTTCCAATCGATCAAGCCAAGCAAGCCGATGCGCAGGCAATTGGGTGGCCGCGACTACCGGCCCCTCGACTCGAGGAATGTCCGCGAGCCGCCATGTCTCGCAGGCATCTGCCTGCTCCAACAGAAGATCAAAATGCTTCCCTGTTGGATCATCCGGATGACCAGTGTGCTCAAGAAGAACAAACCGTGACATGAGTTCCTTCATACTCTGTATTAATAGTCGTTGGCAGCCACTGAAGGCTTTGAACCGCCGAGGCCGAGTGGTTTTGGCTTATGGCGAACAACTCGCTGTTCGTTCTCATCACGCAGGCGCTCAACTGCTGCTTCAAGGCTCATGGCACCGAGGTCACCATCGAGCCGGTCTCGCAAGCTCACTGTGCCGGCAGCCTCATCTCGAGGGCCGCACACCACCATCGCAGGAATCAGTTCGAGCTGTGCCTTTCGGATTTTGGCACCAAGTTTTTCAGCATCAAGATCAACGCCCACACGCAAGCCAGCTGCTCGAAAAGCCGCTTCAACTTTTTTGGCGTATGCTTCGCTCTTTTCACTCACTGGCAGAACCCGAACCTGCTCAGGCGCAAGCCACAGTGGAAACGCACCGGCAAAGTGTTCGATCAGCACGCCAATAAATCGTTCCATACTACCCAGAGGTGCACGATGGATCATGACGGGTTTATGTCGACCACTGTCCGAACCGATGTACTCAAGATCAAACCGTTCAGCACTCGGCAGGTTGTAGTCCAGCTGCACCGTGCCAAGCTGCCACTCACGACCGAGCGAATCATTAATAACAAAGTCGATCTTGGGACCATAAAACGCTGCCTCACCCGGCTCTGGCTCACAACCTGGAAGATTCATTTCGCGAGCAACTTTTTCGATAGCTGCTTCTGCTTCATCCCACCGCTCTGGGTCACCAACATACTTGTCACTTGATTTATCTCGGAATCCAAGGCGAACGCGATACGAATCAAAGGCAAGGCTTTCGAGCACCTTTAGTGTGAAGTCGATACAGCCAGCCACCTCCTGTTCGACTTGGCCTGGTGTACAGAAAATGTGGGCATCGTCTTGGGTAAAGCCACGAACCCGTGTCAATCCACCAAGTTCACCAGACTGCTCGTACCGATAGACTGTCCCAAACTCAGCGAGTCGTAATGGCAATTCACGATAGCTTCGAGGGCGAGCTTTATAAATCATCGTATGATGCGGACAGTTCATTGGCTTGAGCAGATACTTCTCATCTTCATGCATCTCGATTGGCTTGAACTGGCTATCAGCGTAGTAGGGATAGTGTCCTGAAATCTTATAGAGATCCACTTTCCCGATATGTGGCGTGTAGACCGGCTCATACCCACGAGCAGTGAGTTCTTCACGAACGAATCCCTCAAGTACAGTTCGCAACGTAGCACCTTTAGGCATCCAGAGGACAAGCCCGGAACCGACCAGAGGACTAATCGTAAAGAGGTCCAACTGTTTTCCGAGCACACGGTGATCTCGCTTGCGTGCTTCCTCTAGTGCCTCGAGGTGGCGGTCAAGGTCTTGCTGCGTGAACCAGGCTGTCCCATAGAGTCGCTGAAGCTGTGCATTGTTTGCATCACCCTTCCAATAGGCACCGGCAAGGCTTGTCAATTTAAAGCCACCAATACACCCTGGGCTCGGGACATGAGGACCGCGACAGAGATCAACAAACTCACCTTGCCGATAAAATGAAAGCGATGCGTGTTCCGCTAAACCAGTTTCAATATGCTCCACCTTGAGTGGCTGATCGAGGTCACGAACAATTTCAATTGCCTTTTCACGATCAACTTCAACTCGTTCAAAGGCTTCATCTTCTGCAATAATCTTCCGCATTTCTTTTTCAATTTTTGGAAGATCTTCCTCTGTAATAGGCTCTTCGGCCCGCATGTCGTAGTAGAACCCTTCACCTACTGTTGGACCAAACGCAAGTTCGACACCTTTAAAAAGCCGCATCACGGCTCGTGCCATAATATGGGCAGCCGAGTGCCGCATGACTGGAAGGGCACGCGGGTCACCCGGCAATAGAAATTCAACTGTTGTTTCTTCTTCTGGAAGAGGACTATCGAGTCCAACAACTTTGCCACCAAGGACTGCAGCAATCGGCGTTTTTTTCTTCTTTGTCTTTTCTGTGACAAACGTTGCGACAACATCTGCAAGACGAGAGCCCGCTGGAAAGGTCTGAGTTTCAGGCGTGGCAGAAGAGTTTTTGGGATCAATGAGTTGAATGGTCGGCATGAATCGAAACGTCCTTGTCTTTCAAATACAAGAAGAAAGTAAAAACACTATGCAACTATGGCACAGTAACGTGCCTTCGGTCCTTTGGACAAGACGGGCTTATGCCTGTCCTGTTGGTTCCTGATACACCTCAGCCGCTCGTCGCATTTTTTCGTGCTCGAGACGCCTCAGATTATAAGCTGTAATCACATCTTTTCGGGTAATAATACCAATGAGGTGCTGCCGGTCGTCAGCCGATACCACAGGAAGTTCATCAACATTTGTCGCCGTAAATTTGCCAAGCGCTGTGTTGAGATCGTCATTCGGTGTCACCGTCACGACATTTCCGTTCATGACATCTCGGGCGTTGGCAATCTGCCAGATTGTGTCGTCGTAAAGATAGCCTCTCACATCTTCTTCTGAGAAAATGCCGACGAGTTTCCCTTGCGCATCGACGACCGGAAAATATCGTTGAACCGATTCTGCTAATGCATGAACAATATCATCGAGTGTTGTGCCCTCGTGTATCAACTTCAGAGCTGGAGCCCGCTTGAAGACATTGTCTACTTTGATGCCCTCAAGTACATCAACGAAGAAATCACCACGATGAGCTGGTGAATCCAGTCGTGTTGGCACTTGCTTTATGTAGAGCGTCCAACGGCGACCCAGCAGGAAGGTAATCGTGGAAACCCACAGCGTTGGCAGCAGCAGACTGTACCCACCGGTCATTTCGCTAACCATTAAAACTGTCGAGAGTGGCGCGCGTGCGCACCCGGAAAAGAAACCTGCCATACCAACAATGGCAAACGCTTGCGGTTGCTTGACGAGGTCAGGCCACAGCGAATGAAAGACAATACCTACGGCTCCACCGAGGCAACCTCCAATGACCATGGATGGGCCAAAAACACCACCTGATCCACCAGATGAAATAGTCAGTGATGTTGTCAGAATTTTAACAAGTGCAACGGTAATCAAGAGCATAGGCCCAACTGTTTCACCAACGGTAAACAATTTTTGCAGGAGACCGTACCCGCTGCCAAGAACAGCGAGTGCATCATGATTTTGCTCGAAGGCAAACCAGAGTCCCACACCAACGAGTCCTGCGAGTGCGGCACCAATCAGTGGTTTCACGTGGGGCGGAATGGAAAGCTTTTTAAAGAGATGATGGATGCCATAAAACGTTTGAATATAAAGCACACCGGCAAGTGCCAGAACAATTGCCATGGCACCGTATGGCAACAGTTCCAATGGAGAATCAATTGCATATCGAATGTTTGCACCAAACAGTGGCACAAATCGAAGTGAAGGTGGTAGCCAGAGGCAGAAAACAGAATAGGCGACTGCTGATGAAATTGCTGCTGGTACGATGGCATCACTTTCGATATCGGCATCGCGATAGAGAATTTCACCAGCGAACACAGCCCCAGCAAGTGGTGCTCGAAAGATTGCCCCAACACCTGCGCCCATGCCGGCAGCGAGCATAATGCGGCGATCACGTGCGGGGAGTTTCAGTAAGCCCCCGAGGTATGAGCCAAAACCTGCACCAATTTGTGCTATTGGTCCTTCGCGGCCGGCAGAGCCACCAGTGCCGAGTGTAATTGCAGACGCAATCGTCTTAATAATAGGAATGCGACCGCGAATTTCACCACGTTTATTATGGAAGGCATCGATTGCCGCATCTGTTCCGTGCCCTTCAGCTTCGGGGGCAAAGGTGTAGACAAGTAATCCAGAGGCAAGTCCTCCACCGGCCATAACAAGAACGAGCAGCCATGGCTGAAACCCACTATGGTCTGCTGGCTCGTGTTTCGTTTCAGCCTGTTGATTTCCATCGCCAGGCATTTCTTCAAAGAGGGCGCCTTCGGCCGCTGCTTCACGCGGGTGGAAACCTGCTATTTGCTGAAGCGCGGTGAACTGGACTGCTTGTCCGAAAGCATGGAAGCCTATTGCACCTAGGCCTGCAGCGAGGCCAATGATAGCTGAGAGAAGAAACCACTTTCCTGTTGACCGCAGTTCAAAGCGTTGCAAGGCGGCAAGAAAATGGTTCACCGAGGCATAGTCCAATCTGACAATTTTGGCACGACCGTGGACATCACGACCCTACAAACCGAGATTGTACCACACCATTTTTGAGATTCATCTCTTTAGCGGGTTGACTGAAAGGAACTGGGGGTCAGAATAAAAAGTATTGACCCGGGCGATTAGCTCAGTTGGTTAGAGCACCAGCTCGACAAGCTGGGGGTCATAGGTTCGAATCCTATATCGCCCACTAGCCTCTCTCAAGAAGTCTCGGAACACACGATGTTTTGAGGCTTTTTTCGTTTTCTGACTATACGTTGTGACCTTTATTAATAGTCGATGATGCGTAGTGATTCCCGATGAGGAGTCCCAAAAAGAGTCCCGATCCAAAAAGAGTCCCGATCACCGCAACAGTTACGAATGAAATTGAGTTCTAACAGGCGTTCAGGTTGTCACTCAACAAATATCACTCTCAATATTCTCTCTCTATATAAAGGGTGTGGGGTTTTACTACCAAGATAAAACTACCCCCCTCCGGCATGAAAATCGCTGGTGGCTATGACATTTCTGGAAACGTCTTTTGGTGAGTAAGTATTTTATCAAGGATAGTTTGTTGTAAGAGAAAAATAACTATCGTTTACCTTTACGCCAATCCCACGGTGCTATTGGGTTCTTATCAGCCCATGGCAGGCGTTCGCTTAACCACTGCTTTCAAGGCGAATATGTCCCCTGAACAATTTGTGGCATACCCTGCAAAACAAAGGTATCTTTAAAGACATCACCATATGACTTACACAAAAAGATAAAAATGCACTTTCTCAAGACTCTGTTCAACCGGTCTACCAACACCAACCGTCGTAGTCTGAGTAAGCGTACAAAGACACTTTCACTGGAGTCTTTGGAACAACGCATCGCCCTAGATGCATCTGGGATCAGGCCACAACTTGAAGCTGTGCGTGAAGTCTACATTGATGACTCACTTGTTGGCCCCACACCAATTGTATTTGGGAAGTCGGAATTGATTGGTCAGGACACCAAGAGCTTTGTCATTACAAGCGTTGCTGCCGGCTCAACTGTTGAGAAATGGGACGCAGCAGCCAATCAATGGCGTGACGTATCGACTCCGCCAACTTCCAGTAATCCAAGACAACTTTTACAGCTCCTGCAGAATCGAATTATTCAAAAAGATGATCAGATTCGTTGGATACCAAAGTCCACAGACGGGGTGACACAAAAAGCATTTGAAATCATTGGCTGGGATGATGGTTCAGAGACAACCGAACCAGAAGGCGTGAATGTTCCTGGTGCCGTGCAGAATCTAGAGATAGATATTGTTGGTGATGAAGTACAGGTGACATGGGATGCACCAACAACTGGTGCAGCAGTTACGAATTACGCATTAGATCAACAACTGGATCTGGTAACTGTTGTGCCATCAACCCAAACGAGCCACACTTTTGCCAAGGCAGCAAGCCCAGCCTCCTATTCTGTAACCGTTCACGCAAATAGTTCGGAGGGTACTGGTGAAGCAACAACGGTGACGGTGTCGACGGGTTCATACGTTTGGGTTGATGGCATTGTTATTGATCCTATTAGGGATACGTCCGGTAACGTCTTGAATTATGACGGGCCGAATCTCAAGCCAGGTGATGAGTCCGGCAACATGACGAATTTAGAAAATGTTGTACTAAGGAACGCAGACCTGACTAACGCCGACCTGACTAACGCCGACCTGTCTAACGCCGACCTGACGGGCGCGGACCTGACTGGTGCGAACCTGACCGGTGCGTATCTGACCGGTGCGACCCTGACCGGTGCGGATTTGGAAGGTGCGACCCTGAACACTGGTGCGTATAACATGTTTGGCTTAATATCCGGTGGAATAACAGGCCCT
>CBFIHW010000118.1:0-9092 GCA_965662325.1 uncultured Pirellulales bacterium | reverse complement strand
TCCGGAAAAACAAAAAAAAGACATTCAAGTGGGAAGTGAACTTGCGGTCGTTGTAGAAGATTACACGCAGATTGGAACAACGAACAAAATAGTTTTTCGAATACATCTAACGCCAATTCACCCTAGACATTTCGTTGATTCAAATGCCGTCTATGACGCCAGCCGTCGTGAAATACGGGTCCTTTTGCGTCCACTTTCTCCTGCAGTTGAAGCCTTTCCACCGGCAGGCCTTGTCGCATCGCTCAAACCACTACTTGCACCGAGCCGCAATCAATCTCAAATTAAAACTATGCCTTCTGTTGTCTCTAGAAAACCCGACATACGCATTCAAAAGTCGACGTTATCAGATTTTGCTATAGCAACATGGTCTGGTCCAGATCGTGGACAGGCTTACTTTGCTCTTGATATCAATGATTATCCTCGCGCTCTCATTTATTCCTTAGAATGTTCACCTACAACTGACAAGGTTGCTCAATACCCCCAGTATGACTGGAGAAGCATTCGTATAAAACAACCAGAAACACTACGCACACTTGTCCGTTCACCAACTACCGTCATTCCCTTCTCCCTCGAAGTCGATGCTCCTGCTGACACCTTTCAAACCGCACGTGGTGACAGTGGTTCCATTGATATTGTCTTTCGTCCAATCAGTGTTGGGTCTGCTAGCCGAGCTGGTGAACAGATTGCATGGTCCGGAAGAAATGACCGACAAATAACTTTCACGATGCCTAAAAAACCGAAACAATTTTCAGTCACCACTGAAGTCTCTGACTGGAAAGTAGAGGCGAGTGGTAAGGGATTTTCCAATGTTGATGTCACTGCTATCGCACGAGTTTCATTCGCCGGTAGACAGACAAGTGCAACTGACAGCAGGACAATTGTCTTTGACGGAACAGCCCCCCAGATTGATTCACCACCATCAGCGTCAGTAATCGTAGGTAGAGAACTTAAGGTTCCAATACGAGTAGCTGATGATGTATCAGATGGATTTTTTATCGCACCAGATCGTGTTCGACCAGGGGTTTCTGGACTTGCAAAAGTTGAATGGGCCGTAGATATAAAAGGGCTTGGGAAACCAGAAAAATGGGAGCCCGCTGTTTGGCTTGGTGACGTTCGATATGAAATTAATCTTAAAACGGAAAAATTATCACCAGGTGTTCGACTTCCACTACTTATACGCGCTGTTGATAAAGTTGGATTGAGCAGCCCACCAAATCGTGTCTGGCTTGACATAGCCGCAAAACCAGCCAGTCCGAATAACGATATTATTGGTCGTGTCACCCTTGACGGGAAGGGTGAACCAGATGTCTCTGTCAGCCTTACAGGGCCTGCAGGAGAACGAACCGTAAAGACTGGAAAGAAAGGTGAATTCCAGTTTACTAATTTAGAGCCAGGCGAATACTCCGTCTCTGCGCAGGGTGCTATTCGAAACACAACAAGACGGTCAGATTTAATGAAAATTACACTGCCTGCATCCCCTGCCCCACCAGCAACGATTGCTCTTAAGATGCAATAAATATTTCATCTGAGACGATACGATCGACAGACTGCCGCGTTGCCACCCAGCCTTACCTCATCGTCACAGTCTTCCATAGTAAGGTGACCGTTGGCCCTTCTGCCTGCATCATTTGGCAGACTTCAAGTACCGATAACAAATGAGAGGTGGGAGTTCGTTGTCTCCCAACCTTCGAGAAGAGCAGCATGGATGCGCTCGACACGGATAAACGAGCCTGTATTTCACAGTAATGCACAGAATGAACACGGAAAAATCATGGATGCCGTTATTGACGTGCTGTGTCGTACACCAGTGCCTTCGCAGACTTTTCGTTGTCATGATTTTAATTAACACGACAACACTAACATCGCACGCGCAAGAAGCACCGACCACTATCTGGAGCTCTCTTGGCATCGGTGCTGACCAATACTCTCAAAACCCTGCAATTAAAGCAGCCGCTAAAGCAAAAGCTGCCAAACATAAAATCTGCAAAAAGAAAAAGGCATTGGAGTACCTAGCCAATATGGGCTGCTCTCCTGAACATCCAGAAGTCGGCCCAGCAATCGTTGCTGCAATGGGCGATCCTGATGAACCCGTACGATACGCTGCGGTACTAGCTGCACTCAAAACTGCTAGTGGGTGTCAGTCGAGAGAACAAAAAAAGTCAACACGAAAAGCACTTGGATGTATTCAAGTTTGTCATGATCTTAAAAAAACTATCGAGAAGAAGTTCTGTGACTTCATTGATCGTATTTTTGGAAAAGCACCACCAAAAGAGCGTGTCTGTGTCAAGAAAATGAAAGAGTGTCAAGAGAAAGTCATGTCCCATATCACAGGCAAACCAGTTTGCAAAGATCCTTCAAAAGAAGAATGTCCCTGTGGAAATGGACACGGACCGTGTTGCAGCCCAGACATGAGAAAGAAACTCGAACAGCTAGCCCATGGACGTGACGAAAACGGATGTTTCCTTGAAACAAGTGAACGGGTCCGGACGGTTGCAGAATTAGCACTCCAGGCTTGCCAAGCTTGCGACTGCCAACAGTTTGCTAGTGGATTTAATTCACAAGTCGTACGAGAATTGCCCATCGTAACTGATCGCGAATTACCATTTAGCGACGATAATGAACCATGTTTTATTGACCGACCACTTTTTACTATTCCTCCGGATGATTTCAACTCTGATCAACAGCCTACTCCCGCGGCCACCCCAGAATCTCTTCAATTCCCTGTAGAACAACTACCACCACCATCGCCACAAGCCGTGTCGGAAAAACCAGTCCGACAGGCAATAAAAAGTGTTCTATTACGCCGATCAAAACGATCTACCCCCTCCAACAATACTGAACAAGAAGATCGCTACGCTGAGATAATCCACCGCCCATGGATAGATACTAGACAGGCATCTACCGAAAGTCCGGTAAACAGGACGAACAAATCTTCTAACCAGACTCATATCAATGACTCGACCCTGCAACAACATGCATCTGCTGGCGCACAGAACTCAATTCACAACATTCAGCTACCACCAAGAAGCACCGAACATCAACGATCATTTCTAGAAAACAATCCGAGATGGGCTGGCATTGGGTTACCTTCGTCTCGCTCGCTCACCAAACCTGCAGCAAAAATTGTTCAAAGTCAACCAAAACTAACGAGACCTGCTCTTCCAAATGCTACGGCTACAAAATCTAACCACACCATCGCCGCACCTCGAATTCCATCAACAAAAACCATGGTCGTACCAGGACAAAACAATAAAGTCGTTGCTCATAGAAACCCATCGTCTGAATCTAGCGAAAAGCACACCGAGCAGAATACCGCTGCATTACAAGCACCTCGACGAGTCACATGGCTACGTATTCCCGCAACACTGATAACACTCGCGGTTTTGATACAGTTTGTCCATGATTTTTTCATTGTAAAAAATCGTCCCAACGCCTTACAGAACAGATAAGAAACAGAAATCTTCATGTCGTTCAAATAATAAAAAGCCAACATCACATGACACTTCATTCAACTCAATTTCATCGCAGAAACTGTTATGGTTCCAGGTAAAAAAAGCTCTTCGAAACCGCAATCGTGGCGAACGAAAAGCCAGGCAAAAATGTCTGACGGCGCAGATTATATACCTGAACAAAGCCTCCTCAACAACGACTCGAGCCCTTCAAAATCATGGAGGAGTTCTGACTTCCAGCGAACGATCCTTGAGCGGGTTCTGCTCTGGACTTCTCGTTTATTCATTACCTCTGCAACGATCGGAGTGCTTGTCTTTCTTGTGCAACTTTTGTTGACACTTCACAGGCCTATTCCAATAGTCACCGCATTTGCAACGAACTATCAAGCCCCCTTTGGCCCACTGCCTTTGGTAGAAGAAGACAAAAAACTTCTTCTTGACCTCACATCTCCAGGAAATGAATTTTTTGCGCCGATGGCTGCAACTGTTAGTGACATCAGCCCTGCATTTGGAGAACTCACGACCGGCACAGATTTCATGCCTTACATCACACGAACACTCAAAGAAGCTCGTCCTGGTGGGCCGGATCGCAACACCGTATTGGTCTACATAACCGCCATTGCAGCCATTGATAAAACCGGTAAACCTTTTCTCGTGCCTCCACTTAAAAGTGCTCAACCACTGGCGCTTTCGGATGCCGACTTCATTTCAGTAGAACGACTTCTAGCTGGCATTCGTGCTGCTGTTCAACCAAATATCAATGTAGTGACTGTCTTAGACTGTGGGAAAGATGAACAGTCATGGCCATCAGGTCTCGCTGGAACAGGATTTCCTGCAGCTGTAGAGACAATAGTTGATCAAGGAAATCATGATCGACTATGGGTCATGTTGCCTTATTCAGCAGGTCAAAGAATATTGACAAGCGAATACCTTGGTGGTTCTTCGTTCACAACGCACTTCGCTAGAGGCCTTCAAGGAATTGCCGATGCAAAACCATATGGAAATAGTGACGGACAAGTTTCTCTACTTGAACTCAGCCAATACCTTCAAAATAAAGTTGATCACTTTGCAACTACAGTCTTTGGGTCACGTCAAACACCGAAACTGCTTGGTACATCTTCTCCAGGTCTCAAAACTTCCATCAAGTCAGACAGCGTGATGTTGAGTTGGTCTAAAGGACCAAGAGGTACACTCAATATCAAATCTCTATCAATGCCTGACATCAGTTGGTTGACACAACGGTGGAAAGCTGTTGATGAAATCCGTAAATTACGAAAAAATACAAGACCTGTCTTATGGGGCACATATCAAAATCTTTTACTTCGTTCGGAGCGGCTACGACACTACGGCATTGCCACATCGAAAATACAAGGCGTGAACGATGCGTTTGCTGAGCAACTTGAAAGCAGGCTTCAACGCCCCATCACTTCTTTAGAGTATGTACTGCTTGACCAAGAATTGGCCCAAATTACTGAGAGTCCAGAAAGCGATCAGCGGGCAGAGCTAGAGGCAATTGACAAGCTACTTGAAGATTCAAAACAATCTGTCGCAACCACGACAGGTGATATTAATGTGTGGCAGGATCGCTTAAAACAGGCATGGCAACTTCTTTTATTGCGAATGGATTCGGGGAAAGATATTAGTCGCCCTTACCTTCGGCGTTGGCTCGATTACGTCGGGCCTTCTCCAGATAATGATTCTTTTAGTTCTGCGCAACTCCATTTCATCAGAATGCTCTTAGAATGGTGTCAGAATGACGCTTGGAGCCGTTCCCCTTCACTCTTTCCAAAACTTATTCAGTGTGTCGCAGATTCACGGAACATCGCAATTGGCCGATCTAGACGGCTCCACTCTTCACCGGCAGATCAACGAAATTTTAAACAGGCCATGGACATGCTCAGAAGAGCAATCGACCTCACCTTTGTGGGTGACTCAGATTCCATGCGGGACGCGGTTGATCTCGCTACACAGGTACATAATGATTTCAAAGTACTGAAAAGTGAACTTACTCAGCGGTGGCAGGTCCTCAAAACACTTGATCAACTCAACTCAGAATTGCCTTATCTTCTTGATTGGTGGACACGGGAAGCACAAATACAAGCAGACAAGCAAAAATTCTCAACACTTCAGCCAATTTTTATAGAAGAGTTACTTACTTCATGCCGACGGTATTACCGCAGCTTTCGAAGCCTCGCAATGCTGGCGAGCCCTGCCGAACGGGATTCTCAGAAGCAATTTACTTTTATTGAAAAGTATCAGCAGGCTGCTGATAAAAACTTTAAAAAGCTTCTCAACAGCTACCTCGATCACTGCAGGAATCTCGCTGCAGCCGCGCCGGACAGCCCTCAAACTCTCGGCGCAATACGCCGGGCCTTGCTTACCCCGCTCATTCCCGCTGGCACCAGAATTCAATTGCTCATGAGATCCAATCAACTTGAACAACAACTTATTGAGGAATATGCAAAGAATTTTGCTCGCGTAACAAAACCAATCAAACAGAGCACAGAATCTCAGAGCACAGAATTTGATTTTAAACAAGGAAGTGTACGCGTAGATGGTTCTTTTTCATTCCCTGTCACCGCGCAATTTCTTGATGATGTTCCACAGCAAAACAGGCTTCCATCTTCAACAGAAGAATTTGCCGCCTACGTAGGACTTCAATCCTCAGTATTAAGGGAGGTATCTCGCAATTTTGATGAAGATTTTTCCAAAATTAAAACCCAGGTTAGCCGAGCTGCACAGCAAAATTCTGACAACTCCAGAACTCTTCTGGCGATCCTAGAGGGTGCCTCTGTGGACAATCATCGCCATGCACTTCTCGTATGCGACCAGCTGAAGTTTATAATTGGGAAAGAGCCTGACCCTGAAATCACGTATTTTGCCAATCTTACTTATCGACGATTGTTACGTTTATCGGAACTGACACTCGATGATTTCTGGAATGCCATTGACCCGGGCAGCGAACCATTTTGCCTCGTTAAGTCACGGCGTCTACTCAGAATAGCTGCAATTGCAACAGATAAATACGGTGCAAAACGTGACGATCTTCTTGAACAGGAATTCGAGGGACGTCTTAGTGACGCAGAAGTTTCAATTGAAGAATTTTCCAGAATCGAACTCTCTCCACGACGTATTACGCTTGCGCCATTGTCTTCTGACCTCCCTGCCTCTCTTTCAATAAAACTTGAGCCCTCATCACCGGGGATCCCCGGAGGAGTGGCAACAGTTTGGTTGGCACCCGGTGCGGAGTCGGAGCCGTTACCGACATTAATTAAAGACTCTTCTTCGAAGCCTATCACACAACTGCCGGTTTGCTTATATGACAACACAAAACCTGAATCTTGGAAAATTGATGCTGCAATTAGTCGCCGCCTTGAAGAAAATGAAGTTCCTGCTCTTGACTTTGTAGTCTGGTATCGAGGCCACAAAATGGTCCAAGGGGTTCCTGTCGTATCAGCAACAGCCTCACGAATGACACAGTGGCATACACAGTCTAGTGACCCGAGTAAAATCACCGTCCACGGTGATGCTTCTCAGACTCAAGCCGTTGCAATTATTTTTGATTGTTCAGGAAGTATGGGACGCAGAATGATGGACGGGCGAACTCGACTGGATGCTGGTCGCGCGGCTGTCCAACAAGTCCTCGATAATCTAGTCTCAGCTGGTGACTGGGATGTTTCACTGTGGCTCTATGGACACCGAACACAATGGAGTCGTGATGAAAAGGGAAACTACTCTTCCTCACTCACAGATCTTGGCCAAAAAGCAAAAGATACTGCCAAGAAAAATGATCAACCATTTAATCTGGTTCCAGGAGATGATGTTGAGCAAGTGTTACCTATGCAACCGCTCACGCAAGGCGTCGCACTTGAAATAGACAGTATTTTGTCACCAATCTCCCCTGGCGGTGAAACACCGTTGTATCGTGCAATTTCGGAGGCCATCGGTACAGATTTTGACGGTTCACACAGTGCCATACCAGGACATGTTCTTGTTGTAACAGACGGTGCGAATGATCAATCGGGAGGCCAGTTTACAACAGCATCTGGAGTCACAAGACAATTAGCGCAGAAGAATTTACGCCGTTCGATACCGCTTCGAATTGATATCATCGGGTTCGCTTTAGAGTCGAATGGAATGGAGCGAGCAATGCGCATGGCTGAAGTACGAGATGTAGCTCATAATTCGGGTGGAAAGTTCTACGAAGCGACTGACCCAGCAGCACTCTTAAAATCTCTTCGTGATTCATTTCGACTTTTACAGTGGAGAGTTTCGGGCCCGAATGCTGTAAACAAAACTCTCCACCTTGAGGAAACTTGCACACTACCTCGCTCGATACCTCGAAGTATTGTCAATTACGATGCATTCTTAGAAACAGGGCCTCGTCCTCCCTCTCGACGCTTCGCTGCTGAAAACAATACATCGTTAGATCTTTATGTCACAAATGGCGGGCGATCCATTGAGTTTCGGCGATATGATGGCGGAACTGAACAAGGACTTCGTGATAGTAAAAGTGGTCTTGTTGATCCAATTGATTCTCGAAGAAAAAGTTTCTTTGGTGTCCACTTGGCGTCTCGTACCATGAACGACGTGCGAATCCCAATATCGATACAGAACGATGAAGCAAACAGCTATTCGCAACGCCCAACGAGCATCTGGGTCGAAGTCCAACCACTGAAACAAGATAAGCCGATCGGCATACCGTATACCTTCTACGATATGACACTTCAAAAAAACCGATCTGTACCGGTGTTTGATCTTATCGCACCGCAGTGGCCACCCCTCGCAACTAAAGCACTCGTCAAGGCGTGGTTTCGGTTTGATCAGGTGAATCCTGACCTTCTAATACTCGTCAATGACTTATCAGAAGAAGTAGAGAAGGAATTTTCCTTCCCTGGTTTACCGGGTTCCAAGATATTAGTTACTCGTAAAAAGCCACAATCAAAAAACATTATTGAAGTGAGTGTTGTTGAAGAACATCCTGCTGAACAATCGTCACACTTGCCGCTCCTGAAAGCTGTAGTATCTGGCGCGTCTCTATCAGCAAGCCACATGGTCGAGCCGGATATCTGCAGAATACGGCACACCTTTCTCATTCAAGCAACAAATGGTCGGATATCTGACAACGTTCGGCTTGAGTTTACAGATCAACAGAGATTGATTGCCGGCGCCACGAGCACCATCTCCGATGGCGGCATGCCTTTAGTAATACCTATACCAGCCCAATAGCCAACTCACATTACGTCACACTCACGTGTATTCACGTAGAATTTCAGCTGGGTTGCAGGCTATTGATTATCTCCAACTGCATTCTCTCCATGGCCCTCATCTGAATAAAAGCCGCAGGCTTGAACTAAGATCACTCAACCCATCGTTCAATTTTCTATTAAACATCCACGTACATCTAGACGCAAAACTACCATCGAAATGTTTGCACCTATTTGTCGCATGATCAGTTCTCAGCCGTTTCGGGGATGACAGCGTCGCTTCCTGAATCTGGATCTAATTCATCGTCACTTCGATTGACTGCAACACATTGTTCCATTAACTGCTGTTCGATTGTGAGATAGTCTAGTTCGGCAGAAAACTGTCCCAATATTTCAGTGTATTGAACAATCCCTTCTGGGTTGATTATGAATGCCG
>CBFIHW010000117.1:8810-9104 GCA_965662325.1 uncultured Pirellulales bacterium | reverse complement strand
TCTTAACCAAAAACCGGGTGGACCAAGACCAACGAAAATAGCTGTCGACCCGACATCGGGTTTTCTACCATCCTCTGCTTTTACTGCGACTCCACCTCCCATAAAGAAAACCATCGAAGGGGTGCCCGGATGGGAGGGCTTGGTAGTCGAAGAACACAGTGGCAAGGTTATCTGGACAGCACCGCTTGAAAAAAACGGTCAGGTAGAAGGAACAGTGGTCACAGGAAATGTGAGCCTCCAGCTATGCAAGGAAAATGCGTGCACTCCACCGCAGACAATTGCCTTCACAGCGGC
>CBFIHW010000117.1:0-8800 GCA_965662325.1 uncultured Pirellulales bacterium | reverse complement strand
ACCACCGGGTATCCGCCACCTTCCAGAGCGAGGTCATCTTGCTATCAAAGGTTCTGTGGGAGCCCTTACAGACGACCAGAAAGGCTGTCTAGTCTGGCCAATCCGTATTGAACTTATTCCAGAGACAGGCTGGCATCTTTATGCGCCTAAGAGCGATGCGACAACCGAGGTCGGCCAGGGAAAGCCTTCCATCGTGTCACTTGTGCCGAATGGCAAAATTGAGGTCTGTGGCATTTTCGCTGATGAATCGCACCTCGTCAGCGAACCAGAATTACGCGCGACTGGTGCTGTAGAAGGACCGATTGCATTCACCATACACGTTGAGCAACCAGAAGAAAAGTCATCCGATGAATCTGAGGAGGACCGTCAGCTTGATGTCATTATTGGTTACCAAACGTGTAGTGACGTCACGTGCGATCCACCGTGGGCAAGCCGTCTCCGAGTTACTTTTTCTGAAAGCAACACGGACACACCGGCACTCTCATTCGTGGACAGCCGCTATGGTGAAGCATCACAGAAACCTGCGACCGTCACACTCCCCTCAACGGCAGAGCCAAGCACTGCCGTTGGGACCGTCTCCGATCCAGTCCCATTAGACTCCCGGCAAAGCCTCTCACTCCCGCTTGCGTTGCTTGCAGGTGTGTTGGGGGGACTCATTCTCAACCTCATGCCGTGTGTGTTGCCCGTCCTCGGGCTCAAGCTCATGTCATTTGCGCAACAATCCGGTCGAGCAAGAAAAGAAATTTTTCAACTCAACCTTTGGTATTGCGCGGGTTTATACTCAGTATTCTTTGTTTTGGCGACAGCGAGCGTGGCTGCCAACCTTGGCCTTGCTGGGAACAACCTCGCCTGGGGCGAACAGTTCACGTCAGCAGGTTTCAACATCACAATGGCGGCCATTGTATTCAGTTTCGCACTGTCGTTCCTTGGAGTGTGGGAGCTACCAATACCGGGATTTATTGGAACGACTGCGGGTAAAGTCCAAAGCCAAGAGGGGCCCGCTGGTTCTTTTCTCAAAGGAGTCCTAAGCACGATACTAGCCACGCCGTGCAGTGGTCCATTTCTTGGCCCGGTGTTTGGTTTTACGCTTACACAACCCACTGGTGTGACCTATGCTGTTTTCGCAGCAATTGCCACTGGCATGGCGCTACCCTATTTCGTAGTAGGTATTTTCCCGTCCCTGGTCCGGTTTATTCCAAAGCCGGGTGCATGGATGGAAACACTGAAAGAAGTACTCGGATTTGTCATGCTTGGGACCGTCGTATTTCTATTCACATTTCTTGATAGTAATTATTTCGTGCCGACATTTGCACTGCTCATAAGCATTTGGACAGGTTGCTGGTGGGTTGGCCGCGCGCAAAAACAAACGGGTGTCGCGGGGTTTGGTCAATGGCTGCAAGGATGTGGGATAGCAGCAACACTTGGAACGGTGGCCTTTAGTTTCCTCAGCCCAACTGACTCGGTGCTTGAATGGGTGCCATTTTCAAAATCTCGCCTCACTGAATTACGCCGTGAAGGCTCCCCGGTCATGGTGGACTTTTCCGCTGAATGGTGCCTAACCTGCAAATACAATTTGACATTCGCTATTGAAACACCGCGCGTAAAAAGAGCGTTAAAAAAAGCCAATATAGTTCCCATGCTGGCTGATTGGACAGATGGATCACCGGAGATTAAAGCGATGCTTGAAAGCCTCAACAGCAAATCCATACCGGTGCTTGCTTTTTTCCCGACAGCTGCGAAGCCGAATGAAACGTCTCCTCCAATTATTTTGCGAGATCTGGTCACGGAATCTCAGGTGCTCGACGCAATAAAACAAGCTGGAACTGGTCGACCAGAGATACCGGACATTCGTTCCCGTCCAGGTATGTAGCGAATGGACTGCCGAACGCCATCGCAGACAGGACAAGATGCCCGTATCTATCTCTCTAGTTTTTGGAAAACGAAAACGGTTTCACCGTAGCCAAGGGCTCTAGCGGGGTGCTTTTTTACGAAGAGCGTGTAGGTTCATTATGCCTTGGCTGCTAGAATCAACGCCTGGGTCTGCGTGGGCAACGAATTTTTAAGTTGTCGTATTTTCGATCTAGGTATGACTACGAACCATGACACACATTCGGAACCCTATTCTACCTGGGTTTAACCCTGATCCTTCCATCTGCCGCGTTGCTGATGACTTTTATATAGCGACCTCAACCTTTGAGTGGTTTCCAGGAGTTCAGATTCATCACTCTTGTGATCTCGTTCATTGGAACCTCATAACACATGCCTTGGATGAAAAACGACTACTCGATCTCCAAGGCGTTCCGAGTTCGGGTGGTATCTGGGCTCCCGCTCTGAGCTATCATGATGGGCTCTTCTACCTCTGTTATACGGTCGTGCATCAACATGAGGCCGCCACTAAGGACACGCCGAACTTTCTGATTACGTCACCTTCCATACATGGCCCTTGGTCGGAACCGGTCTATATCAATTCATCAGGCTTCGACCCATCACTTTTTCACGATGACGATGGAAAAAAATACTGGCTAAATATGGTGTGGGACCACCGTCCAAACCATCATCCCTTTTACGGCATTGTAAAACAGGAACTTGATCCGAAAACCTTTGAACTTATTGGTCTGCCTAAACTTATTTTTAAAGGAACTGACATTGGGCTAACTGAAGGCCCCCATATTTATAAAAAAGATTCGTTTTATTATCTGCTTACCGCTGAAGGTGGCACTGAGTATGATCATGCCGTCACCCTTGCCCGATCTGAAAATATCGATGGCCCCTACGAAGTCCATCCCCACAATCCTGTTTTAACCTCCAAGGGTCATAGTGCTCTTACGCTTCAAAAAGCAGGACACGCAAGTCTGGTGGAGACACAGAGCGGCCAGTGGTACATGCCCCACCTGTGCGGACGTCCTCTGCCAGGCACAAAACGGTGTAACCTCGGACGAGAAACGGCTATTCAGAAGATGGAGTGGCGTGACGACGGGTGGCTCTACGTTGCCGGCGGCGGAAATCATCCGAAAGAGAACGTTGACGCGCCGCATTTACCACTGCACCCGTGGCCTGAACTGAAGCCAAAACTACCGTTCACATCGCCGCATTACGCGACCCCACGTGGTCCCGCCAGCACTATCGAGCCAACCGATACCAGGTTACGGTTATATGGCTCTGAGTCACTCGAATCCTGTTTTCCTAAATCACTTCTTGCTCGGCGTCTGACTAAACATAAGCTCACCGCGACGACACGCCTGACGTTTTCACCGACATCATTTCAGCAAATGGCCGGACTCACTGCCTACTACAACAACAGACTCTTTCATCACCTCTATCTTTCACAAGACGAGAAGGCTGGCTGCTGCCTTCATATTCACAGCTGTGATGATGGAATATCCACCTTCCCACTTGGAACCAAACCTCTTGCTGTGGAGTCCAACGACCTCTTCCTTCGTGCGACGTTTGACGACAGCGACCTGCAATTTTCTTGGTCGCCAAGTGGAGAAAAATTCTCTGAAATTGGGCCAGTGCTCGATGCATCAATTCTGTCTGATGATTACGGAAGGCACTTAGATTTCACTGGCACATTTGTTGGGATGACGTGTATTGACCTCACGGGCATGAAAGCTCTTGCAGAATTTCACTTCCTTGAATTCCTACATTAAAACGACAGTCTGGGCATGAATAATGACAAGTACACGACTTTCACCCGTTGAAAAAATTGGCTATGGCCTCGGTGACTTTGGATCGAATGTTGTTTTTCAAACAATAATTATTCTCCTCCCTTCTTTTTACACCGATGTCTTTGGGCTCGCACCGGCCGCAATGGCAACGATGTTCCTCGCGGTTCGCCTGCTCGATACCGTTACTGACCCAATCATGGGAGTAATTGCCGACAACACAAACACACGGTGGGGTAAATTTCGACCGTATCTGCTTTGGTTCTCTGTACCATTTGCGGTTGTATTCGTCCTGACATACTGGACACCAGATCTTGCCGGTGATGCAAAGCTTCTTTACGCATATGGGACATATACGGCCTTGATGCTTCTCTACACCGTCGTCAATATTCCATATTGTGCACTTGGGGGCGTCATCACATCTGATTCTCAGGAGCGAGTCTCAGCAAATTCTTACCGTTTCTTTCTTGCCACCTCGGCAGGTGTTCTTATCACTTTTTTTGGGCCAACTCTTATTACTTATTTTGGGAATGGTGATGATAAGGCTGGTTACCCTTGGGCAATGGCAACCTTTAGCGTTTTAGCCGTCCTCGCATTCTTTGGCTGTTTTGCCCTAACGAAGGAGCGAGTCGTTGAGGCACAGCCTGTCAAAGGTGCTTTCTGGTCAGATGTTGGGACATTAGTCAAGAATGACCAATGGGTGATTGTTGCGATGCTTGGCTTGGTGTCATTGATTGCCATAGTGTTACGTGCTGGTACCGCAGCTTATTACATTAAATGGGTGGTCGGCAGACCAGACCTCACCGCCCAGTTCCTCACAGGAGGGACTTTCGCAGCTATGATTGGTGCAGCGTTTGCGGCTCCATTGACAGCGAAATTTGATAAAGGACCATCGTACGCAATGCTCCAAGTGGTCATTGTTGTCGGTTCAATAGGCATTTATTTTGCTCCGGTTAACAACCTTGGAATAATTTTTGGCCTTTACATACTTGTAAATTTTCTTACCCAGATGGCGGCGCCAATTCTATTCTCCATGATTGCTGATACTGCTGACTACGGTGAACTGAAGACTGGACGCCGCGTGACGGGGCTTGTTTTCTCTGGCGTTCTCTTTGCTATCAAACTCGGTATCGCGATCGCCGGATTCTGCATTGGCACCGTACTGGCCTATTATGGTTATGACGGAGAGGCTCTAGAACAAACGCCTCGTGCCCTGCAGGGTATTCTGCTGGCTATTTCATTGCTCCCTGCCCTTGGCCATTTCTTCCTTATTCCCATCGTGTACTTTTACCGGCTGAGTAACCACCGCTGTAATGAAATACGACAGGAACTCGATGCACTCGCAGCCCAATAAACCCCAATGGATCAAATGAAATCAACACTGATAGTGCTTCTGTCTATTTTCACGAGCCCTATTCTCGCTGAGGAGATATCTGGAAAATTTGCGCCACCACTCGGCAAAGTACTTGTCTTTGCTGGACAGGACAACATCTCTGTGGGAGGCACCCAGGACTACAGCAACGGCTATGTTGATACGATCGGTGTCCCTGCAGGCATTACTCACTATGTTTATTTTTCTGAGGGGTGGACGAATGGATTTGGCCGAACTTTTCCTAAAGGCTCCGTTGCTGGCCTGAATTCTGAGGTGGAATGGGCCGCAGGGCCAATGTGCCAGAAGGCCTATCTGAATTCTCCACAACTTAGAAACTGTGTCATGCATGTCTCCATTTCCATGGAAGGCGGCGGTGAAGCCAAAGTAGCCAACGGTACGTTCGACCACCTCATTGAAGAATTTGTGGAATTTATCGCGGACTATCCTGACCGGGTTTTTTTCATACGAATTGGGTATGAATTCGATGGAAGTTGGAATAAGTATCAGCCCGATAGTTTCAAAAAAGCATTTCGACGTATCGTGGATGCTCTGCGCAAGCGAAACCTTACAAACTATGCGACAGTATTCGCGTCTTCCAGCACGGTAAAACCTGGGCAGTTCGAAGAATATGACCCCGGACCGGAATACTATGACTGGATAGGGTACTCATGGTGGGGCAACGAAAAAAAGTACGGTGATGCCGCACCAGCTCTTGCCTATGCCCGCAAACTCAAAAAGCCAGTTTTTGTAGCTGAGTCAACAGCACGTGGACACTACTTTGATAGGGAGAATCCCGAAGGTCTCTGGTCCGGTTGGTTTAATGAATTCTTTCAGCACATTGAAAACAATAAAGATGTTATCCGAGCGGTCTCCTACATCAATGCCGATTGGGACGG
Organism: uncultured Pirellulales bacterium; assembly: GCA_965662325.1. Classification (GTDB taxonomy): domain Bacteria; phylum Planctomycetota; class Planctomycetia; order Pirellulales; family UBA1268; genus UBA1268. The sequence goes on along the minus strand of CBFIHW010000117.1, from coordinate 2,867 downwards.
TCAAGACATGTGGGACGGATGGGGCCAAACGTGCATTCAGACTAATCCACTTCTTAAGCAAAAGTGGCAAACAAGGATGGCTGAAGAAACCTTTGTCAATGCCGCTGACAACCCACATGAGGTGATCGGCTTCTCTCCGCGAGAAAAACGTCCACCTGCCAACAACACAACCAAGCCGGCGTATAAAGACGCATCGTTGCCGATTGCCAATCGTGTTGATGATCTGCTGTCTCGGATGACTATTGAAGAAAAGATCGCCCAGATTACAGGCTGGTGGTTTCATGACGAGCGAAAACTCCAACAGGATGGCTCAGTATTTACAACTGATTTTTATGCAGAAAAATGTCCACATGGCATCGGCGAACTTGGCCCTTTGCATAATCTCTCTATCAAAGAAGACATGCTGCAGTATGCCGCGGTACAGGAGTACTTCCGAAACAGAACCCGTCTTGGTATTCCTGCAATACTGCACGATGAAGCTGCACATGGCTTTATGAAGTTTGAGGCAAATTCATTTCCTGCACCCATCGGACTTGCATGTTCATGGAACACGGAACTTATGGAAAAGGTCTATTCGTGTACTGCACGGGAGGCGCGTTCTCGAGGCGTGGCTCATGTATTATCACCCGTAGTTGATGTTGCTCGTGAACTCCGTTGGGGCCGTGTTGATGAAACACTAGGTGAAGATCCTTTCCTTGTCGGTCGTCTTGGAGCAGCGATGGTACAAGGCCTACAAGGTTCATCTGATGGGGAAATTACCTCAGACCATGTGGCAGCCACACTCAAACACTTTGCCGGCTATGCAGGAACATCGGGTGGACGAAACAGGTCGCCATATCCACATGGCGCACGACATCTACTCGATACTGAAATCCCACCGTTTCGCCATGTCATTAAGACCGCACACCCCGCATCAGTCATGGCTGCATTTAATGAAGTTGACGGACTCCCTTGCCACATAAACCACTGGATGCTTCAGGACGTTTTACGTCATAGGCTGGGGTTCGAGGGATTGCTTGTTGGAGATTACCAGGGCCTGAATCTTGTCCGCTGGTATCAGAAAATCGGAAGAAGTGACGCTGATGTTGGCAAAATGGCACTCGACGCCGGACTTCAACTAGAGCTACCGAATGCTTTTGGCTTTAAGCATCTCTCAAAACTCCTTCAGACCGGGCAGGTGCACGAGGAACAGATTGATTCTGCTGTTCGACAGATGCTCTTACTCAAGTTTCGGCTTGGGCTCTTTGAAGCACCAATGACACTTAGTTTGGAAAAAGCTGAAACACTGGCTAACTCATATGCAACAGATTCACTGACATGTGAAGCTGCCCGTCAATGTATTGTTCTCCTAAAGAACGAAGGAAATCTTCTGCCACTCAAGGTCGGGCAGCATAAGAGAATCGCAGTGATTGGACCCAACGCAGCAGTCTGTCGTCTTGGTAACTACTCTGGTATGCCTCGAAGAACTGTTTCACTTTTCAAAGGGATTCAGGACTACGTCGGCGACCAGGCGACGGTTATTTATGCCGAAGGATGTCAAATTGCGAAGAACGATACGGGAAGCTCATACAAAAACTGGCGGTACGTAGATGAGGTTCAATACGCCAGTCTTGACGACAATCAGATGCTCATCCAGTCTGCCGTAGAATTAGCACAGAATTCTGATCTTGTTGTGCTTGCACTTGGTGAGAATGTTCTTCTCTCCCGTGAAGCTTGGGGAGCGAATCATATCGGTGACAGAACCACATTCGATCTGACCGCATCCCAGCAAGAACTTGTATCAAGAGTTTTGGGCACCGGTAAGCCTGTTGTTCTCGTACTAAATAATGGCAAACCCGTTGTACTAGGTGATGCTGCATCAAAAATTCCAGCCATCCTCACTGTCCACTATGCTGGCCAGCAGACAGGAACGGCAGCGGCGGAAATCATTTTCGGGAAGACAAATCCCTCCGGCAAGCTGACGATGAGTTGGCCACGCACAGTTGGGCATATTCCAGCCCACTACAGCCAACATAGCAGTTCCCTGGTGTTTGATTACTTAGACTCCCCTCGAAGCCCCCAATATCCATTCGGTTATGGTCTGAGCTATACCTCATTTGAATACACAAATATTTCCATTTCTGCTGATACGATTCAAGCAGGCGAGACAGTCGATATAACATTCACACTTACCAATACAGGCCAACGAGAAGGAACAGAGATTTCGCAACTCTATGTTTCTGGTGAAGAATTCGATATTGCAAGGCCAGCATTGGAGCTCAAGGGGTTTGCACGTACCACGCTCCGAGCAGGTGAATCGAAGCAGATTACGATCCCCCTTCAAGCTGACGACTTGTTTTTCCACGACATGCACCTCAAAAGGGTGCTCCCCAATGGAAAGTATCTTGTCCGTGTTGGCAGAAGTTCAACAAGCCTCTCGAAGCCACTCATTCTAAACACAGTCAATTCAACAGAAAATATCCCGGTCGCTTCAAAAGCGATTACCGCAGCAAAACCAATTACACCCCTTGCAGAAACTCATGAAAAGCCAGCTTTAACGCCCGTCTCTACTCGAAGCGGCAAACCCAATGTTCTATTCATCGCAATTGACGACCTGCGGCCTGAACTGGGCTGTTATGGCAAACATGTAGTATCACCGAATATTGACAAACTTGCAGCATCCGGCATGCAATTCAATCGCGCCTACTGCCAACAGGCTGTCTGTGGTGCATCTCGACTCTCGCTCATGGGAGGCCTCTACCCAACCAACACTCGTGAGCAGACGTTTCATGTAAACGGATGGCGAGAACGGCATCCGAATCTGGTGACTATGAACCAACATTTCGGCATGCAGGGGTACCAAACAATTGGTATGGGCAAAATCTATC
>CBFIHW010000116.1:0-9107 GCA_965662325.1 uncultured Pirellulales bacterium | reverse complement strand
TCACCTAATCACGCTACTTCAAGTCTGAAAGTCTCTTCATGGCTACCTCAGATACACCAACACTCGCTGACTTAGATCAACTTGCAATTGACACCATCCGAACGTTGTCGATGGATGCTGTTGAGGCTGCAAAAAGTGGACATCCCGGCACTCCAATGGCGCTCGCTCCAGTTGCCTACACAGTGTGGAAAGACTTTCTACGGTATAACCCACTTGATCCAAGTTGGCCGAACCGTGACCGTTTTGTTCTTTCATGCGGCCATGCCTCAATGTTGTTATATAGTCTGATTCACCTTGCGGGCATTCGACAGGGAGCACCAAACACCGAAGCCAACGAGCTTCCAGCAGTCAGCCTTGATGACATTCGGGCGTTCCGTCAACTCGATAGTGCTTGCGCTGGACATCCAGAACACCACTTGGCGGTCGGTGTTGAAACAACAACTGGACCGCTTGGCCAAGGATGCGCAAACTCAGTTGGTATGGCTATTTCTTCTCGATGGCTAGGTGCACAGTACAATCGGCCCAATGCAACGCTGTTCGACTTCGATACATATGTACTGTGCAGCGATGGTGATCTAATGGAGGGAGTTGCGAGTGAGTCTGCGTCACTTGCGGGCCATCTTCAGCTTGCAAACCTTTGCTGGATTTACGATGACAATAAAATAACAATTGAGGGTGAAACCGACCTTGCGTTCAGCGAGGACGTTGGTCGTCGATTTGAAGGATTTGGGTGGCGAATTGAATATGTCGACGATGCAAACGATGCCTCTTCTTTGAGTCGAGCGCTACATGCCTTCAAGAACGAGACTGAAAAACCTACTCTAATCGTTGTTAAAAGCATAATCGGCTTTGGTGCTCCGACAAAAGCTGGGTCCCATTCAGCTCACGGTGCTCCACTTGGACCAGATGAAATCGTTGGGGCGAAAGAGGCATATGGCTGGCCCACGCGTGAGGCATTCCACGTTCCGGATGGAGTTTATAAACATTTCCAAGACACGATGGGTGAACGTGGTCGTAAAGCAGATGTATCATGGCTTACTGCTCATCAAACATTATTCTCTGCTGAACCACAAGTTGCAAAGGAACTTGAATGCATGCTCGCTGGAGAGTTGCCAGATGGCTGGGCAGATGTCATCCCAGACTTTCCGGCTGATGCAAAGGGGCTGGCTAGTCGTGTTTCATCCGGAAAGGTCCTTCAGAGTCTTAGTGCTACAATTCCATGGTTCTTAGGTGGTTCAGCTGACCTTGCGCCATCAACAATGACTCTCATCGCCGATGCAGGTCACTTTGGGCCCGATAACCTCAGCGGACGCAACTTTCACTTTGGTATCCGAGAGCATGCCATGGCTGCTGCCTGTAACGGGATGGCTTTGTGCGGCTTGCGGCCCTATGCCGCTACATTTTTTGTATTCTTCGACTATCTCAAGCCAGCTCTGCGACTTTCTGCGTTAGGTGAGCTTGGTGTTGTTTACGTTCTCACACATGATTCAATTGGGCTTGGTGAAGACGGACCAACCCACCAACCAATCGAACATCTTGCCAGCGCCCGAGCTGTTCCTGGGTTACGTGTTTTTCGGCCAGCTGATGCCAACGAAGTTGCCGAAGCGTATCGAAGCTCTTTACTCAACTCGAAACAGCCGGCTGTTATGGTACTTTCACGACAAAATCTCCCAACACTCGACCGAACAAATCTTGGTCCAGCGAATGGTGTTGCCAGGGGGGGCTATATCTTGAAAGAAGCTCGAGGGGGCGAGGCTGAATGTATTCTCATCGGAACCGGCAGTGAAATTCCACTTTGTCTTGATGCAGCTGATATTCTTGACTCAGATGGCATTCGAACTCGAGTTGTAAGTCTTCCATGCTGGGAACTCTTTGCTGAGCAAGACGATGAATACCGTGAACACGTTCTTCCCTCGAATATTCCATCGCGGGTAGCATGTGAGGCTGCCTCAGGTTTTGGCTGGGAAAGGTGGCTCGGCCAGAAAGGAACATTCATTGGCATGAGGGGATTTGGGGCTTCTGGTCCAGCCAAAAAACTGTTCGAACACTTCGGCATTACTGCTGAAGCCATTGTCGCTGCAGCACGAGATCTCGTTGGTAAATAGATACCCCTCTTTGTCAATGCTGCGACGTATCTAAGGAGGAGATGCCTCGTCAGCGGTGAATATCTTTAGGACGCGCCATACACTATGGCTGGTGATGGGAGTCGCCGATAACCGCATCTTCTACGTCTTTTCCCGCCGCAATTTTACCATCATTATTGAGATACAGATGATCGTCCTTGTGTAATTTATCAAGTGTCGAACTTGTCACCCAGATTCGTTCGACATGACCATCCTCGTACACAATATGGTGTGCTCCGTCAGGGTGATTGCTGCTTTGCTTCCCGCTTGCGTCGGGGGCATCTGCCATGATTGGATGATGACTTCGTTGCTGGTTTCGATTTGGTTTCAAACGACCAGATTCATCACGGTAGCCGAGCGTGTAGCCGTAGTCTCCTCCCATAATATCAATTAACTTTTCAAATTTCTCTGTACCAATAGCTGCCTCAAGCTCTTCTTTTGAAGGCACCTGAAAGTCACCATTCCGGTTGAGCGCTGATCCTGGGTACACGAGCAAGCCGTCATCCGGTCGAATCCTATGCTCTGATACGAGTGTAGGAGCATATAAGCCTGCACGTGACAGTGGGCCCTCATCAGGTGGTGTCGGGTACATGCTGTGCACATCAGCATATCCCTGAAGAGCAGTTGCTACCTTTTGTAGATTCTGTTGGGCTCTGGTAGCTCTGGCATCTTCCATCGTTTCAAGCAACAAAGGAGCCAGAAGAATCATTGCGGCCAGAGACGCCGCCGTAAGAATCACACGATCAAGCCAAACCCGTGGCCGAATGACGGCATCAGATTCTGTTGGTTCCGAAAGGGTTGGCCGCGTATCGGCTGCGGCCTGCTTCACTGCTGCAATTGTTCGTTCTGCCAATCCCGTTGGTGGCGAGATAACATCTCGGTCGCGTTCCAAGGGTTGCAGTGCACGTTCAAGCATTGCAAGATCATGCTCAATTTCACTCGCTGTCTCGGGACTTTGACGCGCTGATTCAATCTCTGCCCGTTCTTCCTCATCTACGCTATCAAGCAAATAGCCGATTAAATCTTGACGCATGCCACCCTTCCCTCCTTTGGCGACAAGCAACTTCGACTTTTGTCGTACTTGGCTCGTTGATGACTGGCAACTTGTTCCTTCATGCCTTTAACTCCGATTGATCAGTGCTTGTCCATGCACGATTAAGTTTTGATAACGCTGCATGAAGCCTGCTCTTAACTGTTCCGACAGGAATCCCGAGCACGTCTGCCGCTTCACGATATTTCAATCCCTGGTGATACACTAAAATTAATGCCGCTCGCAGTGTTTCCGGCAAGTCATCTACGGCTCCACGCACCCACTCTCTGGCTTCTTCGTCCTCAAGATTTTCGATCGCTGTCTGAGTAGCCGACGACATAACTGACATTAAGTCTCCCTCTTCATCATTGCCCGACCGCTGATCAAGGCTGACCATGCGATGCCGTCGATTCCGTCTTTGTGCATCAATGGCCTGATTCGTTGCGATTGTGTACAGCCACGGACGAAACCGCCTTCCCACCTCAAACCGATCCCGTTTGACATAAATCTGAAGGAATGTTGCCTGAAAAACATCCTCTGCCATCTCAGCACTCCCAACATACCGCCGCAAGTAACTAAACAACTCTCGTTCATAACGCGAAACCAAGACCTCATAAGCACTGGTATCTTCGGTTTCACAAAAAGTCTTGAAAAGTTGCTCATCGGACGGCTGTTCCGTCGGGGGATGTAGACGACCTGTGGTATCACCAGCCGCCTGACTATGAAGAGAGGCTCCCCCAACGAGTGGGTGGACTCTCTCCGAAGATGGCTGATCAATGTCCATGATGTACTACGTGGAGGGTCATCCTCTGGTTCGGCTCAGGAAACCATTTTTATTTTCTGAAAGAGAACACACAATGAGTTGCCTCTCCAGATACCATGAAAAAGAGCACCTACTCGTTTTTCCACTGATTCAGAGTATAGTCCGTACCGTTAGCGGCTGCGACCATCAGGTTAAACAGACGGTTAGGGATATCTGATTGACCTGAAAAACCCAGATATCCAAGAAATCTTCTATGTTACCATCCACTCACTATCGCTGGGCAACAAGCGGTGACACCAATGCTTTTTTTGGCCTATCGCTTGACAATTTGGCTGATTTGACACTTGCTGTGTCCCTACTGGCGACTGTCTTTAACTATCCGCTTGAATTTGCACTATCACACTTTGTTCCTGGAACTGCTCTTGGCGTTATCGTCGGCGACCTACTTTTTACATGGATGGCAATTCGTCTTGCAAAACAGACTCGTCGAACTGACATCACAGCGATGCCTCTAGGACTGGATACACCAAGTACGTTTGGAATGGTCTTTTTCGTAATCGGACCGGCCTACTTGGAAGCAACTGGAAATGGTTTATCTGAAACTGATGCAGCCCGCCAGGCATGGCACATTGGCATGTGCTGCATAGTAGCCAGTGGCATCTTCAAAATTTGCTGTGCACCTGTTGCCTCAAGGATACGTCGACTGATCCCTCGAGCGGCATTGCTCGGAAGCCTAGCTGCAATTGCGCTGGCTCTTATTAGCTTTCTTCCTTTTGTTGAGTTGTTTTCTCAGCCAGTCATCGGCCTTGTCTCATTAGGTATTATATTGGCAAGCCTTACAGCCAAAGTCCCCATTCCTTGTCGCATTCCTGGTGCTCTTGCTGCCTTGCTTGCTGGTGGATCAATCGCCGCTGTTGGTCATTCGCTCGGCTGGCTACATTCAAGTGAATCTCATGCAAGTTTTGACCCTCTCTCAGCATTGTGGCCAACTGGCTGGCTGGACGTCTTTCAATTCACATGGGTCACAGCATGGCCTTTAACCTTTAAATACTTCCCCATTGTCATTCCATTTGCTCTTGGAACTGTTATCGGTGGCATTGACTGCACTGAGAGTGCTGCCGCTGCTGGTGATGAATACGACACCCGTGGTGTTATTGCAATTGAGGGACTGGCAACCCTTGTTGCAGGAATGTGTGGTGGAGTCATCCAATCAACGCCGTACATTGGCCATCCTGCATACAAGGCTATGGGTGGCCGAGCAGCCTACACACTGGCGACTGCGATTTTTATCGGACTTGCTGGCCTCACCGGCACCTTTGCATTGCTCTATGAACTCATTCCTGCCCCAGCGATTCTTCCAATCCTGATTTTCATTGGCGTTGAAATTTCAGCTCAAAGCTTTGAAGCCACCCCAAAACGTCATTATCCAGCTGTTGCTATCGCATGCGTGCCAGCACTCGCTGCTCTCGTTATCATTCAGACTGATAAACTTGTGGCTGCAGGCGCTTCTCCAGAAGGTCAGCTGGCGACCGAACTCTACAGTCTCAGACTGCTTGCTTCCGGTTTTATTATTACGAGTCTATTATGGGCAGGCATGACTGCCGCGCTCATTGACCGAAAAATGATTCAAGCAGCAGCATGGTGTACTTCTGCCGCAACACTTACTCTTTTCGGAATCATTCATTCTCCATTCGCAGATGGACGTATGTTTTTCCCATGGTCGATTGGGGATTTGCCACCCGAGTCAAACAGCCGTAGCCCTTTTGAATTGATGACTGCGTATCTGATGCTCGCGATTACTTTTGTCGGCTGGGGCGTATGGTACGCACGTCAACAAAATCATTCGAGCCCATATGCTCCAGCAATCGGCGCACCACCTGGTGAGCCACCCAACGCAGACGTTCCAGCAGCTGAGTCAGAAGGCCCAGCACTACCGGCGAACTGAGTGCCTGACAAGAACCGAGGCTCAATGGCAAACGTCACACCGACATTATTACGGCTGTAATCAACATTAAATCCGAAACTCATTAAGAACGATTCGCCTATTCGGACAAGCTGGAATCGCTGCCCGATGTTCGCGCCTGTAAGGTCAACCGACGACCCAAAGGAACTTGCCCACTTTGGACTCATTCGATACGTATATGAACCAGTAAGAACACTTGCATTAATTGGTCCACCAAATGATTGGTATCCCATGTAAAGACTCCCACGAGCTGAGCGGTTCAGAAGAGCACCCACCGTATAAAGCTGTTGGCCGAGAGAGAAAAAATCGACATCAGCAGTTGAAAGAATAGTTGTACGATCACCAATATGCCAGCGGAAATCATATTGCCAGAGCCCAAGGACCTGACCAAAATTTTGGCTCGTTGTTGGAAAGAACTCACCATCAATATCAAAAACAACCCAGTCAACAATTCTACGATCACCATATGGCCCTCGCTTTGTCTGCCAGCGTTGACGAGCACCGACTCGGAAGGCCGTCAGGTCATTGACTACCTCGCTCGGCCCAGTAACCCAGCTGCCAATCCCTCGCCGAATTGCATATGTTCGTGGATCGTATCGACCGTCATTAAAACCCCCGATGAAATCAAAAGGGCGTGCGGCGTAGTAAAAGTCAGGCGATGAGCCAGGGGGTGGATTATTTCTGAAATCAAAATATGCAAGATTACGTCGATATTGATTGATCGTATCATCATCCAGCTGATCATAGAGTGGAAATTGATCAAAACTTTTGGTTGCCTCTGCATATGAGAACTCTGCTTCAAAAATCACTTTGTGAGCTAATCCATGAAGGTTCCAAAGTCGACTCTCAACTGTGTTGTCAGCAGTCCAAAAGGGCAAACTAGATCGAACACCAACCTGACCGTAGGCACGATCGATACTGCTAGGTGTGCGTAGTTGAGTATTACTGGGATTGGCTCCTCCTAAATCCTGCCCCCAATGACCCAGCTCGCCCAAAGCATAAGGCACGAGTTTGACAGGACCAGCCTGAAACGGCAGATCAATCTCTTGACGGGTGACAAGCCGCTCACCGATTACGTTATTCTCATACGGGAGAAGCGTCCAAAAACTATACCCTTGGCCCGGGTTCGCTGTCCCTGGAGTGCGATCACCAGTCGGAGCTGCCGGTAAATTTTGTCGAACATACGAAATACTCGAATGCTCATACCATGAGAGAGCATCTCTCAAGAGTGGCTGAGCAATCCAGTGATGATCAAGCCTTGGCCACCATTCACTTTGCGTGAAAAATGGATCAACTCGCAGACTCGTTAGCAGTCGCCACTGACGATTATCAATGGGCCGACGCAGGTCAAGCCATGTGCGTTGCTCATACCCCTCTTCCCACTCTGCTTCATAGTATTCCTCGAGGAAATTGAAGTCGCTGATCCAGCCTGCTGCACCACGTGCCTGCCATCCCGCAACCAAGTCCTGACGGTGTCTCCAGAAGGCTCGACCTCTGAAAATATTACTCGGGAAACCAGGATAGGTAAAGTTCCTTCGCTCGAGACCAAGGTTATCAATGCCATGGTCAACAACAAACCATGCATCAGCAATGCCGTTGGCAGGTGTTCCGAGACCGAGGAACTGCGGTCGATTGTAAAGAAGCGACGTACCAAAACCGGGCCCCCTCAGGCTGAGATAATCGACATTAAAATCCCAGTCAACACCCGGTGGTGCATTCTGCCAACCAAACACCTGAAACGCATCCCAACTTGTGAGAACTTGTGTACCAAGAATCTGATCATTCTTGATTTTCAAGTCATTAATATAGAACGTCGGTTTTGTCGCATTGGTTGCGAGTACGGGCCACCACAAGACTGGAACTCCACCGAGCGTCACAGTATTCCCTCGGCTCGTTATAAACTGTTGATGTTCCACCGCTGGCTCACCCGTGAGGGGATCAATCATGGGCATACCGAACGGGCCGGGAAGAGGAACCTGCGCATCTGTAAACGTCAGTTCACGGGACCGAAACTCCCATGTTGGTATCCCCATACGACTTGTTGTGAGACCACTCCGTTGGGCAACGAAACGACTCCGATCAACCTGGCGAAGGACGTCTGCTCGCAGGCGAATAAGGCCAGCGTAACTATCAACAGGAGTGAGCACAGAAGCGCCTGTAATAACACCACTGGAGCGAGGCACATCATAAAACATGCTCACCGCTTCAATCACTCGCTGACCCTGCCGAAAAACAACATTGCCTTCCATGTACAGTTCGAGCGGCGTATCTGCTGTCTGTGATGCATCTCCTCCAAGATCCGGCTGTGCCTGTCCGCGAGTCCATATCACCATTCGATCAGCAGAAATATCGAGTGGTCCTGCAGGGTCAACACCGTCTATGACAAGATTGATTCCTGAGGTTATTACAGCGACCCACTCTGGCCCCGATGGACTTGGAAACCACTGCACTGCAAGAGGCATGCTCGAACGAGGAAAAGCACGAAGCCTTCGACCCGCAACAATCGGTTGGTTGGATGGAATAATGACACCGCCATTGGCTTCACCAAACTCGGCAAATTGTGCTGGTTCAACTCCTGACTCGACTCCTGCCTCGACCTCCTCTTCAGCAGAGACAAGTTCGATAGGTGATGAAGGTGCTATGGAAATATCTGCTGGTGCTTCATAAATCGCCGGTTTAATTCCCGACGACACAACACTTTTAAATTCCAGATTCGGATCACGAATGATCCCGAAGCGGCCGGACCAACGATCGCCGCGAATAGTAGCGGCTTGTGCACCATCCGGTGCGGAGGAAGGACTTCTCTGTACCACAACATTTCCAGCCGTCCGGACAAGGACTGTACGAACTGGTGGACTCGCAACACCTTCATTCGTTTCCTCGTGGAGAGGCTGCTGCTCAATCCAGATAACAGCCTCACGAGACTCGACTGCGGTCAGGCCTTGGTGAATTTCTACACCACCGGTGAGATGCCAGACATCATACGAGCCCTCCGTCCAACGGGACGCCTGAGTGGCGGCAATGCTAAGAAGTTCCTGAGGATTTGTTGCCGGCACCTCGATTTGACCAGCCTCGGCAATAGCTGCCACTAACCCACGAGCAGGCAGGCTCGCAAGCACACCAGCCGTATCAGTAGCTGCAGGTGGTTGTGCACCTGCCGTACTCAAACACACACTTGTGGTTACAAGCACCAAAAGCCAAACGCTCACTGTACTACCCAGCACCGTT
>CBFIHW010000115.1:0-9283 GCA_965662325.1 uncultured Pirellulales bacterium | reverse complement strand
ATGACTCAAAGCTAAAAGTGTTAACTTCTGAAACAAAGCGATTACAGAAAGTGATTGAGGACTCGTATCCTGGGGCATTTAAAAGCGTTGATGAGGCAGTTGAGAAACGAAAGGCCGTAAGGCACTCTCTGAATGACGACCCAGCATTTCAAGCACTGAATAAGAAGGTTGTCGACTCCGGAAGAGCTGTCAAGGAGTACGAGCAAAGGGTATTAGATCAGTTCCACACTGAATAGCATTGAGAGTAAAAGGTGAATGCCTAATCGTGCTTGTTGAGAGCGTAGCCTAACGATACCTTAATGCGTATTCCTTGGAACACGTCGTCTGTAGCGTATTCAGGCGTTTCCCTTAGATGTGATTTTTTTGTATTCATTCAGAAAAAAGGCTGGATTCATATCGTTGAAAAAAACAGTACTTACGGCACTCTCGTGGATTGGTCTGTTGAATGCCGTTTGGGCTCAAGTGACACCCGGTTTCAACACTAAAATTCCAGAACAGATTATGACGCCTGATAAAGTTGACTGATAATTTATCAGATCAGTTTAGGCACCTGTCTTTTTACAGACGGGAAGAAATAGTTTCTGTGGATTATTGTGATTTGGCGGCAGCCCATTTTATTGCCTCGGTAATGTGTTGCCTACCGAATGGTGTCTCCAATGAACGGATATCATGTCCGAGTTCTGTATAGAAAAATCGGCCACCACCGTTTTCATGCAACCAAGCGATTGGATGATCTTTACCCATTGCTCTCCCACCTCGTGTCTTGAAATGATCTCGAACAGGTTCATACGTTTTTTCATCCACTCTTAAGAGCACCTTAAACCCGGATAAACCTGTCACGGATCGGGTGTGGTTCGTCCAATCTGCAGAGTATTCAAAACGATCAGGCTTTCCATGAACTGTCGGGTGTTCCTTCATTGCAGGATCAACCATGACAGTTGCCTTTAAATATTCAGAGTCACTATTAAAGTCACATCCCGCTATCTCGCTAAACCATTCCCATTCAGTTTGATGCACCAGGGCTGCGTGCAAAGCAACGATTCCTCCGCCTGCCTGGTACCAACTCTGAACCTTCTGTTGTTGCTGATCGTTAAATATTTTTGTGAGCTCATTCGAGTTATTAAAAATCAGAACATCGTAGTGATCGAGAATTTGTGAAATATCTTTGGGAGTTTCAGAAACATCAATCTGCATCCCAACGTCATCAGCAAGACGCGTTAACCAGCCACTAATCGCGGCAGTTTCAGGATGACGATACCAACCCGTACCAGCAAAGACGAGAACTGTACCGATGTTTTTGGGGCTACGATCAGCCTTGTTCGTATCCTTTTCATGAGCTGATACAAAGATTTCAAAATTAAGTAGAAGAACCAACAAAATAATTATTTTTTGTAATCGCATCGATGACAGCAAGATCATTTTCAATTGCCTAGTCCCTGGGTTGAGCTACACATGAGGAGAACTGACCGAATAGATATTGAGAAGTATGGTGTCCCCAAGCCAGAAATATCAAATGTCTACTGTGCATATTGCCATTTCATTTACCGATACATCTACGAACAAAGTACAAGTAGAGAAACCTTGATCACACTTTCTGTTCTACTTTTTATATCTCGATTATTGAACAGATATGAGTAGATTCTTTTAACACATGACAACTCATCATGTGGATAACCTTGCGGATTGAGAATTCCTGCCCTAATTCTCTTTACTCAACGAATGGACTCATCGCACTACACTTGCGATCAGATTCAATACGACTAATTCTCAATCAAACCATTCATCATCTGGACTGAATGCTGGCAGCAGCACATTTATAAGTCGAAGTTTTTGATAAGAGTATCCTAAATGTGGAACGGGATATAAATTGAATGGCATTGTTGCCATTCAATGCGCTAAAATAGGAGAGTATTTCCGGCAATCAAAAAAACATCTTGATAAAGAAAAAGAAGGCAAAGAAGAAATGAATCGTCGTGGAAATGGCTATTTAGATGAGGCCATGGAACGCCTCAGAGACGAACAGGAGAAAGACAGAGACCCTCAAACTGCCTATGAAGATCAGATGACCGAGGAAGATCAGGATAGTAATGAGTAAGTCGTTCCAAGTGTATAGGTTGGCGAGACTTCATACATGCTTGTGACTAGTTCTTGACATACAACTGCTGTTTTATTCTTCCGTGTCTGCACAAATCGCTATTTCAATCGGCTTCGTTTGGTTATCCATAACAGTTATATGAAGACCACTTGTGTTGTAGTCGGCATACCGACGGGGAACAGTATGCCCATGTGAATGATCTTTTTTTGCCAAATCCTCAGTCAAGACAATCTGGACAATAACAACCTCATACGTTCCAACTGGTAAACCGATTTTCCCATTTCTATCTGCTGGATAGAACACACCCCGAGTGTCCACTCGGCTCGCGAAGCACTCGCCGTCGGTAGTATTTCGAAATTCGATACTTCCCGAGGTGAGACACGACCCATCCTGAAATCGCACAATACCCACTTTCGGGCCAACTGACTGCTGACATCCCATCGATGTCATAGCAAAAATGATAACTACAAGAAATAAAATTGGTTTCGAGAAGGCATTTCTCATGGAGCCAACTCAACAATCTGTGCATCATTTCGATTTGCTAGCGTTCCAAGAATTTTTGTATCGGTTCTTGAATTTAAAAAACGAACACTACCATCAACCATTGCAAAGTAAACTCCGCCAGGATGCCAACTCCCAAACGAGAACATATCTGCCATAACATCATCTGGACTGCTTGCTAACCGAAGCCCAGGTCCTGCAAGGCGGCACGACGCAGGGAGATGATCACCGTCATAAGCAGGCACATCAAATGGATATTGTTTAAGCTCATCAGGGGGAACAAATTTTTCTCCCATAAGAAACGTATTCGATGTTCCATCACTCACTGTCGATATTCGAATTCTATCAAATGCATTAACGGCTCGGCCGTCTACGCACTTTGGTCGCACGCTGATAATGACACCAGTACCATTCCCTCCGTAATAAAAATCTGTTGCATCTCCAGTAGCTCCAGGTGTGAGATCGCCATGATTTCCTGAATAGTCACAAAGTGCTCCACGAACGACGAGCGGCGGACGAGGTGGTATAGGACAACCACAAGGCGCCCAACCGCTGGCTTGAGCTAGATTGCGAACACCCACCGAATTCTGACCACTACGACGACTTGGGCACAAATAAATATCTGGCACAGCAGTAAGAAGATCTTCTTCGTGCCGATACCAGACTTTTGAAAAATCCCATCTTTCACCATAGGTAGACTGCTCAATGAATGGCATCACACGCGCTAGCCACGTGGGCGTTTCTAAACCACACTTATTTGATTGCACCGCATCGGGTCGTGACTGATAACGAGCTGGTGGGAAATAACCCCGAGCATCATGATGCAATGCCGTTGCAAGGGCTAACTGCCGAACGTTATTTGAACAATAACTTCTTCTTCCAGCTTCTCGAGCAGACTGAACCCCGGGTAGGAGTAATGCGACAAGAACACCAATAATGCCAATCACCACAAGTAGTTCAATAATGGTAAAGCCATTTCTTGCTGTTGAACTCGTCATCTCACGAACACTCTTTCGATTTTTATATTTATTCCCAAACAGCTTAGATTCTTGTTGAAGCTGTCTTTGATCGATACCACGAAGAGACAGGAGTATTAACGCATTCTTACTTGTGCAGCTAAATCGCTGGACGGTTGAAGATTTTCTATTCAATTTTTAATGTGATACATAAAAGCTACTTCACTTTGTGGGTTGAAGCAAGGAATTCGTAGTCAATAAACTCTTACTTTGTAGAGATAGATTATGCGCAATTGATCCAATGCTTATGAACAACCTGGCTTATAGTATCGCTTGTCTTAGACGACCCAATCCACGTGTATCTGCGCAACAGATAATCCTCGATATTCTTGATACACAATCCAGAAAAGGAGTTCCTTACTGATGCCGTATCACATGAATCACCAGCCTATCTGGCTTGTAAGAACACGAGGCCAACAAAGTGCTTGAGTTAAATTCTAAAAATAGAAAGTGGCGATTCACTTTTCGTGTCACGCTAACAACTATTTTTCTAAGTCTGCTGGCTTTATCATCCCTAGCAATCGGATTTACTTCCTTTCTTTTTGGAAGACAGAATGCCTCTGATTTGTCTTCTCAAATCATTGAACAGACATCGAATCGCATTGATCTTCGAATCCGTGCGTTATTAGATGTTGCACGATCGCACAGTGAGATCAATGAGAAGCTCATTAATAGTGGTCAATTACGTGCATCAGATACGCGTCACAATGAACCATTAACTTCGGAAGACTTTCCGGCAATTTCTGATTATTTCCTTGAAGTGATGAAAGTCCATAAGGAACTTGCTTACCTTTCCCTTGCTATCGAAGCGACAGGTGAATATTGCATGCTTGAACAAAAGCATGACAGCATTACGAGTCGTCGTTATATAAGAAACCTAGATAACCAGATTGAGATACATGACTACGAGTACAGCAATAACGGTGACATAAAATATAAAGTTTCTGAATACAACGACTACGATCCGAGAAAACGGCCATGGTATGTTGCTGCAAAAAAAGCTGGCAGGCAGACATGGCCTGATAGTTTTGTCTTCTGGGGCACTGATACGGTAAGCACAACCCCAGGTAAAACCTGCGCTACGCCAATTTATACAGATGGTGCACTGCAGTATGTTCTCACTGCTGACTTCGAATTAAGAGATCTTTCAAAATTTCTTAAGAATCAAATCCGGGTTGGGGACTCTGGAAGAGGGCGACCTTTTATTATTGAACGACGATCCGACGACACAATGCGTGTTGTTGCGCATCCCCAAGCCGAACTTCTTACAGAGTTGATAAAACCGGTGGAACGGGATGAAGAAAAAGTGACGACGGTTGTACCGGGACAAGAACTGCAGCCAACCTTGGTGCCGATCGATCGATTCCCTGACCCGGTGGTCCAAGCATTTATCAAACGACTCCCAAAATCTCTCACAACACTCCCAAAATCTTTTAGCACAGAAGAACAAGTCGTTTCGTTCTCGTTTCGTGCTGGAGCTGAGACATTTATTGGAAGTTACCAGAGGCTTCGTGGCTCCAACTACCCAGATTGGATCACTTGCATGGTCATGCCAAAGTCTGATGTATTGGGTTCTGTGCAACGCAACAATCTCGTCAATCTTATTATCGGCTTAACCGCCTTTGTGATAACGTCATTGATGTGCATCTTCTTATCAACTCGTATCTCAAGTCCTCTTCATACTGTTGCAATCGAAAACGAGCGAATCGGTACATTTGATTTGACAGCCAAAACTATCGGACGCAGCAGGATAACAGAAGTCGATCAACTTCTCGTTGCAACGGAAGCAATGAAAAAAAGCCTCCGATCCTTCGCAAAATATGTACCAACTGAACTTGTACGCGAACTTGTTTCTTCACAAAACGAAGCTCAGCTCGGAGGCCAAAAAGCTACGCTTACGGTTTATTTCTCAGATATTCAAGACTTCACTTCAATTTCCGAAAAACTGACTGCCGAAGACCTCGTTGATCACCTTGAAGATTATCTCACCGCCATGAGTGAACAAATCTCTCAAGATCACGGCACAATCGATAAATATATTGGAGATGCGGTCATGGCATTTTGGGGAGCCCCTATCCCAAACAAGAATCATGCAATCGATGCGTGTCGAGCTGCTCTGGCAAACCAGCGTAACCTACAAGAACTCTGCGAAAAGTGGCGAGGCCAGGGCAAGCCAGAATTATGGACCCGCATAGGTATCAGTTCTGGAGAACTCGTTATTGGAAATATGGGGAGTGAAGAGCGGCTCAATTACACTGTTATTGGAAATCCCGTCAATCTTGCCAGCCGGCTCGAAAGCCTGAATAAGGTTTACGGAACCAAAATAATTATTAGCCAAAAAACCAAGGAACTTGTTTCAGATATTTTTGTGGTTCGGCCCCTCGATCTTGTCGCCGTAAAAGGCCAAGAGGTCGGTAACTACATCTATGAGCTCATCGGCTTCAAAAACGAAGCCACTGGCAAAATAATAGACCTAGTTCAAGAATATGAAGCTGCCTTAACGACTTATATTGACTCACATTTTCAAGAAGCAGCAAAGCAATTTGAATCGATTACGAAGCAGTTTCCTGACGACGCCCCTACGACAGTGCTGCTTAAACGTTGCCTTCATCTATGCGAACATCCACCATTAAAATGGGATGGTATTCATAGAATGAATTTCAAATAAGATGCATATTCCTAAAACGTGAGGATCTCTTCCGATGACAGCTCACAATAAACCCTCGTTTACTTTTGTGCAAAACATTGTTTTGATTTTGCTTGTAGCGAATCTCACCGCACGAACAGGTTCTGCAACTTCTACAAATGAACTCACTACTCCCAATATCATTGTGATCTACACCGATGATCAGGGATATGGCGACGCAACATGTCTCAATAAGGGCTCAAAATTTAGTACACCAAATATTGATCGACTAGCGCAGGAAGGCGTTCTTTTCACTGATGGACACTGCTCGGATACGGTGTGCACACCATCACGGTACGGCCTCTTAACCGGACGCTATAGCTGGCGAACAGAATTAAAACGTGGTGTTTTTCAGGCAGAACGAAAGTGTTTGATACCCGATCAACGGATGACTGTTGCTAGCTTCCTCAGAGACAATGGATATCAGACAGCCATGGTTGGAAAATGGCATCTCGGCATGGATTTTCCTGGCACCAGAACAACGCGTGACTGGAGCCAGCCTGTTCTTGATATGCCTCTCGACAAAGGCTTCGATTATTTTTGGGGAATCCCAGCATCGATGAACTATGGCGTGCTTGCCTGGTTCGAAGGACGGTTTGCCAAAGTTCCACCAACTGAATACACATCAAAAAAACCGAACAAAATTGCTCTGGACGATTATCGAATCATGCCACCGTATGACGGATCCGCATCTGTCAAAGACGCCAGTCCAACTGGTAATTTTTCTGGCAAGCTTGAGGTCGCACCTGACTTTACTGACATCTCATGCCTTGATCGTTTCACCACACAATCAATTGAGTGGATGAAGCAACGGAACACCGATAAGCCGTTCTTTCTCTATCTGCCTTATACATCTCCACATAAGCCGGTCATTCCCATGGACCGCTTTCGAGGTCAGGGAAAGGCTGGTGCCTACGGCGAATTCATGATCGAAACAGACTGGCACGTTGGGCGGATTCTAGATTTCCTTGAAAAGCAAGGACTTGATGAAAATACGTTCATTCTATTTACCAGTGACAATGGTCCCGAAACGACTTGGAAAAAACGAAAGGAACTATTTCAGCATGCCAGTAATGGGCCATACCGGGAAGGAAAGCGATCTATCTATGAAGGAGGTCATCGGGTTCCGTTTATTGTCAGATGGCCAGCAGGTATTGTCAGCCCAGGCCGAATATCTTCATCACCAGTCTGCCAAACTGACTTACTCGCAACGCTCGCTGAAATAGTTGGCGACTCTCTCCCAAACAATGCAGGAGAAGATAGCCAGAGTTTTCTGTCCGCCCTGACACAGGTGACTACCGTGAATCGTGTACCCATGATTCATCACAGTAGTCGTGGTGAATTCGCGATTCGTGACAAGCAGTGGAAGCTTGTGATGGGTTCCACAAAAAAAAGGAAGCAGGAACTCTATGACCTATCGAATGATCCCGGCGAAAAACACAACCTGTTTGATACACAGAGGGAACGTGCCGGAACACTGCAGGAGAAACTGACTCACATTATACGTTCTGGTCGTAGTACCCAAGGGAACCCAGTCCCAAACGATACGCCATACTGGGATGATCTATTCTGGATGACAGAGGCGGAGTATCAGCAACCAGATCAAGCCATACAAAGCGTTGAAAAGAAAACAAAAATTCATCGTCTTGCCAGCACCCGTCGATCTGTCTTTGATGCTTTCGCATACATTAATCGCTTACCAGAAGTGCCTTACGAAGATGAATCCTCGGAGGACTTTTCCGGCCGAATATTTGGTCGCCTGGCAAACCAGGAAGGCCGAATTCTATTAAAATCTCCGCCCGGCATGAGCAATTTGGCTTACGAAGGATTCAAAACATTCATTCAATATGAAGGCAATCAACGCGTCGGCAATTGTGCGGCCTGCCACACTCTTCCGGACTTTACTGATGACAGATCACATAGCGTCCAGCCTCGCATGAAGAAGGTGCCAACAACCTCGCTACGAAACATGAACAAATCTTCACAGGTATTGCGGGAAATAATCAATCAGAAAATCAAATATGTGAAGATCAAACAAAAGGGAGATGCTCCAAAAATCAGTGACTTGTACTCCACAATACGATTAGATCAAAACGATGTCTCTGCACTGGTTGCTTTTATCAAACTTCTGCAAGACGTCCCGGAACAAACGTTTCGGCAACTTATTCTTGATTCAGAAGTGTTTAATCCTTCTGGCGGGCCTGAATAAAGATCGGTTGCAACTCAATGTAACATTGTTGGCATGAGCAATTGGTCGAGACATCCGTAACGCATGAATCATTTGTCATTTCCCCATACCAAAAAGAATCAACACGACTCAATTACACACCTCACGTACTTTTCAAGTCTTTTCATGGAGTAGTCTTTGGGGACATGCAGAAAACCACACCGTGCATCATTTTGAAGGCACCATGCCGTGCTTACCCACATCGAGTAATTGCAGACATAGTTGCCAGCATCGTATGTCACTGTTGTTTCCGAGGTGTGCGGAAGTGAGAGGTTTACAAACCGAGCTTGTGCAGAATGGTTACGTTTGTGCGTGCGTCGTTCAATACGCAACTTACGAGCACGCGGATGCTGACCTAAACCAAGAATGACATCTGGCTGTACCGTTTCAAATATCGTTTCAAACATGTGACGATTGAAGCGGACCTCAAACACTTCTTTGAAGACATTCCGCGGCAGTTTCATACTTCGAAGGAGAAATTCTGTGATATTCGAAGTGTACTGCTGATATGGACCAAAACCATAGATAAGAATGCGCTGCATGGTAAGAACAGAAGAGAGAGGAGCTAAATCCACTGCGTCGCAATGTCTTTCTCGTGTGTAGTGTCAGACTTTCATCATTCGCTACAGCTCGACATGAGTCTACGGTAAAGGAACCGTCTGCAATCGCTGCAGGCCTTTGTCATCCTGTAAAAGCACAAGTAATGATTTATCACCCTGTCGATCCATTTCAAGTATGCCATCAAGTGACTCAACCGT
>CBFIHW010000114.1:0-9356 GCA_965662325.1 uncultured Pirellulales bacterium | reverse complement strand
TTGAATACCCGAAGGCAGAGTGAGTGAGTACTCAAAACCATGATCAATTGGTCCGTCACGAAAGCGCTGACTCAGATCAGCATCTTGAAAACCATTTGCGACTGTCCCATCAAATTTTAAAAATGTGGAACCCAGATGGCTTTTTCCAAAAAAAGCGGTGGAATACCCAGCTTGTCTCAGGACGTCCGCGATCGTTTTTTGATTCAATATTATTTGGCTACCTGAAAAATGGTCCCATGTACCACCAGGATTGCGTCCGCGATAGACGTGATTGCCGGTGAGCAGTGCATATCGTGTTGGCGCGCAAACAGATGCAGACGAGTGAGCATTGGTAAATACGACACCCGTCTCTAAAAGGAAATCGAGGTGTGGTGTCTCGAAGCCAGCTCCTTTGGGATTGAGCGAATGAACATCACCATATCCCATGTCATCCATGAGGAATACAAGAATGTTTGGTTGTCTCTCCGAAGCACAAGCAGAAGCACTTACGCTAAAAGCAGCCGTACAGAAAAGAAGCGATAAGACACAACAACTTATTTCAGAGACCCTCACTTGCACCCTCGCTACTTTTGAGAAATAGAAATATCAAAACCATGCTCATCAGCATCTCCTAAATCTAGAAATATCGAAGTCTAAATACCGCACTGAGATCATCTGCCCACACAACTACGTTCGCTGCATATGCTTATTAGAAAACCCGTAACATGTTCCAACGACACCTTCATTGAATCAGAATCCTGACACGTAAAACACTATTTAATGAAGTCATACACCTCGACAAGACGTTCCATTTTTAATTAAACTCCAAACGAAGGCGCAATTGGAACTGAACACACTTTGGTTGAGTCGACTTCCGCTACCCCTCTCGCGGGAATTGAAATAGAATACAGTTCGAGGGAACCGTCGCTAAGCAAATCACTTCAAAACCACAGGTTTTGACTGATCTGCTTTGAGTTTTGGGTGGAAAGGTGTCGCATGAATCATTTTGGAAGATTTTCTAGCTTCAACTTTCTGGGAATTCTTATTGTAACCACCGTCGCATCCGCCGGAGAACTCTTACCGACGGACTGGCCGCAGTGGCGCGGTCCTACTCGTAACAGTCAGGTCATTGGTAAACGATGGCCAGATTCCCTTGATAAAAATCACCTGGAACTGTCTTGGGAAGTCGAACAGGGCCCAAGCTATTCCGGTCCAATTGTTGTTGGAGACCGTGTATTTACAACTGAAACAGATAAGAGAAAAACAGAGGTTGTCTATGCGTACGACAAGACAACTGGCGATGAACTCTGGCGGACCGAATGGGAAGGGGCCATGAAGGTACCGTTCTTTGCCGCATCGAATGGAAGTTGGATTCGAGCAACACCAGCATGTGACGGAGAGACTATTTATGTCGCCGGCATGTGTGATGTTCTTTATGCACTTGACTGTGTAACTGGGAACATACGATGGAATGTTGATTTTAAAAAACGCTTTGATTCGCCGATGCCAGCCTTTGGATTTGCATCTTCCCCACTGGTGCACGGTAATGCAATCTTTGTGCAGGCTGGCGGCGGCTTTGTCAAACTCAACAAAACAACCGGGGAAACTATCTGGAGAGTCGCAAACGATGGTGGCGGCATGTTTGGAAGTGCGTTCAGCTCTCCTATCATCACAACACTTCAAAACAACAAAATTCTTCTTGTACAAACCAGAAAATCACTCAAAGGGATCAATCCTGTGACGGGTGATGAAGTGTGGTCACAAGATATCGAAGCCTTTCGTGGCATGAATATATTGACACCCACCGTTCATAACGAAACAATTTTTACAAGCGCTCATTCCGGCCACTCCCAACTCTGGAGATATACCGATCAGAGTACTTCGCTTGAGCAGATCTGGTCAGGAAAATCTCAGGCCTACATGTCGTCACCCGTTGTCGTTGCCAACTACATTTATCTACACCTACGCAACCAACGAATCGTCTGCATCAATCTAGAAACGGGTGAAGAGGCTTGGAGAACAACTCCTTTCGGCAAGTATCAGAGCATGGCAGTTCTTGATGACAAGATTCTTGTGCTTGATGAAAGTGGTGAGCTACTGCTTTTCAGTGCAAACCCAAAAGAATTCAACCTGATCGACAGACGACGTGTCGCAGAAAATGACACGTGGGGGCATATTGCCATAAGCAAGAACCAGATTTTTATTCGTCGACTTGATGGTCTTGCTGTGTACAACTGGAAATAGTCTGCGTCTGGTTTCATCATGAATCACGTCATGCCATAAGAAATCAGTACATTCCCAGACAGAACAGTTTGATCAATGAGTGAATGCCTTCGTAGGCTTTAACGTCTCGGAAGGTGATTCTCCAAATCGTTCTGCATATTCTCGGGAAAATCGTCCTGCATGTCCGTAACCAACTGCCTTGCATACCTCGCTCACTGATTGCACCTGGCTTTTCCGTGTCTTAAGCAATTCTCGAGCCTTGTCGAGCCGCATTATTTTGAGCATCTGCTTCGGGCTCATAAAGTAATGATCGACAAAACCTTTCTGGAGGGTGCGAACACTCACTCCTGCCACTTCTGCAATCTCACCTACGGTCAGTTCTGATGCGAGATTGTCGCTAATGAACGTGCGGATTGTCATAATTGGCATATGTCCAATTCGACCACCTTCATAGCCACCTGTGGCCCACTCACGAATTCCATCAGCAACACATGCCGACACAGCTGACTCTAGGTGTTTAAAAAAACTTGGCAGTCGCTTTGCACCCACTGCTCCCGTTGCCCAATCATCTAACGATTCTGCAACACCAACAAGCGTCTGCTTCAAAACATTCCGGTATGGCCCCTCAAGCGTGTAGCCACAGCGACCACGAAAACCTTCCGGAAGTACTTTATGCACCAATGACATATCAATTCCATAAAAAAATGCCTGCGTTGGTGTTGAACGAAATTTCAAGTCCTCCCACGGGGCCTGGAGCACAGCTCGTGTTGTATCTGCAGTAAATTCATTGCCATTTATTTCGACTTCGATGTGTCCTTTGAGTGGCAGAATCAGCCAATACCGCTCCTGAGGTATTCTGGATTCTGCGTGAACACCGGACGTACATGCGAGATAGCCCAAAGAAGAACGGTGTAACTCCGCCCGGTTGTGGACAAGATGATATTTTTTCTTCCCAATAACACGACTTTTATATGGTCCCCAGACAGATGACTGTTTTTTTCTTGCATCATAAATGTCTTTTGTATCAACAAAGGGATAACTTTTCAGAAGGAATTTCATCTTGATTACCAGCCTCAAGGAACGCGTTAAGAAAATGTCATATGCAAATTTTAATACGAACGCATTTTGGATAAAACTGACTTTTCCTCCTGTTTTTGCAGTGATGAGACTCCGTTACCGTTTCGTATTTTGGATAAGAAGAACAATCCCCGAACACAAATCAAAAGGCTCCGTACTATTGCCATGCCCTATGAACGACTCGTTGTTGACCATGGGTGCCCCTGATTCGACTTGACGGTGAGCAAAAACACCGTCAAGTCGTTTCATTTCATTCAGGGTCCTGTTTTTGCCTCTACACTTGTGCTATTTGTTGGTGGCGTCCGAAGTCGTGCCATAAACCCGCACGTAATCAACCAGCATTTCTGATGGCATTTGGCTGTCTTCTGCTGGCCCTCCCGCCCAATCCGCATTTCTTAAGGCATAGTTGAGAATAATACGGGCGTTCATTTTTGCTGGAACATTTCGCTTCCACTGAACATCTGGAACTTGGCCATATGTTCTGTTGTGAACCGTGCCACCTTTGAACACCAGATAGGGATCCGACTTCCACGCTGGACCGTTTTGGACAAGGTACCACTTCATTGTGTTGTCTGTAACCTGTAAACCAAATGTAATAAATGAATAAAAATCGATATGGGAGTGATCAACTTTGATACCTTCGCCAAAATGTGCTTTGAATCGCTGTTCATTAACGAAGAAATGGTCATCAGATCGTTTCTTTACATATTTCACATCTACAGCTTTGGGGACTTCGCTCTTCCGGAAATCATGCCACCACAGGCCACTCCAGAAACGAGTCTTTTCGCGGTTTCCAATAAATTCAAACATGTCAATTTCGAGCAAGTCTTCTGGCTTCCAATCGCCCACTTTGTTGGACATTGTCCAAAAGGCTCCATAACCTCCATTGTTGCTCGGTAACTTGCAGCGAAGTT
The DNA here is from genome assembly GCA_965662325.1 of uncultured Pirellulales bacterium. GTDB lineage: Bacteria > Planctomycetota > Planctomycetia > Pirellulales > UBA1268 > UBA1268. The sequence continues at coordinate 5,163 of CBFIHW010000114.1, read as the reverse complement.
CGAGATACATGTTGTTTTTCAGAGCAAATTTGCCGTGCGTGTGAATGCCTCCGGAAGAGTAATTAAATGTTTTTTCAGAGGTCCATGTTTTACCAGCAATAGGAGGGCTTTCTCTTCGCTGTGTGAAGACGAGAAGACCATCTCGAAATGAGATGTTCTCTTTCGAATACGCACAATCTACACCCGTGTTCTGCACATTTTTATCATTAATCCCAAAACCCCACATATCAGCATTGAGTGTTGCCGTATTAAACTCATCACCAAATGCCAGACTTGATCCTGGAGGCCCAAGGCTATTGATCTCCTGTGAAAAAACCTCTGAGCAACCGGCTACAAATAGACCAAAGAAAACTAGTCGAGATACCATGTTTGATTATTCCTAAATAGCTAAGCCTCATCAACGTACTCAGTCCCATGACCCTCAGAGGTACTGTACAAAATCTTGGGCGAATCAACGGGAACATACACGTGATTTTCCCGATACACCATGCCACGTACTCTTCATGATTTCAATATACGGCCATCCTTAATTTGCCTACTTTAGATTTTATACCCCCGTGTGTATTGGAATCACGTCACCAAGTGATCAGCTTCGTATTTTTTATACAAGCCAAGTATCTGACCGACCCAATAGACCACAGGGAACACAAAATGCTTCATGGAACGAGGAACCTCCAGGACATCAAACTCTCTTCGGTAGTGCATCGTAAGATACGCTGCATCAAACAATCCTGGAGTGTTCGATCTCCGCTTGGATGTCGATAAAAAAAGAATTGTCATGTAATGCTGCAGATTCCCTGCAGGCTTTGCCCAAGAAATAAGTATCAGCTCCTCATTACTACTATTCCAAAATCTATGCGGCACTGACTTTTCAAAGACTATGCTTTCCCCTACTTGAAGATACTGGACATCTGAACCCGGGGTCTGGCATGCCATGACTCCCTGCCTGACTTCGAAGCCCTCTGCCTGTTGAAGATGGACATGCAAAATTGGTCCACAGTCAGGCTGAACGTACCCTTCAAATACAATCCGGTCACCATCCGTCTCATGGATACATTCCCTGAATCGAACAATTTCACCGTGACCACTATTTATTGTTTGTGGAAGACGTAATTGCATCTTCTTCCCTCCGAACCTGATATCTTATTGACCACAGCGTACCTTCGCTATTGCCTGCCAGGGAGATAATTTTATGAGAACCGCACTTTTTCTCATCATTTTTTTCAATATGAATCATGTGGTTGCTGATGATCGTCCAAATATTATTTTCCTCATGACTGATGATCAAAATGTGAGATCACTGGGATGCTATGGAGCCCCATGCGTCAAGACACCAAACATTGACGCTCTTGCAGCTGATGGAGTGGCGTTCGATCGACATTATGACACTACCGCCATCTGCATGGCATGCCGAGCGACTGTCATGACTGGTCTTCTGGAATATCGTCACGGTGTCAACTTCGATACTGGCACAACAGGCGACGGGCTTATGAGAAGAGAAGACTGGGAAAAAAGCTATCCCATGCTTCTCCGTAATGCTGGTTACCGCACTGCATTTGCAGGCAAATTTGGCTTCACGATTGAGGATGCATCCAAGAGTGGTCGGTATCCAGAAAATGACTTTGACGTATGGGGGGGCGGTCCCGGGCAAACATCATTTGTCACAGCGAAAAATAAATCAATGGCGAAGTATGCACAAAAATACCCCCATGCAACTCGATCCTACGGAGCCTTCGGAAGCGACTTCATAAGAGAATCAGCAGAGAAAAACCAGCCATTCTGTTTATCCATAAGTTTCAAAGCGCCCCATCGGCCGGTTCAACCAGACCCACTCTTTGATGATATTTATGCCGGAGCACTTTTTCCGAAACCAGAAAATTTTGGCCGCGAGCATGGAACGCATTTCTCAGAACAGTCGCGGCGAGGACGACAATACCAACGGTTTGAAGAGTGGCACTACAACGACTCCTACGACGAAGTTATGGCAAAGTATTACCAACTTATATACGCCGTTGACGTAGCAGTTGGTATGATTCGTGAGGCCGTTGAAACAGCCGGCATAAAGCACAAAACACTGATCATCTTCACTTCTGACAACGGCTACCTCTGCGGATCTCATGGGTATGGATCCAAAGTGCTTCCTTATGAAGAGAGCTCACGAGTACCTCTCATTATCTATGACCCGCGCTCTGAAAAAAAAGCCGATCGCTGCAACGTTGTGACTGGCAACATAGATCTAGCGGCAACGATTCTCGATGCGTCACTAGGCAGGCCTAACCATGGAAATGGAACCAGTCTGCTCAAGCACTATGTAACCAATAACAATCCGAAGCAGGATCGTATTATTCCTCTTATCAATGTATGGGGGCCAGAACAGGTCTTCAGTCTGGGTTTTGTAAAAGGTGATTGGAAATATATTTACTGGCCATACACCGGCGACGGAATGAAGGCCACGGCAGAAATGTACAACCTCAAAGAAGACCCGCTCGAATTACATAATCGAATTAATGACAAATCAATTCAAGGCATCCGCTTACAGCTTGAAGGGGACTATACCGATCTCATTCAGGCATGGACGCAACAATCCATTGATCGTCCACATTACAAACATGCTGCCACTCTTTTCACTCGTCAAGAAAGGTGATGAATGAGGCAAGTAATTCTTATCTGTATCATTTTAACGTGTTCACTAACTCATGCTGATCTTCCCGAATTTGACAAAGGACCACGACCAAAAAACTTCAAAGAGCTTCGCGAATACTACGCAAGTCGTGGCTTGAGTATTTCTCACAAAAAAATCAAAACACCTGTTGATGTAAAACAGACAAATGATGTTGTCTATTCTCAACGGCCTGGTCGCTTACTACACATAGATACATTTGTTCCTAAAAAAGTGAATGCAACAAAATCGGTTGTGATACTCGTGCATGGTGGTGGCTGGAAAAAAGGTACTCGCTCCGGCGAACACACAAAAGCAGCATGGTTTTCTGGTCGTGGCTACGTAGCTGTTTGCCCCGAATACCGGCTTTCTGGAGAAGCTACATTTCCAGCCGCAATTCACGACATCAAGGATGCGATTCGTTGGACTCGGAAGCATGCTCTTCAATGGGGTGCAAACCCTGACAATATTGTTCTCATGGGATTTTCAGCCGGTGCTCATCTTGTCGCGCTTGCTGCGACAGCTGGCCCTGAAGCAAGACTCGATTTGCCAGATAGCCAAAAGCGATCAAGCTCTGTAGCCGCATGCATTGCTGTTGCCGGCCCATCGATAACCAACGATGAGCGAGCTTTGCTCAACGCGAGAAAACCGGATTCAAATTATCAGTTGTTTTTTGGTGGACTCCCAGAAGCTATTCCAGAAATTTATGAACGCGGATCACCCGAGCATTGGGTGTCCGGGAACGAACCTCCCATGCTTTTTATCACAGAAGGCAATCCAGAGGCCCATAAGGCAATTCGTTCCAGATTAGACAAGATGGGAATCCGAAACGAAGGCTTTAACCTTACAGGTGGGCTCCATAGCGAATGGAATTGGGAACCGTGGTTTACTCCAACAATGGAGGTGACCGAAAAATTTATCCAATCTATTTTGACACCATGACTGGGAAAAATATTTGACAATAAATCATGACTCACGTGAATCATCTGGCTTGATCGTTGCAATGCCGCATGATGTTTCATTCATCACATGGCAAATACCAGTCGTAACGTCATACACCATGCCAACAATCCCAACCTGACCAGACTCAACGAGTTCCGAAATCGCCGTGCTCTTTTGCAGTATTTCGTTAACAGAGCGTTGCACATTTCGCCGAACAATGGTTTCAGTATCAGTCATGCCTCTGGTTTGTTTCTCATTACGCTCCTGCCGATTGCTGGCATCGTTTTCACGAACAACAGTTTCAAGACTTTGAACAATAGGCTTCAGGTATTCACACCCACGGATATACGGAGGCTGTTTTCCTTGAACAGAATCAATTGCTGACTGCACAGCGATACAGCGGTTGTACCCAACAACAACAATTAACTTTGCACCAGCCGCTGCACACCCAAACTCAATACTGCCAAGAACTTCTGGCGTGACGATATTCGCTGCTACACGGACATTAAGAACGTCTCCTATTCCCAAATCAAAAATGATTTCTGCAGGTGCTCGAGAATCAATACCGCTCAGCACCACTGCCATAGGGTGCTGGCTTTCAGAAGTAGCTGTAACAAGCCTGCCGTAGTCACGTTCTAGACGACGACCATCTTGGAACCGTTGGTTGCCTGCGAGCAAATAGTCCAACACTTTGTCTGGTGTTGAATGCTCTTGCAATTCACGGCTTGAAAAATCAACAAACTGGATTCGATCTTCAATTGCATATTTGTCACGAAAGCCTCGGGTACTAACCTGCACACCACGGGCTGGACCGATAACATCCCGGTATTCTTTGATCAAAGAAAGAATATCAGGGTCAATGTATACGGTATCATGTGCATCGACCACAAAATGCCTGCCTGACTCAATATCATCGAATGCCTTCTGCAATGCGGCCCTATTCAGGAAACTGACCTGGCTTGCTAATTGGATTCTCGTCACTTCACCACCTAGGTGATGTTCTACTACCAATCGCATTGGCTTTCGAAGATTGCTCCAGAGAATAAATATTGTACTCACGGCAAGACCAATCAGAATTCCAATAAGTGGATCGGTCAAAACTATAGCGAGCAAAGTAACCAACCACGGAATAAATTGGTATCTACCAGCCCGCCAGAGCTCTGCTACGACTTGGGGACTCGCCAATTTGAGACCTGTTGCAATCAGAATGGCTGCGAGTGCTGATAGCGGGATGAGGTTTATAGCCTGAGGAAAAAGCACAACCGCAACTGCCAAAAGGGCCCCGTGTAAAATTGTAGAAATCTTTGTCCGGGCGCCTGCATCGATGTTCACACTCGATCGAACAATTTCGCATGTCATTGGAAGCCCCCCCGCCATTCCGGAAACAATATTTCCAACGCCTTGGGCTATGAGTTCCCGGTTCGGGGATGTACTTCGCTTCTCTCGATCAAGTCGATCCACGGCTTCCAACGTAAGAAGCGCCTGCAACGATCCAACAATCGCGATAGTGAGCGCTGCCGAAAAAACTACTGGATTCGTAATCTGACTGAAATCTGGATTCG
>CBFIHW010000113.1:0-9418 GCA_965662325.1 uncultured Pirellulales bacterium | reverse complement strand
AGGCCAAGACGCTCATCACGTTCTGCCCGGTCGGACAATGACGCGAGGCAGGTAACAGCTCCGGAACACGATCGCAGCCAAGAAGCCAGCGGACAAGCCAGCGATCAAGCCAATGGTCAAACTCGTGATCAAACTCAGGATCACGGTCGTGATCAAGCAACCGACGAATCGGGTGAGCCAAGACGTCGGCGTCGAGGGCGACGTGGAGGCCGTGGCCGTGGCAGGCGAAATGATCGCAGCACCCAAGAAGACGTTCGCGTTGACGACAATGAAGAGTTGCCTGGCTACGGACGGAATCTCGATGGCGAGCGCAGCGAACGGCATGGTTCGTCTATTGAGGCACCTTCGGATGTTCAGCCAAAAACTCACTCTGAAGATGGATTCGGGCAAAGGCTGAATACTGATTCCGATGAACGAGCTGCTGATCCGGATGCAGGTCCTCGTTCTGGCGGCAGTCGAGAGGATGATCCGGAGGAATCACGAACAGATGATCGTCCACCACGCCGTCGCCGTCGTCGCCGTGGTCGTGGACGGCGAACACGAGATGGCGAAAATGTTGGAAATGAAGGCCAGCGGTCTCACGACGAAAGTGGCGAAGAATCAAACGAAGGAAAGGGAAGTCACCAGGCTGGTGAAAAACCATTTACGGAACGTGAATCGCGTGGGAATGAAGAATCAGATGGAGAGCCTCGCCGCCGTCGTAGACGACGCAGACGCCGAACATCAGACGATGAGTCACAAGGGACCGGCGGTGAAGATCGTCCAGCACGAAGTTCTGATTCAGACAATTCAAGAGGCCAACGACGACCAGCACGAAGTGGTGGCCGTAGGGGAGAGGCACGGCGTGGAAGTGATGGTGAGGGTCGCCGCCGGGAAGCTTTTTCTCGTGTTGGATCGAGGCGTGAAGATGACGAAGAAGGCTTAGAGTTTCTTGGCACAGAGGACGAAATGGCCTCATCAGATCGCCGTGATCACGGAGATGAAGATGTGCTTACCGAAAGTGGGCTCGACAGTGTTCGCGATGTGCCGAGTTGGGTGGAAGCAATTGGCATCGTCATCGCCGGCAATATGGACAGCCGGAAGCAGCCGCCTCAAAGCTAAAGCCCTGCATTTGAGAGTAGGTGGTCGACCTCCGGGTTCGCAATGACTGCCTTTTTTCAAGGCAGTCAGCTTCTGAGCCTGCGTGAAGTTACACGGCTTAGGCTTTTAAGGAGGGGGTGGCTCGGCGTTTTCATCGAGAAAGTGGCCTGAATTGACTGGTAGCCGATGCTTTCTTCTGTTTGGCGCAGCATTTGCGTTCTTGAGTGCTGGAGACGTGCTCGAGGAGTTCAGCAGGAAAGTGAGGCCACCGATGAGTCTGTGTGATCAACAACGACGGGATCCAAATTCCAGATCAGATCTGTCTATTGATAATCTTATTATCTTGTCACGAGCGGATCCAATTATCTGTGGGCATTCAACAGAGACGCGGAATCTTGCTGAAGCGGCATGTAATCTGGGAGTGCAAAATGTTCATGTTGTGAGTTATCCCCTTGACGTCCTTGCTTCTTCTGGGTTGCCACTCAAACCGGAGAATTCTGTTGAAGCGTACTCGCCAGGCATTACTGTGGACCGCCCGGCACCCATTGGTGATTACAAGGTGCTGGATGGTCGACTCGGTGCCGCTATCTCTGGACATCTGATTAACCTCCTTGCAAAACTCCGAGGAAAAACGGCGGTCATGGATCTCTATCTCGTCCCGCACGGCCAGATGGTGATGCAGGCAGTAGAATCCTGTAGTCGTAGTGGTATTGCAGCGGCACCAGTAACGATCGGAGAAGCGGTTGGTTCGGATATTACAAACGTGGTATCCAATGCCCTTGCCACTGGCCAGTCGGGTGCAGCTGCTCTTGTGATGCAAAATTACCTTGATCATGACCAGCCAGTTGCAGTCAGTGAATTCACTCGTGAACTCATTGTCGCTTCTGGTGTAAAGGTGGATGACGCTCTCGGCACAAACTTCGCACAGCAACTTTCTGAGCGAGTTCGTATCAGTTATCCGGCAATAGATACTTCAGCGTATTTGGCACCGACAATCAGCGAGGCTGAGCAAGCGGCGGTTCTGTCCAAGCGAGGTCTTGTTCGTGATGGCTACGTCCTGTTCCTGAGTAGACTCACCAAAGCCAAGGGAGTCGAGGATCTTATTCATGCATATCGAGCGAGTGATTTGTATAGTCGCATGCCACTTGTTGTTTGTGGCTCAGGTCCTGACGAAGAGTTCTTTCGCAAGGTTGCAAACGGTGACACGTCGATTCTCTTTTTTAATGACATTGGCGACCTTGAGAAACTTGCGTTAATGTCGGGATCTCACGCGTATTGTCTCCCGAGTAAACCACGTGTTGAATTCACAGAGACATTTGGGATTGCTATTGCTGAGGCCATGTTATCGGGCGGAATTGGTCCTGTGATTACAACACGGACTGGCGGGATACCGGAAGCGACAGGTGATCATTGCCTCTACCACAAAGCAGGAGATGTTGCCGGGCTTGTGGCATGCCTCAATCGGGTAGCACGTATGCCGGATCATTCGCGGGCGTATTTAAGTCAGCAGGCTCGCGACTATGCCTGCCGTTTCGATCGGGAAAACATCTTGAGAAATCTTCTTGCTAAGACTGCCGTGAAGACCGCAGCATGACGTTACTATTTCACGGGGAAAAGGAGCGAACGGCGGAACGCTCAATGGAAGATCACATAAATAATAAGAACAGACGAACAGTGGCTGCTGATGTAGTGGCCCTTGTCGACCCTTTCATTGGTACGGAACCAGTCGATCTTCCCTCGCGTTCCGGGATTGCAGCGACGTGGTTCTGGCCAAAGCCGCAGATTGGTAACACCCATCCCGGAGCATGTCTTCCGTTCGGGATGGTTTCCGTTATGCCGTACAGTGGCGGCTATCCAACTGGTTACGGTTGTTACGCCAAGTCACTTCACGGGTATCCACCACGTCTCAAAGAAGACTTGCAGATTTCGGGCTTTACGCACTTCCAGCAGTCAGGTGTTGGGGCTATTCGAAAATACTACAACTATTGTCGAGTCTCACCTTTTCTTGAGGAAGGCGGCGGCCTTTCAATGGTGGGATCTCCTTTCGCGGTCATTCAAGAGGAGGCTGTTCCTGGCTACTATACATGTATTCTCAAGCCATATGGTATTCGTGCTGAAATAACAGTGACCCCACGCTGTGCAGTTCATCGATACACGTTTCCAAAGTCACGTTGTGCGGGGATAGCGGTCGACTTCTCTCACGGTGGTATCGAAATTGAAGATGGAAGAACAATTCCTCTGCGGGCGGAGTATTGTCTTCAGGAAACCTTCGGTGCAGAAGCATGTGTCACCATGGAAGGTCTTCCGATCAGAATGTCTGTAGATGCCTCTGGTTTTGATTCACACAGTGCCGCAGTTTCTCTTTGGGAATATGGGGAAATTATGCCTGGTCAGAATGAGAAAGCCTATGAGTACATGCGCGAGTCAACATATGTACCATTTGGTGTGTGCTTTCAGGGGCCAACTGAGGAGGAGCATGTTGTCGAACTGAAGGTTGCATTTTCTTTTCGGAGTCGCAAAAAGGCAAATGAAAATCGGGCATCTGCGCCCCACGAGTTTTCTGTGGCGAAGCGCATTGCAAATAAGGACTGGGAGGCGAGGCTTGATCGAATCCGCGTTCAAGGGGGCACGCCTGCTCAGCAGAGAACGTTTTACACGGCCTTTTATCACAGTCTCATAAAGCCAAGTGAGGCTCATAACGAGTCACCATTCTGGCCATGGGACGGACCTTTTTTCTTTGATTTCTCCACACTGTGGGATATGTATAAAACGCAACTTCCTCTTGTGCTTTCTTTATTCCCAGGTGAAGGTGCTGCCATTGTCAATGCAATGCTTACTGTGGTGGAAATGGAGGGAAATTTCCCCATTGGGTATCGTCTTGCGAGGGGGTACGATCGCTTTTCGCATCAGGCCAGTGCGCTTGGCCATGTTGTCATAGCCGATGCATTTCATCGGCGACTACCCGGGATTGACTGGGAGCGAGCTCTTACATTGATGTCCAAGGATCTGAGCAGAGAATACGGTGAAGCATTTTTACAAGATGGTGTGGTTCATCCTCTTACTCATACACTCGATCTTGCATACGGCTGTTTTTGTACAGCGGCGATTGCAACTGAAATAGGTGATGCGACTGTAGCCGCACAGATGCTTGAGTATGCGAGCCAGTGGAAAAACGCGTTTGACCAAACGGGTGTTCTGAAGGATTCAACCTACTACGAGGGATCGAAATATAATTACAGTTTTCGGCTATTGCATGATATGGCCAGCCGAATTTCACTCGCCGGTGGTGATACGGCTTTCGTGGATCTATTGGATACTTTCTTCGGGTATGCTGCTGATCCCATTCCGGCACCAGGGGTTTCTCCGTGTCGGGCCGAGATGGCCGAAGGTGAATTGCTTGGTCGTTTTGAAGGGTTTAATAATGAGCCTGATATGGAATCGCCGTATGCCTATATTTATGCAGGGCGGCACGACAGGGCGTGTGAAGTCATACGGGCTGGCTTGACTCAGTGTTACGGAGATACTCGTGGCGGCCTGGTGGGAAATGATGATTCCGGTGGGATGAGTTCATGGTATGTCTGGAGCGCATTGGGGCTTTTCCCTGTTGCTGGTCAGGATGTGTTTTTAATCGGCTCTCCGCTTTTTGAACACGCGAAAGTGCAGTTTGGACCAGAACAGGCGTTCACGATCGAAACCTCTGGGAGTGGCAGTGAAAGTCCGTATGTCCGGGCCGTGTCACTCAATGGCAAGCCTCATACACGCCCGTTTCTTGGCTGGAATGAGTTGTGTTCTGGTGGCACGCTTTCCATTGACATGACATCAGACCCAACTGTTTGGACCAATGAGCGACCACCTTCCCTTGCTTAAGTGAAAAATCGAATGGCCTATTCCAGTCGAGTTCCAAGAAGTACAACGTCATAAGTGTGATGACGAGTCACTGCTGAGATTGAGTCTCACTGTCATCTTTTTCTCGAAAAAAATGCAATCTAAATGTCTTGTGGAGCACGAGGTTTGCCGAATAGTATTACGTAATGAAAGAGAGGTGCTCTATGAACAAGCGGTCATATGCTTATACACTTGGGCTTCTTCTTAGCTCATTGTTTTCTTTGCCGCTCGTCGCAGCGACAGACTGCTTGGCAAAGGGTCAACAGGTTGCGGATAGCACGCTCACGCTGTTTGACATTCAAAAAATCATTGAGCGCTCAGAGCAAAATGAAGAGGACATTGATCTCAATGCTTTGGAAGAACTTGATGCAGACACGGCAAGGGTTGTAGCGGAGACTCGTGGAAAGTTATTCTTAAATGGACTGACAACCATGACGCCAGAGGTTGCAGAGATTCTGGCGAAGCATCGAGGGTGGCTGCATCTAGAGGGGCTCCGCTCAATGAGCCCGGCCGTCGGCAAGGCCCTGTCAAAACATCAGGGCTGGCTTTTTCTCAACGGTCTTCGAGTGTTAGAAGAAGATGTAGCAGTTGCGATACTGCCTTATAGAGGTGAGTTGTACCTTGATGGTGTTGAGACGATCACTGAAGAAGTTGCTGAGATACTTGCCAAGCGACAAAGTGGCGTTGAACTCTATGGGGTTCAGAATATTAATTATCGATCTGTTGCCAGACTGAGAAGAAATGCACAAATAGTTTTGCCCTCGAGATTCGCTAAGGCATCCTGGTGGCCGTTTTAGTCTGACGATTGAAATATGGCAGTTTGCTGCTGCGAGTCGAGGTTATAAAAAAAGAGAGCCTGATGGGCTACTCCCATCAGGCTCTCTGGATTTAAACAAGCAACCAGATCATATCTCAGTCGGGGATGGTGACTGACTCTTGGCCATTTCGTGAGCCGATGGCTCGCCAGATAGCTTGTTCAATACTTGGCGATACGCTCCTCGTTGAGCCGTCCATCATGCAAGAATTTACGACACCACCAGCGTGGTAGCTTCTGGATGTAACAACAGCCATCAGTATATTGCCGGTCCTGTTACCACCTTCACGGTTTGATGTGTAGTCACCATCCTGCCCGTCTGAAAGCTGTGAAACAGTGTTCGGGGGAAACGTTGTTGTTACTCCACTTTGATGGACTCGGCCGTCGCACCATTCTGTGTGACCGGAGGAGGGTTTACCTTGATTCTTAATAGACCCAGAAAAACTCGCGAGTGCAGAAGGATTGTTTGGAATTTGGGTCTGATCTTTTCCGTCACGTTGATATGTAGTCCAGCCTTTTACTTCTGCCATGCACAGAGTATTTGAGTGGCCATCGATAATGTCCGAGTGTTTAGGTTCATAATTGACGCCAAATGCACCGTCACCAATAAAGCTTCCGTTGGCTGCGAGTATGAGGCCATTCCCCATATTCACTCCGATGTTGGTTAGGTAGTACTCGTCTCCTCTTGGCTCGTCTTTGATTTCACTGGGACAAATCAGAGTGTCCATGCGATAATTGCAGATATTCTTGCCCGCAACTTGTACCTTTTTGTACGAGTTATCGCCAGACGATCCGGATCTTTCGGCTGCTAGAATCGCAGCCATTACTCCATCGCCTAACGTGCCCTGTTCGACATACGGCAGCAGTTTTGCCTGCACGGACCAATCATTGATATCTGCCCACGCGGAAGTCATGCCAAATGATTTTGGGTAGTGCTTGTGAGAATTCTCATAGTTGTGTAGCGCCAGACCCATCTGCTTGAAATGGTTACTACAGGAAACGCGTCGTGCAGCTTCTCGAGCCTGCTGAACGGCGGGGAGGAGGAGGCCAACAAGTACGCCAATAATGGCGATCACAACCAGAAGTTCAATGAGAGTGAAGCCAGCCGGCTTCGCAGGAAGAGAAAGTCTTTTCGTTCGTATGTAAGAAGCCATTAATTCGCCTCGTTCTAAGAAAGGGGAGTGATTTGGCTGGCTTTGGGGTAAAACCTAGGCTGGCTAGATAATTGATATTGAGATTCAGTCTCAATAATGGTAGTCTAGCGGTTTTCGGATGTTCGTCAATCTCAAATTCTTTGGGAAATGGAATGGAAAACAATCCTTTGAACAACCAGGAAGTTGCCGAAGGAGATCGGAAGGGTGCGAATTCGGTGAAGACAGTTTCCTCGAAAGAACTTCTCCAAGGGCGGCGAGAACTGCAGATTCTGCACGGAAATGACGTGTACCGCTTGACCCTTACACGGGCCGGCAAATTAATCCTTCACAAGTAAGCAAGGCGACGCACAGGGAGTTGAGATGAGTTGGGTAAACTCGAGAGCCTTAGTTGTCGTTGTCCTCAGCAAGTAAGGATCGGAGCGTTGGTTCGATTGCTTCGGCCCAAATGGCATATCCTTTTTGTTTCGGGTGAAGCAGATCTGGCATGATCTCTTTCGAGAGCGTTCCGTCTGGCAACAGAAATCGTTCATTGATGTCAAGATATGTGACGCTATCATCCTTCGCAAGTTTCGATATCAAATCACTAGCTTTCTGATTGTTGACTCTTTGGGGATCAGTTGCTTTTGCTGCGCGAGGAAAAATTGCTAGGAGGAGTATTTTTGAATCTGGCGATTTCACTTTGATGCGTTCAATGATCTTCTCAATGCCGGCAGCTATTGCTTTTGGTGGATCTTTCCGGTGGCCGGTATTGTTCGTTCCGATCATGATCACAACAACTTTTGGCTTGACCCCATCGAACTCACCGTTGTCCAGTCGCCACAGAACGTGTTCTGTACGATCACCGCTAAAACCAAGGTTGAGTGACGTTCTTTTCCGATAGTACTTGTTCCATGTTTTTTTTCCGGCACTTTCCCAGCCATGGGTGATTGAGTCACCTAGAAACACAATGTCCCAGTCGTTATTTTTTGATTCGGCAGTTTTGCGTTCATGTCGCTCTTGCCACCAGTTTTTCTCATCACTTTTCATGCGGTGTGCAGGCGTTGTTGCAGCATTGATTGCTGCCTGAACAACATTTTCAGCACGGGCGGTAGCCGGCATGGTAAGAACGCAGATGATTGTCAATTGGAGAACACGAGTGGGAAACATAGCCAACCTTTTCTTGCCAAACGAGCCCTTTTGGTATCAAAACATCATACATATGTACCGGTGCTTCGTGATATTATCAGATGGCCGCCTAAGCGAAGGGAAAAATTGCCAGTAATTGCCTTGAAATCGAGCAGTTTCAAGTTTTTATCGGTTCTTGGTAGGTCGTGCGTCCGCGACGAGAGCGACCTGTTGACTCCACGAGTCTGTGGACGCGAGCGTGTGGCATCAAACTCCATGCATGGCATGTGGTTGCCTGCCTGGAATACTCGCCCCCTTGGCCGGATCGAATGAGAAAATGACTTCACGGTCGCAATGAAAGGTGCGTGTCATCTTTGGCAATGTATAGTGAGAAGAGATCGGTTTTCCTACTGTCCCATCAACCTGCTTAGGGTAGAGCTGTGAAAAGGAAATTATATGAGAATCATGATCGTGAGTGGGAGTCATCGTCAGGAGAGTGAGTCTTCCCGTGTGGCTGAATATGTTGCTGCAGATCTCGCTCGCATTGACTCAACGATTGTTCTCGATAGTTTCAGTTTGTCAGGAAACCCCCTGCCGCTTTGGGATGAAAGTGTTTGGCAAGAAACGAGTTCTCTTGCAGCCTTGTGGCAGCCAATTCGTGACCGTATGCGACAGGCACATGCGTTTGTTTTTGTGGTGCCTGAGTGGGCTGGTATGGTTCCGCCAGGTTTGAAGAATCTCTTACTGTTTGCAAGTCATCAGGAAGTGGGGCATAAGCCAGCACTCCTGATCGGCGTTTCAGCAACTCGTGGTGGTAGCTATCCGTTGAGTGAGTTACGAACAAGCGGGTACAAAAACAATCGGCTTCTTGTTATTCCGGAGCATATTCTTGTTCAGGATGTTGCCGATATGCTGGTTGGTGATAGTCCGGCAAATAAACGGGATGCATGGATTCGCAAGCGGATCACATTTGCTAACCGTCTCTTGCTCGAATACGGGAAAGCAGTTGGATCGATTCGAGCTAGCGGACTTACAGATAACGCGGATTTTCCGTACGGCATGTAATTTTAAGAGTTTTTTCATACAACGATTGGTTCATGCAAGCGAGTTTTTCTCAAATAGTCGGTAAAAGATTTATTTATGTCGTCGGAAGCAACAGAGCCTTCAGTACCTCGTGGAAATCTCACTGGATTTTTTGAATTTGCCCGTGACGATATTCGTTCCGGCTTTCTTGTTTTTCTGATTGCTCTCCCGCTTTGTCTTGGTATTTCACTTGCGTGTGGGTATCCGCCGATCGCAGGTGTATTCACGGCAATAATTGGTGGCTTTGTAACACCGCTTCTGACAAACAGTGAACTCACCATAAAAGGGCCTGCCGCCG
>CBFIHW010000112.1:0-9470 GCA_965662325.1 uncultured Pirellulales bacterium | reverse complement strand
ACGATTCTTAATAAAACCTTCTCGGTATGGTACACCCAGACTTTCTGCAAGTGACATCGCGGATGTCCGACCAGAATCCGGGATAGGCATAACGACGTCGATGTCATGATCAGGACGATTACGTCTTATTTTTTCGGCTAGTTTTACTCCCATGCGAAGTCTTGTTTTATAAACAGAAACTTCATCCACTATTGAGTCTGGCCTGGCGAGATAAACATGCTCGAAAATACAGGGGGTGAGCGATGCATGGTCAGAACATTGACGCACATGACAGTTGTTCCGTGTATCGAAGAAGACTGCTTCTCCCGGAGCAACATCTCGCTCAACCTCAAAGCCCTGAGAAACCAAGGCCACCGACTCTGACGCGACCATAAAGTCCTCGCCAGCATCTTTATTCTTTTTCGAACCAAAAATTAACGGCCTAATGCCAAATGGGTCACGAAAACCAACTATGCCATACCCAGTGATCATTGCGACCACGGCATACGCTCCCCGACAACGGCTATGAACACTACGAACGGCTTCAAACACGCCCTCAGGCGTGAGCTTCTGTTGGCCGACTTTATGCAGTTCATGCGCAAATACATTCAGTATTACTTCGCTGTCACTCGATGTATTGATATGCCTCAAGTCGGAGTTATAGAGCTCTTCTTCCAACTCAGCAGAATTCGTGAGATTGCCGTTGTGAGCGAGAGCAATCCCATAGGGTGAGTTGACATAAAACGGCTGAGACTCAGCGGAGCTATTGCAGCCAGCAGTTGGATATCGCACATGGCCAATGCCCATAGGACCAACAAGCCGGCGCATGTGGTCTTGGCGAAAAACGTCGTAAACCATCCCATTCGATTTTCGCAACGAAACTCTATCTTCTGCACACGTCATGATGCCAGCGGCATCTTGACCTCGATGCTGAAGCACTGTTAAGGCATCATAAAGATTTTGATTTACATCTTCATGAGCAACTATCCCAACAATACCGCACATGTGTTTCTCACGCTGTGAACTAGTGATGCCTCAACCACAATCAATTGTACGAATGATATCTCTGACCATTCAGCACCATCGCAACAAATTCAACTCACTCATTAATTCTTTTCCACATCTTACCAGCAATTCAAAAGACTGGAAAAAATTTGTGCGTGGTCAATATTTTTTGTTCAATGAACTGGACATGTAATAGCCGCAGGCTCTTTTCAGAAATATCCGTGAGTGTCGTGGGTGCCAGTTTACTCAGAGGGCCAACTTCTCAATTGGCTACAACACGAACAACAGCATACAAGCTGAAAATACTTTACGACCTGTCCAAAACATCATCAAGAATAAAGGGCTGCGGAAATGGCTCATCGAGTTGCTCGAGCAACTCGCGGTAAGTATCAATGATCTCAATAATATCTTCCTGAGTCATCGCATCATCACGAAGTACATCCGAGTCATCAAGCACTTTTCGCCATGCTTTGAAGGCTTCCTCAAATGCCTGTTTCGCTGGCTGCAGTCGAGCTTCCTCATAATCTTTCTCTGCTCGCCATGTCGCCTCACGAGCCTGCAAGGCTAAGTCGGTGACACTCATTTCGCAGTACGCCCGCCAATAATCGAAATTTACAATATCCCGATATCGATCGATGATATCTGCAGTCTCAGTAGCCTCCACATATTCCTCAGCAAGACGCTTTGCTTTCACTCGAGTATCTGGAGCAGCATTTTGAGCAACTAGTCGCCAATTTACTTTCATTTTCCGCTGCGCGTCTGCTACCAACTGTTGCTGTTGCTCTGTGCGATCCAAGGGAGGAACCTGTAATGCCGCCCTTTGTTCCTCACTCAACGCGCTCTCTCGATCAGATTCCATTTCGGCAAATTTGCCCGGGAGTAGTTCCTCCAGTTGTTTTGCCAAGCGTTCCGCTCGGGCTAACTCGGACTCTCGCAGCCCCAAGCGAATCGGGACATCCCAACTTGTTGGAATCTGTCTCACAGCAAACCGTCGCATTTCACTTGTCGCCAGCTCCCAGCCGTCCCTTGCTTTATCATCAAAAACACCATCTGCTTCCAACGCGCGGGCATAATTAATTGCTGTCATCATTGGCTCAGAATGAAAGATTAAAGGCGTTGTTTTCAGCGTCGCACCTGAGTCAACAAGTTTTTGCGCTGCAAGATACTTCTCACGACCAACCAACCAGTTATCTCGTTCGGCAAGCGTTCTGCCGGGACGATCTCTTTCGTGAAAATCGTCGTCTGCCTTGAAAAGACGACGGTACTGGACTTTCTCATCCGCACGACCGATCTTCTGCCCAATAAACCAACCCATTCGCCCGAGCAGCCGCGGTTCTCGTGTATTAAAGAAAACCCCCTGCCTGAGGAATTCAATGCCTTTCATTACCCACGCATAGCGGTCGTGATAATCATCAAATTGAACAGAAATATTGTAAGAAAGATTATGGGCCTGGAAATCCCAGACTGAATAAAAGTTGGGCTGCAGTTTTGTCATCTGTTCCAAAACAGCTGACAAATTTGTCCAATCTTCAACTTTCTTATAGAAGTTCGCTCGATCCCAAAGCAGCGTCACGGCGATGTTTTTTAGCCCTAGTGTCGCTAATCGCATCGTTTCGCTCGTTGGATCAATTTCTCCCAAGTCAGCCTGAGACAATTGGGCCTCTGTCCTAAGCCTTGCCAAGTAACCACCAGCAGAAGATGAATCACGGGGTTGGCTCAGTGCAGAGAGCGGAACAAGCAGGACTGCTATCAGCACGAGTGTTACGAGGGTCTCTGGTCGTAATCCAAGCCAGGCGCCTCTATCCTGATGGTTCGATTGTGCAGGACGACTACTAGTTCTTTCAGTCATGATGCTACCTCGCGGGCTTTAAGGATGAATGCCCCGGCAATAAAAAATGCCACAAGATACCCGAGTGTTTCAAACGCGTGTTGACCAAGTAGATTCATTGGGATGTCAAACCCACTTGCTACGAAATTACTTGTGCCTAAATCTGACAAAGAAGGAAACAAGGATGCAGCAAGCCGCATTGGAGCAAGCAAAAACGTATCTATGGTTTTCATAGCTGTCACAAACGGTGTTTGATCTAATTCAACAACGATACTCGCCTGAGTGACGAGCCTATATAAGGATTCAATAGGGCCACCACCGGGCACTTCAAAACTGTCACCAGTCACCTGTGCATCGAAAAGACCTTCGATAAAACTACGAAACTGACCGATCAAAATGACGGACAAGGTTGCTAGTAGCGCAACGGGTCCAGCTAGAAACGTGCTGAACGTGACTCCTATTGCTGAAACCAAAAGCATTGCAAACCAAATTCCCAAACAACTCTTTGCATAATTTAGAGCAAACGAACCATTGCCACTGCGAAGATAAAAATCAGCTTGAGCGACGCCGTAATACTGCGCTGGTTCGAGGCACTGGAGCACCACCTCAACTCTACCGTCAGAAACTATATCATTGAATAAATCAACTTTTCTTGTTCCACCGTCAACTGACGTTGCGACCAAAGTTCTTGGTATCAGGAGGGAATCGATAGTGAATTCTTTGGCTGTGAAATAAATCGGATCGCTCTGTAATCCAGTTGCGGGATTCCGAACACGGACACTCCCAGCAATACCCTTCTCAATGTCTCCCTTATACGTCCGGAACACCCGGACAATCATTTCAAGGGGCAAGCCCTGTGGAAATTCTGTTGGCTTAATTCCTGAAAATGTCCAGATTGCAGCCGCCAGAGAACCTCCCTCAATATATTGACGATAAGACCATTCTGCCCCAACGCTTATTCCCTTGTCGCTCGGCCGACCCTCTCGATCAAGAAACCGTAACGTGCCGCGTAACGGCCTTCGGGCTTCAAGCAGACCTTCAACTGAACCGACTTTGTATCGAGTGGTTTCCCCAGTACCACTTATGCGTTGGATTGCGTGCCTATGGCCTTGGGTAGTATCGGTGGAGCCATTCCCATTTGCATCAAGTTCGACACGGTGCCGATGTCCACGATTGAGACTGGTACGGCCCTCGAAACCCGTCGCACGACCGTCTTCCAGCCGTTCTTCAAGAAGATCGGCGACAGACACTTGATGACTGTGACTAACGCTTCGCACAACAAAGGCCCATCCGACGCCTCCCATAATCCCAAGCAGTACAGTACCGACAATAGAAAAACCAAGTATTCTTCCGAAGACAATCTCACCGGTACGAACGGGTTTGGTTGTCACTGTCTGAATAGCTTTCGCCTTGACATCAGCAGGTAGACTAAAAACGGAAAGTACTAAAACCACAAGACAAACTAAAAGATTTGTTGCCGAAAGAATAAAGCCTAAATAAAGCTTTCCTGGATTAACGCTTTGTGGATCTAGAAACCAACCAGCAAACAAGACAATGGCAGCAAAAAGACCAAGGACGATGAGCACGTTACGTCGGAGTGATTCTTGTATCGCCAAACGCGCCAAGGCCCAAACACGACGCATCGACATGCCAAGAAGATCTGCGATCCCGGCCAGTACGCCTCGATAAACGCGATCGCCAGCCGCGAGTGGACCGGAAACGGCAGACATCGAAATCCACGCTAAGAGAGCTGCAAAGACAGAAACTAAAAACGCAACCAGCATGTAGGATGCAAGTGCGGGGCCAAACCAAGTAACGAATGTTGGTATTTCCTGTTCAAGAACCATCGATTTCAGCGCTCGTTTGTAAATCAGGTAAAAATTTGATCATGGATACGGTCATCGTATGGGCGCTCTGCTTATTATTTTCAGAAACAATACGATTTATTTTTCACGAAGCACGAGTGGAGCGAACCAGCTCAGCCTATTAATCCTGCCGTGCCCTCCGACCAGGCCTCGACTCAGTATCTCGAACAATCTCAAGGAATAAATCCTCCAGAGTTGTTGTTGGGCTGCCAATTTCAACTCCGGTACCGCCATGACGCTCTATAACAGCACGGATTTCATCGTGAGCCTCTACAGGAAGGCCAGTTGAGCGGATTTGTGTTATGTCAGTCACCCGAAGAAGTTCATCAACACGTCCAAGTTCTTTCAACTCTCCTTGATGGAGAACAGCTATACGATCACACACATCCTCAACATCTGCTAAGAGATGAGAACACATAATAACGGTTTTGCCCCGCTCTTTGAGATCAATGATTAAATCCTTCATTTCACGAGTACCAATCGGATCCAACCCACTTGTTGGTTCATCGAGAAGAACAAGTTCAGGGTCATTGATGAGTGCTTGAGCAACGCCAATACGCCGAGTCATACCCTTCGAGTATTCTCGTAATTGCCTTTTCTTATCACGCCCAAGTCCAACCATTTCAATGAGCGCATCTGCTCGACGCTTTCGTTCTTCCGGTGGCATGTCAAACAGCCGTCCGTAGAAATCCAATGTTTCTTCAGCATCAAGAAATTTATAAAGATAGGACTCTTCGGGAAGGTAGCCGATACGATCGTTCTTTGAAACATCTGTGGCATCTTTATTAAAAATTACAGCTTCACCAGATGTTGGAAAAATAAGACCAAGCAGCAGTTTCATTGTCGTTGTCTTCCCGGATCCATTTGGTCCGAGCAAGCCAAAAATTTCACCTTGGCGAATCTCAAGATCGAGAGGTTTCAACGCAACTTTCTTGCTCCGTCCCCAGAAGTCGCGATAAGTCTTTGAGAGATTTCGAGCCTCTACAATGACCTCAGTCGACTGCACTTCCTGAGTTTTTACCTGCTTGTTCATATCAGCCACATCTCCATTAAATTGTCCGCAATAATTCTGTGACGAATTACGTTTGCTTTGAGAAGCCCCACTACAACTACACTTGTAACCCAAAACAGCCTGTTTGTTGAGGGGCAAGAAGATCGCGTCATCTATTTCTACCATGAGCCGGTACGCTCACTCCCATAAATATAGGGGTAGATCGATAGATTTTGGGCGAATTGTGTCCCAGAAAGAAAGCCACCCAGCTATTCAACGATCGCCAGTTGAGCGGTGGGAAGTTGTTTGTTGCATGCCACTCACCCGCTTTTGAACCACGCCAACCACTTGGCGAGCGGCAAAAAGTTCTGCCTGCGTGAAATATCTCTGATCAGGAACGCCTCCTGGGCGATCAATCACTTCGGCGGCTAGTTTTTGCCATGACAGTCCGCTCGAAATGTTCCATGCCGCTGCTTGGGCAACTTGAGGCGGGATCTCACCACGCCCAAACGAATCGAGTAGAACCGCCAGCGCGGGGTCGTCTGAAAATGACTCAAGAGCAGCCAAGCGATAAGGAATACGTGGTGATGGTTCACGCTTTCCGTACTCAAGGCAGACAGTGGCTACTTTCACAACTTTTGTTTTCTCTGGTGGAACGGAAAACATGCCGCCGCCCATGCCACCCATGCCACCGCCCATGCCGCCACCCATGCCACCCATGCCACCCATGCCACCGCCCATGCCACCACCACCAGCGGCTTGACCTCCGCCCATGCCGCCCATGCCACCGCCCATGCCACCCATGCCAATCTGCTGCGCCAGAACAGGAACTCCTACAAACGCTTTCGGTAAACGGAGTGTTAGTGGTTGGTCAGATTTGTTGTCAATAACGATCTGTGCTGAGCGAGAGTCGTTAGGGATATATTTGACCTCGATCAGCCCCGCCTTTTCCGCGTCGAGTATGTCTTGGCTCGCAACAATTGAAGACTGGGCAGAAGAAAGACCGTCAGCGAAAGACTGCGGCACCACGCAAGCAATAAAGACAAAAATTAAACTGAACACAGCGATGTATGATCTCATACGAACTCTTCCCAGTCGTAAATGCATGAAGGCCCAGAATAAATTTGAAGCATCTCTCCTCATTCGCCACGCAACACTGCCGCGCAGTCTGGGCTACTACTTCTTTTAGTATTGCTTCGGCTGAAAGCAAAGGGAAATCTGACCAAGTCAACCAGATGTATTGCTCAGGCGGAATACAGCATTGAGTCGTATTATAACTACTTTAACGCTTAGAAAACTGCGTTCCGCGTCGAGCACCACGAAGACCGTATTTCTTTCGTTCTTTCATTCGGCCGTCACGAGTCAGGAGCCCACCTTGTCGAAGTGGCTCGGCCAATTCAGTGTCAAAGTCTTTAAGAGCACGAGCTATCCCAAGACGGCACGCTCCCGCCTGCCCCGAAGCACCCCCGCCACTCACAGTTATATCGACATCGACTGTCTTCTCTTGACCAACGTGCCCAAGAGCACCGGAGACTAGCTCTCGATCTTTCAAAGACGGAAAATAAACATCCAAGGGGCGTTTATTCACAATGATTGCTCCGGAACCGGATCGCAACCGAACTCGAGCAATTGCGGACTTACGTCGACCAGTCGCAATCACATTGCCTGCTAAATCCACACGTTTCTTTGGAAGTGATGATGCAGGAGCCGCCGGAGTAGCAACTGTGGATGATGGTGTAATTTCTGGTGAAGAATCGGTAGACATGCTGTCGGACTCCAGATTGATATATGCAGGTGTTTCTTAAATTTTAGTTTACAGGCCAACAGTACAACGCGTACCAAGTTCTTTTGGCTCGGGTTGCTGCGCTACATGAGGATGATCAGGACCGGCATACACTTTTAGCTTACTCAGCATGCTACGGCCCAACTTATTTTTTGGCAGCATACGTCGCACTGCTTCCTCAAGAATAAGCGACGGACGACGATCACGTCTTTTCTCAGCTGTCTCAACTTTCAGTCCGGTGTACCCGGTGTACCAGCGATACTCTTTCTGCTGCCATTTATTGCCGCCAAATTCAACTTTTTCAGCGTTCACAACAACAACATAATCGCCAGTATCGACATGTGGTGTGTACGTTGGTCGGTGCTTGCCCATCAGGATCGTCGCGATGTCACTCGCAAGACGTCCAACTCGTTTTTCATTGGCATCGACCAACCACCATTGTTGTTCAACGTCACCGGCTTTGGCCATGAATGTTTTATTCATCGTTTTTTTCACTTTTCTTTGGTTCGGCAAAACGGTTTCTCGCACCGCAGTCACACGAAACTACCAGATCAATAGTCTCCCTACTTCGGAGTACTCTTCTGGATTCATGCGTACCTTCAATTGCCAGAGCCCCGAAGAATACCAGCGTAACAACAACTTCTCAAGCCTCCCTCATACTCACCGCAGGATGACACCGATTTGCCTACGGACCCCAAAAAGTGCAGAATCTCAGTAACCAGCAGTTTGAGGCGTAAAGTCACTCCTCCTTAAATCACTCCTAATGGTACCCATACCACAAATGCTGCTCGCGTAGTTACTAGTCATCCAGCGATTGTCCTATTCCCCTTTAATCTCGAGCCACTCAATGAAAGTAGCGGTCATTAAGGAACTTTTCCCCGGTGAATACAGAGTTGCTCTTGTTCCTGCAGTCGTCAGCACTCTCGTTAAAGCCGATCACGCCGTACTCATCGAGAGTAACGCGGGGCTTGCAGCTGGTTTTAGTGACGCCGATTACGAGCAGGCCGGAGGAAGAATTGTTGATCGAGACGAGGCCTTCCAAGCCGACTGCGTACTCACTGTTCGCACCTGTGGAGCAGCCGGCGACTCATGGGACTCAGACCGGAAAAGAATGTCTGCCAATTCAGTAGTTATCGGCATGGCTGACCCACTTGGAAACTGTGAAGCATGCCTTGAAGATGCCAAGACTGGGGCAACTATCTACGCATTGGAACTGGTTCCTCGTATTACTCGTGCTCAAAGCATGGACGTTTTATCAAGCCAAGCAAATATCGCAGGGTACGAAGCTGTCCTTCTAGGAGCTACTGCACTCAAGAAAATCCTGCCAATGATGACAACCGCGGCTGGAACAATTCGTCCAGCCAAAGTACTCATTCTTGGAGCTGGCGTTGCGGGGCTTCAAGCGATAGCAACAGCCAAGCGGCTTGGTGCACAGGTTCTTGCTTATGACGTGCGGCCTGCAGTGAAAGAGCAGGTAGAGAGTCTTGGAGCAAAATTCGTTGAGCTCGACTTGGAAACGGACTCGAGTGAAACCAAGGGCGGGTACGCCAAAGCCATGACTGAAGAGTTCTATAAAAAACAGCAAGAACAGCTTGGGAAAGTCATCGCGGAATGTGATCTTGTTATCACAACGGCCCTCATACCAGGCAAACCGGCGCCGATACTGATTACCAAAACAATGGTTGAAGGCATGCAGCCGGGGAGTGTGATTGTGGACCTCGCAGCAGAGCGAGGCGGTAATTGTGAGTTGACCACTCCAGGCGAAACAACAAATTTCAACGGAATTACGATACTTGGGCCCACCAACCTTCCAGCCGAGGTGGCCACGCATACCAGTCAACTCTACTCAAAAAATATTGTTACTTTTTTAAACCATCTCGTTGGCTGTGGTTTTCCTCAGGAAACGTCAGATGACGAAATCTGCCGGGAAACACTGGTCGCGCAGAACGGAGAAGTTGTTCACGCCAGGGTGAGAGACTTGGCTGGAATGTCACAACTACCATGCGAATCATCTTTACA
>CBFIHW010000111.1:0-9876 GCA_965662325.1 uncultured Pirellulales bacterium | reverse complement strand
AGATAGGCTTTGCTTCCATCCTGTGTTTCTCGAATATACTGAGTTCCTGGTGGGTCTTTGGCGACTTCCATGAAGCCACGCTCATGGGGACCTTGCCCAACAGAGCCGATGTCCCACTTGCCAATCTGCCCTGTCACGTAGCCCGCGTCTCTCATCAATTCAGCCAGAGTTGGGTGATCACTCGGTATGGGCAACCCCCTCGCCATCCCTGATTTCCCAAATCGTTGGGCGTACATCCCCGTCATCAGAGCGCAACGACTTGGCGAACATGGCGGATTCGTGATGTATGACATGGTGCACCGGACACCATCGGCCGCAAGGCTATCTATATGAGGCGTCGGAATTCTTTTATTCCCAAAACACCCAAGGTCACCGTATCCAAGATCATCAATAAACAGGATGACAACATTCGGTTTCCGTTGGACTTCTTTAGCAATCGCACCTTCCCACTGAAAAGTACTCCAGCACAGCATGAAACTGAAGACAACATATTGAAGACGCATTTCCATTATCCTCATAGTGCTGAAGTACTACATATGGCGTGTGAACGCCAGCACAAAATGTTCAGAGACACTTCGTATCCAATCTCATTTCTGTGCACCAGGATCACTTCCAGCCATGAACTCAAAATCAGTCTGTTTCTCAAAACGGTCAGAAACTTCCCCTGCCATCACTGGTGCACCCTCGACAGCAAGCATCCGCATCGGCTGGCCGACGGACAGATCAAGTTTTGAGAGATCGACCCAGAAAATATTTGGTGTATCTGTCAGTTCAAAGTAGTACGTGCGATGTTTCTGATCAGCCACAATCCGCCATAGCGTTGCCGCCACGTTCGGCTGCCCGGCATGTACAGCACCAATCGGTGCTGACACATTTCGAATAATCGAGAACACGCTGGCAATCTGCTCCCTCTCATCAGATGTCTGCGGAGCTTCTCCGAGATAGTAGCTTGCCCGAACAAACCGATCAGCGGGCCGTTCTGTTCCCGGCAGCATGACGCTCCCACCTACTTCCTGCCAATAGCCATTGAGTGCCAACTGCTGATCATATGGTGGATCGTTGGTCATCACGCTGTACTGTTTTCCATGATGAACAACCAGTTTGCCATCGATGTATTCAAAAATGGCAGAGTCTCCAGTTGCATCAGCAATTGAGAGGTGTACCGTCCCTGCATGCCCGCCAGGCATGATCAATACACCAAGCTGAAAAGGTTCATCTTGTAGAACCGTCACTGCTTCGTCGACTGTTGCAAACGTGTCGAGTACATACTGTGCCCAGGCTCCAATTGAGAGAGTAGGCCGCGTCCCATCAAACTTCGGATAGATACTGCTTGAGAGATAGAGGACATTCACCACAAGCCCTTTTTCGTTCATGCCATCAGCCACGAGCTTGTCATAGCAGGTCGCGACAACACTCCCGTATTTCGACTTCCACTTGAGCGACCGAGCACCAGCATTTCCATCGCGATCAAGCCCAGCAGGGAAAGCCCATAGATTCACCTCCAGCGACTGCTCCCAATCCATGGTGCGTCCAACTACAACCGCACCGTCAGGCCCCCGATAGAGAACTCTGGAGCATGCAACCACAGGCGTTACTGTCATACTCAGAAAGACACACAGAAAACACCAGACATCTTTCGACACCCGATTCCAGCGGCGTAACGTTAAAAACATGCTATTTGTCTCACTCAATTTGTCCTGATTTTCCACCGTCCCAGTAAACCATGATACTCGATCTCCCTTATGATCTTATAGACATAAGGATCTGTTTCTTTCTCAACTTTGGACATTTCATTCATGCATTCCATTTGTGACACTATTTTTTTGACACCAACGGCCCTGCGGGCAACCGCTGTAATTCTCTGTTTTTCTATGCAGTCTGCACGAGCCGGTGATTGGCCCCAAATTCTCGGCCCGCATCGAACCGGCATTGCCGATCCCGACGAACAACTAGCTGACAGATGGCCGGCAGCTGGCCCACGAGAGATCTGGCGTCGTCCCGTTGGCAGTGGGTACGCCGGTGTCGCTATAGTCGATGGAATGGCCTTCCTTTTCCACAGAATCGATGACCGTGAAATTACTGAAGCACTTGATGCCACAACCGGAAACATCATCTGGAAAACTGATCATCCAACTCGTTTTCGCCCGCAGGTAGGTGGTGGCGATGGCCCGCTGTGCACACCGACAGTTTTCAACAACAAGGTGATTACCTTTGGAGCACAAGGAATGCTGACATGCCTCAATGCACAGACAGGCGAAGTCTTATGGCAGCACCGCACGCACGAAGAATTTGATGCGGCTGAAGGGTATTTCGGTTCTGGATCAAGCCCTCTCGTGATTGGTAACCATGTCGTCGTCAACATCGGCGGCCGCGAGGGAGCAGGCATAGTTGGCTTCGACTTGACCACTGGCAAAGTTGCTTGGAAAACAACAGATGAACCAGCAAGTTACGCTGCCCCCTCATCCGTCATACTGAATGAAAAACAACATGTAATTGTTACTACACGCTACCAATGCCTCTTCATTGACCCCACGAATGGAGCTATTGGCTGGTCTTTTCCTTTTGGTATGAGGGGCCCAACGGTCAACGCCGCCACTCCAATTACTTGGAGAGATCAGACCAACGGGCATCACCTTCTCGTCACTGCCTCGTATGGCATCGGGTCGGTTTGCGCGACATTTACGAAGACGGAAGTAACTCCTCAGTGGTCAGGCACCGATAGTCTCGCTAGCCAATACTGCACACCTATCCTTCGTGAGGGTCACCTTTACTGTATTGATGGACGAGACGACGGGCCGCCCGGCGCGATGACTTGTATTGACGCAACCACAGGGAAGGCTCTCTGGCGGGAAGATAATTTTGGCTATGGAAACCTGTTGGCAGCAGACAACAAAGTACTTGCTGTAAAAACAAATGGAGATATTGCCCTCCTCGATGTTTCACCTCAAGGCATGACAGTACTCGGGCAAAACCAACCGCTCCCTGGCACAATTCGGGCACTCCCTGCACTGGCTCAAGGACGACTCTTTGTCCGCAACGATGACACTCTTGTCTGTCTTGACATCAGCCGCTAACTACGCCGCCGTGAGAGCATAAACTCATTGCCTTCGGTGTCAGCACACATCGCAAGATGAGGAGGCTCACCATTTTCTTCACGAGGCTCGTGTGTCAAAATACCGCCTGCAGAAGTCACTTCAGCCGCGCCAGCAACCACATCAGCAACCTGGAAACTCAATCCCGTCCAAGTGCGTTTCCCTTCACCCCCACTGTGAATACCAACAGTAGCTCCACAGATATCAAGATCTGTAACAGCAGGGTTTTGTCTCGTAATTTTTGCCCCGAAGAGTGTTTCATAGAACAGCACAGCGCGATCCACGTCGGCAGCCCAGATCAAATATTTGACACGCTCAACATTCATTTCTGCTCTCCTCGGCTTTCATACTGCCAAATACTCATGCACAAATCACTCGGCATAAAATACCATGAGACAATCATTTACCAATGATGAATATATCTCCCCGCACATATGCAAAGCCACACAACTGTTTGTGAACCGACCACGCAAGACACTCATTCCAAACCAATAGACTTTTCCAACGGCTACTGACTCAACCAGACACTACATCTTTTTTCATGGAGAGACTGTCATGAAATCACTTACTCGCCATTTGACCTTCACCATCCCAGCCAGAATGGGATTCGAGAATATCACATCGACCGTAGCCGATCTTGTGACTGAGTCAGGCATTCAGGAAGGACTCTGCCTTGTCAACGCCATGCACATCACAGCAAGTGTCTTCATCAACGATGATGAGTCTGGCTTACACAACGATTATAAAAAATGGCTAGAACACCTCGCCCCGTTTGACGCAAGCCCAGAGGTCTACGATCACAATCGAACTGGTGAAGACAATGCAGACGCTCACATGAAGCGGCAGGTCATGGGGCGGGAAGTTGTTGTTGCTATTACCAATGGCACACTTGACTTCGGTCCATGGGAGCAAATCTTCTATGGAGAATTCGACGGCCGCAGACGAAAACGTGTTCTTGTAAAAATCATTGGTGAATAACAACGCATTGCAGATTGTTACACCACTACATTCCGAGGTGAACCATCAACAAACCCTCGAATATTTTCTGACGTTGCCTCAATGAGTCTCTGGCGAGCGGCACGACTAGCCCACGCGATGTGTGGAGTAATGAGGCAATTCCTTGCAGTCAGAAGTGGGTTCGACACCGGAGGCGGCTCGACAGACAGTACATCGAGCCCTGCACCCGCAATCCTTTCTTCATTCAATGCATCAGCAAGATCCTGTTCGTGAATCACCCCACCACGCGACGTATTAATGAGATACGCAGTTGGCTTCATCGCAGAAAGCCGTGTCGCATTGACAAGTTCTTTTGTTTCCAACGTAAGCGGACAATGCAACGAGACAACGTCGCTATCACGAAAAACCGAGTCGACGTCAGTATATGTCACCCCATCTGAAACCACAGCACTTTGCCGACGAGCGGCGAGCACGTTCATTCCCAATGCCCGCCCGACAGCAGCGACTGCCTTGCCAATAGCACCGTACCCAACAAGCCCAAGCGTCAAACCATCAAGCTCCACTAATTCACCACGCCAGAAGCAAAAGTCAGGGCACGAGGACCAGGCGCCCGCTCGGACCTCAGCCGCATGCATCGCCGTCTGATTCGTTAACTCTAGTAATAGAGCAAAGACTGCCTGTGCGACGTTCGGCGTGCTATATCCAGGAACATTACAGACCGTAATCCCACGCGCACCAGCAACGTCAAGGTCAACCACATTCACTCCTGTGGCAAGGACTGAAATCAGTTTGAGGTGTGGAAGCTCGGCTAGAATCTTTGCCGACAATGGTGTCTTGTTTGTGAGTACAACCTCCGCATTCGCTGCCCGTTTTTGAATCTCCTGCACCGATGAACGGTCATAGACCTCAAGGTTGCCAAACTCGGCGACGGTATCCCAGGAGCAGTCTCCTGGGTTCGTCGTGTACCCATCCAAAACAACAATATTCATGCGATACATTTCCCCGCTTCGAAGTAGAAAGTACTTTCACCACACGTCACGACGTTGCTGGTGGCTTTCGATACCTATTTTCGGTAATTGCCTCACCAATGTGATCCAGTGGCAAGACGACATCTGCAAGTCCAGCATCAATTACCGCCTTCGGCATACCGAAAACGACACAACCTTGGCGATCCTGTGCAATCACGACCCCACCAGCCGCCTTCAAACCGCGACACCCCTCGAGTCCATCTGAACCCATACCAGTGAGAACTGCTGCTACGACCTTGCTACCATAAACCGGAACAAGTGACTCGAGCAGACAGTCGAGGGAAGGCCGACAACCCTGTCTCGGCGGATCCTGCGTCAGCCGACATGCCAACTCTAAGCCTTTCCTCATTACCGTGAGATGAAATTTTCCAGGTGCCAGGTAAGCCGAACCCGGTTCTATCAACATTCCCGTAGATGCAAGTTTTACTGGGAACGTAACAATCTCGTTCAGGCGCTTGGCCAACGATGCAGTAAAGGAAGATGGCATATGCTGCACGATGAAGACAGGTACATCGGGCTTCTCAGGCAAAGATCGTAACACGGTTCGCAAAGCCTGTGGGCCACCCGTTGATGCTCCAATGACAATCACATCTTCTAATTTTCTTCTCGGAGCTGACCGTTTTCTAGAGCCTGTATTTTGAGCGGCACTACGACGTGGCCTGTTCTCAGTCCGCCCATGCTGAATCGCTTCGATACGCTCTGTAAGAGCTTGTCGAATATCGTGCCCTTCTGCTTTTGGATCTGACCCTGAAGGCTTTAAAATACAGTCAACAGCACCATTGAGTAAGGCATCAACTGTAGCTGGAGCACCCTCAGCAGTCACACTGCTGACCATTAAAACTGTCGTCTCTACAGACCGCCGATTCATTTCCCGTAATACCCCCAGACCATCGAGTTTGGGCATTTGCACGTCGAGAGTGACAAGATCTGGTTGCAGACGTTCAATTTTCTCAATTGCCTCAACCCCATCACATGCAGAGTCAATCACCTCGACTCCATCAAGATCAGTAAGTGCGCGTATGAGCATTTGTCGATAAATAGGTGAGTCATCGACTACAAGGACACGTAAAGGCTTTTTAATTTTCACCAATTCACCCGATATGACAGCGAGTTATTCACATCTGCCAAGCCACAATAAAACGCCCCACAGGACTGCAAAAACCGCTGATCTCGGTCCGTTCACAACGACTATAACGGACAGAAGACTGGGGGGAATCGCCTTTTCCCTTTTCGAATTTGCTCGCAGCCCGCATCCCGACTATATCCTGTTTATCGGGATTGCGAACACGAGAGCTCCAGAAAGGGCTCCCACACGCGAGAGACTCACATGAGCATCACACCTCCAACACAACCGCAGGCCCGACAACCAGCCGTTCACGGGAGTCAACCAAATTCCACATCCCCTCAGTTTGTTGGATTCCGACTTGCGAATCAAAATTATATTTTTCGCATTGAATCTATTCAAGAAATCGTGATGCCCTCGCGGGTTGCAAAGATACCTGAGGTACCTGCGTACGTAGACGGCGTAAGCAATCTCCGCGGAATGATTATACCGATCGTAAACCTGCGATCACTCTTCAACCTGAAACGTAGACCCCATGACGAGGAGACGCGAACCATTGTAGTCAATGTTGGCAGTCGTACTATCGGGTGTACCGTCGACTCTGTTCTCCGCGTTATGCGAGTTCCCGAAGATACCATTCAACCCGCCCCAGACTCTGTGAACGGAAGCGGACGTCGATTTATTGAAGGATTCACTCGAGTGGAAGACGATCTCTTTATTCTGCTTGACGCCAGTCAACTTCTTGAACCTGCTAACCTGGAACAAGTACATCAGGCAAGTATTCAGTTTGAAAAAAACACATAAACACTATTTACTCAGAAGAATACACCACCAGCAATTTGATCTAGGACGTGAGCCTGAAAACAAGCAATAGGCTGCTGAGTGGGCACTGAACCACTACAACACGTATCATGGAGGGAACCGAAAGTTTCATGACGATCCTCTTTCAGAGTTGGGTGTGTTCAAGAGACTTTCTTCCCACGCACAAATGTGTTGAGGCAGTCGCTTCAAACACATCATATTACAGCGCGAAGCGCTCGTAACGGAGTTAGGTGGACGCCAATGGATTTGACAAAGCTGACACCAGAAGAGTTTGACCGATTTCGTACATTTATTTATGGCGAAACCGGCATCCGTCTGGCCGACGGAAAAATCACCCTTCTTTCGAATAGAATCCGACGCCGTCTTCGTCAACTCAACATAGAATCATTCGAGGAGTACTACAATCTCCTCACTCAGAAAAAACTGTCTCGAGAGCTTGAGCACTTTATTGATGCAGTTACCACGAATGAGACACATTTTTTTCGAACTGGAGGGCACTTCGATTGGTTTATCGAATCCTTCCTGCCAACAATCCGGACCCAAGCGTCAGAGAAAAAACGCCCAAAGTCGCTGCGAATCTGGTCGGCCGCCTGCAGCTCCGGAGAAGAACTTTACACGCTGGCAATCTGCCTCGACGAAGCCCGTCATCAGTTTGGAGGCTGGGACATCTCCCTTCTTGGCAGTGACATCAGTGAAACCATGATTTCTGCAGCTAGAAAGGGCGTATTCCCAAACCGATCGCTCGACCAGACATCAGAAGAGCGACGAGCAAGATATTTTGCGCAACTACCAGACGAAGCAGGTTGGTCAATCCGACCTCGGCTGATCAGCATGTGCGAATTTCGACGCCATAATTTACTTACTCCAATGCCTGGAGAAAAATTCGACTGCATCTTCATACGAAACGTGTTCATCTATTTCGACCGCAAGTCAAAACAGATTGCCGTGCAAAACCTGATTCACTCACTGGCGCCGGGAGGGGCCCTTGTGGTTGGACCAGCAGATGGCATTTATGACCTTCTTGGTGAACTCAATAAAAAAACAACTTTCCTGTATGAGAAACCTCATTAGCAGCAATCCCAACCCAAGAATACCACTCACAAACAATTGCAATCATGAGCGACCATTCCTTTCCTGGCGATCTACCCGCTGACGAGATGAGCGACTACTTACGGCTCTATCTCGATGAAACAAACGAGCAGCTTGATAGTCTGGTAGAAATTTTCCTGCAACTGGAGAACCAAGCGCCCACGCCTGAAGAACTCAATGAAGCATTTCGTCTTATTCACTCAATCAAAGGTTCTTCTGCACTTCTTGGGCTCGACCGAATTACGTCACTTACGCATCATCTTGAGACTCACTTCGAAAGACTTCGTTCAGGCAAGCAGGAACTGAACACACCAACTATTGATATAGTCCTGCGTTGCATTGATTTTCTTCGTGAGAGCAATCAGCACTTGCAGGATGGCGAACCACTCAATGCCGCTGGAGATCTTTTAGAGCAGGTCAAAACACTTGGGAAAACCTCTACAGCGTCAAACACCACGAAAGCACAACACCCAAACGGTCCTCAACAAAAAAATGCAGAAGAAGAAAAGAACAGTCCTGTCCACGTACAGCCAGCTACACATTCTGCTCACAAACCAAAAGAGTCTTGGTGGAGAATTACCATTTTTTTAGACTCTGACACTTCGCTCCCACCAGATGCTGCTTCGTCAGTCACACAAAAGCTGGCAGCCCTCGGTGAACTCATGGATAGCCAGCCGCCCCATGCCTCTCTGGCAACGGCGCATAACCTCACTCAGTTCGTACTCGTCCTGAAAACGTTTGCTCCAGAAGCGGAGATAACCCAAACCATTGAGGCGAACAACTTCACAGAATTTTCTGTTGCAGAAGTCCCGGCAGACACAGCCATCGCCTCGGCTGTGACACCGGTATCCGGGGCTCCTTCACAGCGGGCGCAGGGTTCAGACAAAGAAAGAGAACTGCCGGATTCACAGCAAAACATCTCTGAGAAAGCAACGCACGGGCCTGCAAAAATGCCAGCCCTCGCAAAAACCGTGCGAGTTGACGTGGACCGACTCGATGTGCTCTTAAACCTGACAGGCGAATTGGTCGTCAACCGGGCACGACTCACACAGCTTGCCGAAAATGTTGCACCCGCTTTCCACAAGCTTGGTTTAAGTGCACACACCACAAACCTTCTTGAGGCCTTCCGAAAGCTCACGGCACGGCTCGCCGAACAACATGGTGAAAAGGCGCATCTTGAGCTGCAGGACCTGAATGAACAAATCGATACTGTTGAACACCAGCTCCAAGCATGGGAGTACAATCGTCAAAGCTTTTCTGAACTAAGTACTGCAATTGATCAACTCACGCGCGTGTCAAACAGTCTCCAGCGGGGAGTGCTCAACACGCGAATGGTTCCCGTGGGCCCGCTGTTCAATCGGTTCAAACGATCAATACGAGACATTACCCAAGAACTCAGTAAGCAGGTGACTCTTGAGATCGAAGGTGAAAAAACAGAACTTGATAAGCGGATGATCGATGAAATAGGGGACCCTCTCAACCACCTTATTCGCAATTGCGTTGACCACGGCATCGAGTCAGCAGAGATGCGTATACAAAACGGAAAACCTGAAGTCGCTACGGTTTCACTTACCGCCTCTCATCGAGGCAACAACGTATTTATCACCGTCGAGGATGACGGAAGAGGCATTGATATCAACCGAGTGAAACAGACCGCGGTTTCGAGAGGAGTCATAACTCAGAACTCTGCAGACCAACTCACTGAAGACGAAGCTGCAGAACTTATCTTTCAACCAGGCTTCAGTACCGCTCAGGAAATCTCAGACATTTCTGGGCGCGGTGTTGGTATGGACATTGTTAGAACAAAAATCGGACAACTCAATGG
>CBFIHW010000110.1:0-9953 GCA_965662325.1 uncultured Pirellulales bacterium | reverse complement strand
AAGAGCCTCCTGCGAAACCTTTTGGGTCAGCGTAGGGAGACACTCGCATCGATTTCTGAACCGGTCGTCATACTGGCCCATAATCTGACGCCAAGTGAAACAGCAAATTTGGATCGACGTTTTGTCAAAGGTTTTGCAACAGAACTTGGCGGACCGGGGAGCCATACCGCGATTGTTGCAGAAGGGCTTGAGATACCCGCTGTTGTTGGTATTGGTCCATTTTTAGCGGATGTTTCTGGCGGGGAACCGGTCATTCTTGATGGTAATCAAGGCGTAGTTATCCTTCAGCCAGATGAAGAAACCATTGCCCGATACAGGCTCGAAGCTGAAGTTGCCGAAACGGTTGCCGCGTCCCTCGGACACTTGCGAGACTTGCCGGCTGAAACGGTCGACGGTGTGAGAGTGCAAATCCGAGGAAACATTGAGTTTCCTGAGGAAGTTGAACAGTGCATGCGACGTGGTAGCGATGGTATCGGACTTTATCGTACCGAATTTCTCTACCTTACGAGTCAGCATGAGCCAAGCGAAGAGGATCATTATCGCGCATACAGTAAGGTCGTTGACGCAATCGACGGGAAGCCAATGGTGGTTCGGACTTTGGATCTAGGGTCCGACAAAATGCTCACTGAGAAAAGTCCAGAGGAGGAGCGAAATCCATGCCTTGGCCTGCGAAGTATTCGTCTGTCATTGCGGCAGTTGCCAATGTTTCGAACCCAGTTGCGCGCTATTCTCCGAGCGAGTTCACGTGGTGACGTCCGGGTGATGTTTCCATTGGTGTCGACAATCATTGAATTACGTCAGGCACGATTGGTCTTGGCCGATGTGATGGAAGATCTTGCTGAGCACGATATTGATTTCAATCCAAAGCTAAAAATTGGAATAATGGTTGAGACGCCTGCTGCCGCAATGATGCTCGATGCATTCATTGAGGAAGTGGACTTTGTCTCTGTGGGAACAAACGACCTCATTCAGTACACGCTGGCTGTTGATCGTGGAAATAAAGATGTGGCAGATCTTTATAGCGCATGTGATCCAGCAGTTATCAGGTTGCTCAAGAAATCTCTTGATATCGCGGCTGATGCCGGAGTATCGGCGAGTGTTTGCGGTCAAATGAGTGGAAGTGTTATGTACACCCAGTTGTTGCTTGGCCTTGGGCTTCGTGAACTTAGTGTGCCCGCTGCAGCTATACCAGAAATAAAACAGGCGGTTCGAAGCGTATCAATCGCCGATTGTCAGGCTGTCGCGAAACGGGTTCTTGAAATGAATAGTGCTCGTGACGTGAAGGCCTTTTTGCGTGATCAAAAACGACGTCTTTTAGCGGAGACTGTCGCGTGATATATGTGCCGCCCCAGAGTGGCGGATTAATAGAAAGAAAGAACGATAATGAAGCAGGAAATGCTGATTAATGTGACGCAGGCAGAAGAATGCCGCATCGCAATTATTGAGGAGGGCGTACTGGAAGAACTTTATGTCGAACGAACAAGCCAGGAAAACCTTGTTGGCAATATCTATAAGGGAAGAGTCGTTAACATAGAACCATCCATTCAGGCTGCCTTTGTCGATTTCGGCGTTGGGCGAAATGGATTTTTGCATATCAGTGATATTGAACCGCAATACTATCGCCAGGGTGGTCTTGATCCTGACAAGGCTTTTGAATTGAACGACTCAGCAAAAGCTCCTTCCGATGGATCGAATAACGGGGGGAGGCCTTCAGATAGGCGTCGAAAGCCACGTATAGGTGATCGTCCTCGGGTTAAGCCACCTATACAGGATGTCCTGAAACGTGGTGACGAATTACTTGTACAAGTCATTAAAGAGGGCTTTGGTACGAAAGGGCCTACTCTATCGACCTACATTTCCATTCCCGGTCGTTATCTGGTCCTTATGCCGCCACTTGGTCGAGTTGGAGTTTCAAAAAAGATTGATAATGAAAAAGAACGCCGAGTGCTTCGAGGAATTATGAATGCGCTCAAGCCGCCCAAGGGAGTCGGCTTTGTTGTACGAACAGCCGGTACTGAGAGAACCAAGTCAGAGATGGCTCGTGACATGGCGTATTTACTTCGGCTTTGGAAGAGCATTGTGAAGCGGATGAGAAAATATTCTGCCCCAATCGATATCTATCAGGAAAGCGACATGATTATTCGGACGATCCGAGACATGTTTACTGAAGATGTAGGAAGAATTCTTATTGATGATCGTGCCGCATATGAACGAGCAAAAGAATTTCTTGAGTTGGTCATGCCTAAATATGCAAGTCGGCTGCAGTTCTACGACGGTAAAGAGCCATTGTTTTATCGCTATCGACTCGAGGAAGAGATTAGTCGAATTCATCAGCACAAAGTCCCACTTAAAGGTGGAGGGTCGATTGTAATCGATACGACCGAAGCTCTCGTTGCAATTGATGTCAATTCAGGAAGTTTTCGTACAGAAAAGTCAGCAGAAGAGAACGCCTATCAAATGAATCTGATTGCAGCAAAAGAGATTGCTCGCCAGCTACGATTACGAGATCTCGGCGGCGTTATTGTTAATGATTTTATTGATATGCGGCGGGAGAAATACCGTCGTGGAGTTGAAAGGGCCTTGCATGATGCAATGAAGCGAGACAGAGCTCGCACAAAAGTCTTACGAACAAGTCCTTTCGGGCTGATAGAGATGACTCGTCAGCGAATCCGTCCGTCACTCCGAAAGAGTGTTTTTCGTGATTGCCCCACGTGCTTGGGTACTGGAATGGCAAAGACTCCAGAAAGTGTGGCGATTGAAGTTATGCGAATGCTCCAACTGTCGGTAACGCGTGAAGATATTGCGCGTTTGACAATTACCGTACACGATGAAGTGGCAACGTGGATAAATAATCGGAAAAGACGAGAGATTGCCCAGTTCGAGGACGTTTCTCGTGTAGAACTTCATATTGTGGGTCAGGACACCGCGTCCCCGGAACACCTAGCAATTGAAGCATGGGAAGCGAGTGGGCGAACGGTGCGGTTTCCATAAACTTCAGCAAAAAGTAGTGAAGAAAGTGTCAAACTCCCGTGCTTTGGGCACGAGGCTGGATTTTCTCGCTCACGGATTACAATCAAAAGTTCCCGATATGGGTACCGTTTTACATGAATAGAGGTTTTCTGATGGCTGCCGAAACAACATCCTCCGACGCTCCAACAACCGCCACCATGGCTAGTGGTGGTCATCACTACTGCATCGTTTCAGATGGGGGGCGGCAGTATCGTGTGTCCGAGGGTCAAGAAATTGAAGTTGATTTCCGGCCCATTGATGCAGGAGCTGAACTTGTCTTCGACAAAGTGCTCGCAGTCAGTAAAGAGGGAAAGCTCCGCATAGGTGCCCCAATTATTGACGGTGCCGTTGTAAAGGCAGAAGTTCTTGGCCTGTCTCAGGGTGAAAAAATCTACGTCCAGAAATTCCGTCGCAGGAAAAACTATCGTCGAAGAACAGGTCACCGCTCAGTGTCGACCAAAGTCCGTATCAGCGAAATACCAGCTGTTGAGTAATTGGTTCTGATCTGAAGATCTTCAGGACCAATTAGTAATCCATTTGATCTTGAGTGTTTCTGTGAATCTATTCAATGATTCCTGCAAGTGGACCACCTCTTCGGCAAAGGCTATCAATTTTTGCCACAACAGCAGGGTCTTCCTCAACCGGGGGAGCATGGTGTGGCTTGAGCCGTGCATCAATGACAAGTGGCCCTGCGCAGCCCCAATGTTTTTGATGGATTGTTTCTCTCACACCATGAACATCAGTTGCCGGATTGGATCGCGTAAAGGTGATCCATAGAAGATTTTCCAGAGTTGACGCAGTGAATGCACTGTCGTCTGCAATGATAATGAGAGGCCACTTAAGCATGTCATCTTGTTGATTGATCGCGCGAGTAAATCGTTGTACATCCTGAGTCCAATGAGCGTGCTTTGTTGAATGCCAAATTGCATCCTCATCCATCACATCAAGAGAAGGTCGTGGTTCGATAGGTGGGCCAGAGACAGCGAGTATGCCAGGCATGCATACAAATGGTTTTGAGAATCCGTCCGGAAGATTCATGCTTCCAGATATTTCTTCTGGTAGCTCTCGAGCTGATTGACCACGGGCGGCTACGACTAACTTAGAACCAATGTTAAGGCCTCCGCCAGAGTAATCGAGCGTGTCAATTGTTGTCTCGGTATGAAAATGGCAGTCTCGTCTCCAATCCACTCGTTGCAGCAGATGGGTGAAAAATCTTTGTATATCATGAGCATTCAGGTTGGGGTCATCCGCCTGATTGACAATAAACAGATACTTTGCCAGAGAAAGCTGGCCTTGTCCGAGTATTGCTGAAGCCTGGGTGAGTAACTCAGCTGGCCGAGATGAAGTTTTCCAAGGCAAATACCGTTCGCTGCCAACAGCCAGAAGAAGTGGATGAACACCAGCTGCGTCAACGGCATGAATGCTCGATATCCCGGGTAATACCGTTGGGATGATAGGACCAGTGATTTCATGAACGAGCCAACCAAACATGGTGTCTTCCTGAGGTGGTCGCCCCACTACCGTAACAGGCCAGATTGCATCTTCTCGCTGCCAGACATGGTCAACTCGCATTACCGGAAAATTGTGTTGGCGAGAATAGTAGCCAAGGTGGTCACCGAATGGACCTTCCGGCTTTGTTACATGAGGGGCAATCGTCCCCTCGATAACAAAATCAGCATCTGCATAAATTGAAGGACGGCCCTTACGGCGAATCATTGGTATGCGATGGCCCGCCAAGGCGCCAGCAAATGTAAGTTCAGAAAGGCCTTCAGGTAACGGCATCATTGCAGAAACGGCCATAGAAGGAGTTCCTCCGACGAAGATGGCCACTTTAAGCGGCTCTGTCCGTGCAATTGCTGCGGTATGATGTACACCAATTCCTCTGTGTATCTGATAGTGCATGCCAACTTCGTTGTTTTCTTCGTAGCTATTGCCTCGTAACTGAACTCGATACATGCCAAGATTTGAGGTCTTCATTGAGGGTGCATCTGGATGCTCCGAATAGACAGCCGGCAACGTAATGAATGGTCCACCATCACCAGGCCAACCTGTTACACCCGGAAGGCTTGTAAGGGGAACATCACGATTGAGAACACCTCCTCCACGGACAAGCCGTGGAATCATGCTCAGTGCGTCAAGAGGGCTCCGCCAATAACGCAAGGGGTTTTGGACGGCAGCCGTTGGGTCAATCTTTAGTTCAACCAGCCGTCGTACCCGGTCAAGGGTATCGGAAAATAATCGTTCAACTCGCTTTTGTGTGCCGTAGAGATTGGTCAGTATGGGATGCTGGGTACCGAGCGCAGATGTGAAGAGAAGAGCTGGACCACCAGCTCGAAAAAGTCGTCGTTGAATTTCAGCTATTTCAAGGTGCGGGTCTACTGGGTGATCAATCTCAATAACGTCTCCCTCTCCCCGGAGAGTTTCGACGCATTGACGAAGTGTCCTGAATCCCATGCAATCCTCCTAAGTTATGGTAGCGTCGAGTGTATTTTCGGTTGCTAAAATCTGTTTAGATAATCGTGGCAACCACGTTCTACACAGTTACATGGTAAGGATAAGGTATTGATCATGCCCGATTTATTCAGTGCTACGAGAAAAGAACATGTTGACCGGGTAGCCCCTTTAGCGGCTCGAATGCGGCCCAGAAGGTTAGCCGATTACGTTGGGCAGTTGCAGATCATTGGTCCAGGAAAGCTTTTAAGGCGTTTGATTGAGGCCGACCGACTTGGCTCAATCATTCTCTACGGTCCTCCTGGTGTCGGCAAAACAACCCTGGGAGAAATTATAGCCACCGAGACGAAGCGGCGATTTATCGAGCTTTCTGCAACCGCCTCGGGGGTGAAAGATCTCCGTGATATCATTGAGAGTGCGCGGCAACGATTGGAAGACGATGCCTGCCGAACCTGTTTGTTTATTGATGAGATACATCGGTTTAATAAATCACAACAAGATGTTCTACTACCCGATGTAGAAAATGGTGTTATTGCATTAATTGGAGCAACAACACAGAACCCATTTTTTGCGTTGACTCCGGCATTGGTGAGTCGCAGTCGTATTTTTGAACTTCAAGCATTACAGCCAGAAGACATAAAAAAAATTATTCAACATGCGATTGCCGATAAAGTACACGGGTTTGGGTCACAGGAAATCAGGCTTGATCCTGAGGCACTTAATTTTCTTGTAGAAACCGCTGACGGTGATGCCCGTCGGGCCCTTGGTGGGCTTGAGGTTGGAGTTCTTTCATCAACCGATCGTCCATTAGACTTTACGGAAGAACTCGCCCGTGAGAGTGTGCAGCGAAAAGCCGTTGTGTACGATTCAGGAGACACACACTACGATTGCGCTAGTGCACTCATTAAGAGCATACGTGGCAGTGATGTAGATGCTGGGATCTACTGGCTTGCCCGCATGCTCGAGGGTGGCGAAGACGTGCGTTTTTTGGCTCGACGATTGGTTATTCTGGCCAGTGAAGATATTGGAAATGCTGATCCCCGTTCACTGCTTATTGCAATAGCTGCTATGCAGGCGACCGAGTTTGTGGGTCTGCCGGAATGCCAGCTTGCGCTGGCTCAAGCTGTTTCGTATCTTTCACTTGCTCCAAAAAGCGACGCATGCACACGTGCTATTGCTGATGCTCGTCATGATGTTTGTGAAAAATCCGTGGTACCCGTGCCGAGACATTTACAGGACAAGCACTATACAGGGGCAAAAAGACTCGGTCACGGTGAGGGGTACGCCTATGCCCATGAATCTCCTGATGCGATTGCAAAACAGGACTATCTTGGAGTGGAGCGGCACTACTATCAGCCAACGAGTCGAGGCTTGGAACGAGACCTTGGTGAACGGTTGACTGAAATTAGGCGGCGTTTGAAGGAGTCGCATCAGCTTCCTGCGAATCCGTCTGTGAGCGAAGTTCGTGGACAAGATCCTGCTGAAGAAACTTCTCGAGGGTAGCGAGGCTTCTTGCGACCACAGCACCGTCGATAACACGGTGGTCAGCAATCAGTGTTACAAGGCACTTGCCATCCGCCTCAATTGGACGGTATGAAATACTTGTTGTGCAGAGCGTTGGGTGAAAATGGTTGCTTGCACCGTAGCCTGCAAGTGTCGAAAGGCTAAAAGTGCCAATGCGTGAGGATCGTTTACGAGATGCCGATCGAAGGTTCCAGCGAAGTACAGCTCTTCGGAGAAACCCCGGAAGCATTTCGAGCTCACGCTGACGCTTGAAAAGCTCATTACTTGGCATCCTGCAACACTCATCAATGAATCCTTGTATATCAATAAGTGACAATGTTTCAGGTTGATGGAGGCGAGCCCAACGAAGTTGCTCCGTATCATTTTCCATTCGGTTAATTGCTAAGGTTGCAACAATTTGATTTGTTGTTGCAATGCGAGGCCAGAGCCCTGGCACAAACCAACTTCTTAGTTCGGGTATTTGCTGAGCAACTCTACCGTAGGCCTTCAGGAAAATTGCTGCCCAGCCTATTCGTTTGTGGCTGGCTGCCCTCGCTCGACTCAGTTCCGCGAGATCGCACCATCGATCAACAGGAAACAGTGGTATGTTTTTAGCCAACATTGCAATATCTGCAACGCAGCCCCGGTGTCCATCACAGCGGACTGTAGTAACGGATGAGTGTTGCATGATATGAGGCAGCTCGGGTTGAGGGGTCAAAAAGAGCGACGAGAAGTATCTTTATAGGGCTCATTGAAACGATTCAGTGCTGTCAAGGGAATGCCAGAATTTTCCCTTTTAGAATAGGGTTTTCCGGCCCGCTGTTTTCATCGAAAAGTTTGGTAGAATCCACGGAGACATGGTGGTTGTAGCTCAGTTGGTTAGAGCGTCGGTTTGTGGTACCGAAGGTCGCGGGTTCGAATCCCGTCATCCACCCTTTTTCCTTTCATAGGGTCAACAATGGCAAAGCCTATCTACCGGCCGTGGTTTGATGCGGCAACCGATTCTCCTTTATTGACTGAGTATGCTCGTAAGCTGGATTCATTTAACGGAGTGCTCGCTGATCGAAAAGTAGAAATTGCTGAACTTGAGGCTCAGGAGAAGCGAGTAGTAGATCTTATGAAAGAGGTAGAACCTCTGTT
This sequence comes from uncultured Pirellulales bacterium, assembly GCA_965662325.1. GTDB lineage: Bacteria > Planctomycetota > Planctomycetia > Pirellulales > UBA1268 > UBA1268. The sequence goes on along the minus strand of CBFIHW010000110.1, from coordinate 1,850 downwards.
GGAACCAGACGTTTACGAAAAGGTTACAGAATTACTTTGTGAGATTACTTCGTATGACATGATGTCAGCCTTTCATCTCGCTTCCAAAGCTCGTGCTGGACGTGCTCTCAACTCAAAAACTGAGAGTTAATCAGTGGTCTTACTTGCTTTGCCTATCATTCGTTGGCGGTGAAGCCTGCCAGTCTCTAGTGGATGCCTATAAGATTTCAATTTCAATTTAGTTCGTCTTCTCTTTATCCTTCAAGACAATTCGCTGAGTAGTCACCATGGCAAAGAAAGTAATCAAACGTAGTAGTTCACGTAGTACGGGAGTAACTGCCACTCTGCCTCCTGTTGATCGGAAAACTCGCAAGCTGATTGTTGGTTTAGCAAATGAGGTCGAGAAGGCCGCTGAAAAGCGTCGTGATCCGCATCTCGATATTCCAACTCGAAGTCTTTCGAATGTTCGGTTTAATAAGTCGCGAAAAATAATTGAAATGGGTAGCCAGAAGAACCGACGGCACCTTTTTAATCTCAGCCAAGCAAAGAGCTATATGCAAACGCTTCTTGTTGCTACAGGTTGCAAATCACTTATCGATCAGCAGAAAACAACGAGTATTCGAGGACTGTACTACCTGCTCAAGCACACCATCGAGGGGACGCGTGAAGAAACCTTCGGCACGCAGGATGAATGTGACCCAATTATCGAAGATCTCGAAGTAACGCTTGAGAGCCTCCGAGAGCAGCTCCATGTTTATGCAAGTAATCGTGGTGGTATGGTTGGTCCTATTACCCTGATTGATTCGGGTGATGAGATTGACTGCTCTCGTATGGGGTCGGGCGGGTACAGCATCCCCTCAATTGTTGAAGAAGAAGTTATTCGCTTTAAGAAATGTACTGCCAAATTCATTCTTCATGTCGAGAAAGATACCGTGTGGCGGAGGTTTAACGAAGATAAATTCTGGAGGAAACACAATTGTCTTTTGACACATGGTGGTGGTCAGCCACCACGTGGTGTGCGTCGAATGCTCTATCGTTTACATCATGAACTGAAGCTTCCTGTGTACTGCTTGCTCGATAATGATCCTTGGGGCTATTACATCTACTCTGTTTTAAAACAAGGTTCCATCAATCTTGCATACGAATCAAAGCGAATGGCTATTCCGTCAGCACGATTTCTTGGATTGCGGTCAATTGATTATGAAAAATGCAAGCTGGCCCCGAGTGTTCAGATAGCACTGAGTGACTCGGATATAAAAAGGGCAAAGCAAATTGCTGCATATCCCTGGTTTGCTGCCAAGAAAGCGTGGCAGAAGGAAATTCACAAGATGCTCTCAAACGGCTTCAAACTCGAGGTGGAGTCTTTAATTTCAAAAGATATTAGCTACGTGACTGAGGTTTATACACCAGAGCGACTTGCCGATCATGACTGGTTAGACTAGTCGTCAACTTCTGATACACGGCTACTCCTGTTTCCCGGTCTCTTGCTAGCATCGTACGTCGTCAGCGCGACCGATAAGCCCGGTGCGACGAACCTGCCGTGGTTGACTCACTGCATCGGACCCTTTCTCCGTGTATGCAATTTGATCCGGAACTGGTGTCCTACCAAAAAATTCTGCTATTCGTCCAACAACAGTAGCCTGTTCGGTTGGTTCAAGCTCAGCAAAAATAGGAAGAGCAAGAGTTTCTTTTGCAGCCTGTTCGGTGACATGAAGGTCACCTGATTTCCAACCAAAGTTAGCAAAGCATTTCTGCAGATGAAGTGGAACCGGGTAGTAAATTTCTGTTCCAATACCGGTTGCCATCAAGTGCTCCCGCAGGGCATCTCGCTTTCCATCAGCCACACGGATGACATATTGATTCCATACATG
>CBFIHW010000109.1:0-10130 GCA_965662325.1 uncultured Pirellulales bacterium | reverse complement strand
GAATCAAATAACTCCGTTTTCAAGACAGTCAGTTGAGTATCAGAAAGCATGTCAACTAAGGGTGTGGGATCAGCATCCATGCGAAGTCCTCGCCAGTGAAGGGCGTCAGGTCATTAAGAGAGTTCTTGATGACGTTAAGGTAGTATATGAACTACCAGCTTACGGGCAGGCACAGAGTCTTTTCTTTGCGTGGAGAAGGCCCGCCTTGGCTTGTTTAATGGGCCTATTGTTTTCCAAAAAAATCTGGAAAAACATTTACCACAGGTTTCCACTCGGGCCAATCAGTCCGCCAAACGTACACGTTTGCATTGATTTTTGAGGACGACAATAAGGCGAGTAGTTCCGAGCCGTTCATTGCGCTGCTCGGTTCACCACCGGGAGGTGCAATTCGCCATAGCTGACCAGGGTCTTCATCAAGTACTGCTGGAATGGCATCAGCGACGTGGTCCTCGGGTACGGTGGGTTGATTGCGTACGTGTTGTGAAGCTACTCCATCGCCACTAAATGGGGAATCAAACTCTGATTGATGACCAGTTGGTGAAGATGGTGAAATGGTCAATCTCTGTTCCCCGGTCAAATGTTCTTGAAGAGGAACTCTAAACTTCTCGCCGCACTGCGGGCAGCGTACTCGTAGGCCAGCAAAACGATCTTTCAGATTCGTGCGATGCCCATTTGGGCAAAGGCAAATGATACCCATGAGATTACGATACTGACTTGTTGTTCAATACAGATCCGAAGAGTTGAAAATACAAGCATTATTTTCAAGAATCATCGATATACTGTGGCAGGGATATAAGCTGTGTAGCACACCAGTGAATCGCAGTATAAACATCTTCTCTGGAAAGAAAATAAATGGCCCATTTTTCAAAAAATACAGAGTCAGGCCCATCGTCAACGGGCAGCGAAGGCGAGGACTCCCCAGCGGAAGTTGCGATAGTAGGTGACCTTACAGACAACGCAGCAGGTCTTGTTGATAAGTTGCTTGGAGTTGAGCCTGGCAGTAAGTGCACGATTTATTTTGATTCACCCGGCGGGAACCCCTATACAGCGAATTCTTTGGTCACCATGATTCGTCTCCGCGGTTTGCAAGCGACGGGGATTGTGACAGGAGAGTGCTCTTCGGCAGCAGTTTGGCCATTTGCAGCATGCACTCGTCGGCTCGTAACGGCATCTAGCGTGTTGCTCTTTCATCCGATGAAATGGCAAAGTGAAGAGCAGGTTGGTATCCATGAAGCAACTGAATGGTCACGTCACTTTTCGAGTCTTGAACTTGAAATGGATAGTCTGTTGATTGATCTCTTTGGTGTACCGGAAGACTCCAGCAGCGCCAGCCTGATCCGAGAGTGGTGTGAAGGGCATCGGTATGTTACTGGTTGTGAAATCGCTAAAGCTGGTTTGGCCGAACTGATTTCCTTGAGCCCATTGGAATGGCTGTGTCCGTAGAAGCTGCGGAAAAAGACTTCACGATCTTCACGAACGAATTTATCGATACTCAGCATGGCATGCTGAGCAGGCTTGGCTTACAGCCTTCGCAGAGTTTCTGGCACCATCATAGTTTCCTTCGCTGATAGCAGTTCGTACTCCCAAAGCATGCTCTTTCATTTTTTCAGCATGAACTTTGTAGTCAGAGTCGTCCCAGTCAACAAATTCCGGTTGCACGAGTAACTCACCAAAACATGCCACGATTTCAGCCGCATGAACCAATTGGTCGGTCGAGTCTGAAAAGCTATCTGCAGAGGCGGTTCCAGAGGTAAGTTGTTCATCAGCAAGTTTTAGGCGTCGCATAAGTAATGATCGCTCACATAGTTGGCTCCATTGAAATGGTTTTGTTTCATCACTCTTGAAGTTGCCAGCTTCGCCACGGATTAAATTTTCAAGATCTCTGACGCTCGTCGTTGCCAGGGCAAATGAAGCTGCTCCTTCCCGATCACATCGATAGGCTGACCTTTCAAATCGTTCACGGTAGCCAATTGCGTTTCTTTTCCAACTTGAACGCAGGTCTTCTGCTTTGTCATACGCAGAGATGATTCCAAAGCAAACAGACAGTAGTCGGAATTCGTCAATTGCGTCACCAATGTGACTATCAAAAAAAGTCTTCGTGGCAACAATCTTTTTTAAACGAGGCATCGCAGTTTTGATTTCATCATCGAGTGTCGATCCTGAGATGAGTTGTGACCACGCCAACTCAGGGCCGATTTGAATTGTTTTAGTCCTTGTTTTTGACTGGGGCGTTACCGTGAAATTAGGTTTTGGGCCGACAAGAAGTTGAAAGGCATCAGGTTCAATTACTTCACTATCAGGAAGATTCTCAGGTCGTGGTGCCTTTTGACGTTTGGTTGGACCTGCGAGGCCGATTTCATGAGATGGGCCGTGACTCAAAAAAAGAATCACAAGTAGCCACCAAATACGTTGGTTTATTCGAAAGTACACGTTGGTCCAGTTCGGCTGTGTGGTGATATTCAAAGCGAAAAGCCCTGCTAGAAATGTACGATGTTCGACAGAGTCTCAGAATGTGTTCGATGTGGGTTTAGGGCAGGCAGGTGGACGGGGCCATTTAGTGTGGTCCTGCGCCAATCTTCTGAATACCAGTTTTCGCCTTGACCGCATCCTATCTCGGGCATCATGATCTGTGGAGTCGAGATTGCAGTCGGTCGGAGATATACCGCGACCCGCGCACGCGCGGAGAGATATGGTATCAGGCACAGAACAGAGTAGTTTCGGCATAATCTGTCCAAGAAAGGCTTTTCAATGGTTTCTCCTAATCCGTCGCCGATTGGCGGCGTACGAGATTTGTATAAGCAGCGTTTGAAAAAAGCTGTTTCGCTGTGGCTTATCTCATTTCTAGCCGGTTGTTGCATGCTTGCCTTGACGAGTCAGTCAGGATGTTCGGCAGGAGGTGCAGAGCCTTCAAATGCCGTGAACATTGAGCCAGCAAAAGTGGCCGTCACAACATTTCTCGAGGCTATAAAACGAGGAGACGAGCACTCTGCAATGGCAATGCTGACAGACGTTGCTCGGGCAAAAACTCAAGAGTTAGGGCTGTCTGTTGCTCCGCCTGTGAAAGATACCGCTACATATCGAGTGGGTGATTGTGAAACCGTCGGGGGAACTGATGATATCGTCCACGTGGCAACCACGTGGACAGATACGGATGCAGAAGGTTTTACAACTACGGATAATGTCATCTGGGTATGTAGACTTGATCCCGAAGGTTGGCGCGTGGTGGGTATGGCGATGAAAATTTTCCCCGATATGCCACCTTTGCTTTTAGACTTCGAAGACCCCGAAGACATGCTTGCGAAACAGCGGCTTGTGGCAGAGGAAATTACGAGACGGGCCAAACTGGCGATGCAGGATCAAGCAACTCAAAACTCAGCAACCCGCACTGCTTCCGGTGATTCTGGAACAGTGGTCGAGTAGCTTGAACCGCTATCGACTATTTCTCTCACGGTGTGATGTGTTGTGGCACGACTCTCGAACAGGCGAATCTCATGGAAAGCAAACACCGCCCCTCATTGTGAGGGTATTACAGTGAGCAGGACTTGTGATTTTCACTTTCCGACTAAATTATCTAGGTTTTGCCCATCAAATACACGAATCGCTACGATGCTGTAGCTATGCCTAGTGCCCGCCTCGACGCAAAACCCCCCCCAACCCCCCATGTTGCTTGACAGTCTTATTTTGACTGTTAGTTTCTGTTCAAACTTGATTACTGGAAGTATCGGCCGACCTGCAAAACCTGCAGGGGGGTGCTACGGGTTGTTCCGACGAGAAACCAATGACGAGTTTTGTTTTCGGTTTCTCTGCTCCGGTAGCCGTCCCGGGTCGGATTTGTGTGTTGACGGCAAAATACGGTGCAATCCCGCACCAATTAACTTGTTTCGGAGAAAGAAATGAAGCGTTTTCTGGGAATTTCATTTGCGGCGTTCATTGCGTTGATCGCCTTTGCTCTGATCAGCGTCGACACCAGTGCCGTTGCCGGTTTCCGTCATGGTTGCCACGGTCGTCGTTGTCATGGTCGCAGTCATGGTCTTCTTCATCGTCGTCGTAACCGTTGCCACGGTGAGCAAGCAGTTTCTTGTGATTCTTGTGAATCATACGAATGCTCGAGTTGCACAAGCGGATGTGCGGAATACACAAGCGGATGTTCAGATTGCACAAGCGGATGTTCAGATTGCACGAGCGGATGTGCAGACGGCAACTGCGGTGGTGATTCTGTCATTGTCGAAGAAGCAGCTCCTACAGAAGCAGCTCCTAAAAAGGCCAAGAAGAATAAGAAGAAGGAAGCTCCTGCAGCTCCAGCTAACACCTAATCTTGGGTTTACACAACAAGTATGAATCTTCCCTGAGATTCATTATCGACTTACCGGGTCCTGCATCACGCAGGATCCGGTTTTTTATTAAACGGAGTTTACGCCAATGGATGGTGACTAGTTAGATTTGTCTACCCCATCATCTGGCATCTCATCTTCAACGGTATCCAAAATCCTTTTAAGAAATCGGCGCGCTGGTCGATCTCGTTGAGGCTTGTCTGGATTCTCTTTGCTCTTCATCTTCTCACGTTCTGCACGCCTCTTAGCGACCTCGTCCAGAAGCCCTCCCACGGCATCAATAACTGCATCGGTGGTTGGGTCATCGGAAATGTCAGAAGGAAGCAGGCCTTTGAGTTGATCAAGTTTCTTTGCGTTTCCCGCCTTTTCTTCCAGAGCCTTCTGGCTCATTGGGTTTTTCGTGGAATTGTTAGATGGTGACGACGGTTGCCGTTCTCGAGGAACACCAGTTTTTTCGGATGTCTCAACCGGTGGTATCGGGCTTTTTTTATTCCGTAGTTCTCGAATAAAATCAGTAGCAACTTCTGCCGCTGTCTGTTTCAATGAGGCGTCTAATTGAAGCTTGGGATCATCAAGAGTTCCTTCGACAGAGGCTTTTATTGTTTTTCCGGCAAGTGCGGTAAACAGCGGCCTGTCGGTGGGTAGAGAATCGGGTATCGGTAGGGAAAGTGTGAGATCGATTGAGCGATCATCGATACCAACAGATCCTTCAGATATGATGTCGAGTCGTTGACCAGATGCTTTGAGGGGTATTCCAAAGGCCAGACCCTCATGCTGAACTCGCCGATCTGATTTTCGGAAGTGTATTTTTGATGACTCTGCTATCCGTATCGTGGGTGGTATCGGGAGTTGTCCAGGCAAGTCAGCAATGATTTTTGCCACCATTGGCCCAGGGCCAATGTCGACCGCATGCAGCGTAAGATTTCCGTCAACTGTTGCCGTTTTTTCTTCTCCTGCAAACCAGCGAGCTTCGTCAATGACGAGTGAAAACTCACCACTTGCACGAGTTGTATTTGCGAGAATAGGTGCAGCGTAGGCAAGTGCCCCCGCAGCAACTGAAGGGTTGAGTTGAGCATGATCAAGAAGAGTGACTGGCGTCAACGCCCACTCCTTTGTGCCGTCAGTGTACTGGTTCAAAGTTGCTTCAACATCAATCGCTTTACTTTCCCAAGGCGTACTTGTCCACGGGCCATCAATCCGTATGCGTGCGTCTTTGACAGAAATGCGAACACGCTCATCAGTGGGACCCGTAGGCCGCTGAGGGGATGGTGTTGGTTTGTCCAAGCGGTTATTCAATTGGCCTGTTTGGGGCCCAATGCCAATGGTTTCTTGAAGGCTTGAGGTGTGGTTTTCGTCATAGGAAAGATGGAGTTCTGCGTTGTTAACAGTTATGAGTCCTATCCGGCCACCTTTTCGGATGATCTCCAGGAGGCCTCGCGTGCCTTCGATGCTCCCAATGCGCATGGGTGTTGATCCGCTACGAGCAGCGTGAATTTCAATATCCTGAATTGTAAGCGGCGTATACCAGCCGATTGACGCTGCATGGACAGAAACATCTCCACGTAAATTTGGGACTGATCGGATGATGAGTTGACGAATGCCGTCCGCGGAGACAAGCCACTGTGGTAACGATGCAATTGCTGCACACACAATCAGGAGGCACGTAAGTAGCCCCATCCCAAGAACTCGATAGTGTCGTTTCTTGGGTTGTTGAGACAGGTCACCTGCGATCGCTCCACTCTGAATATGAAGTTTCTCGTGGTTTTCGTCACGGGTTGCCGGAGTATTCCGGTGCTCTCCTTGTTCTGGATTGTCTGCCATCGCTGATTCCTGTTTAAATGTTCGAGTACGATTGAAGCAGCCTTGTAGATAGAAGCGAACCCCTTACCTGTCTCATAGTGTACCCATGAAGTTACACCTTCATTTAATCTAAAGTACAGTCGGAAATCGGAGCGTGCTATCTTTGCGGGCGTAGCTCAGTTGGTAGAGCACTAGCTTCCCAAGCTGGTTGTCGCCGGTTCGAACCCGGTCGCCCGCTCTGTCTTTCCTTAAAACGGTATTTCAACAGGCGGGGCGGCCTCCGTCGTGGCAAAAAACTCTGAAAAACATTTATACATGGACGGGTGTTTGCGTTTTTAACGATCATGTCACCAAAACACTTTTCAAAAAACCAAGGATTTTGTAGCAAATCCAAAACATGTACCGTCGGCTGACGAGTGCAGTCCTAATTTGTATGGGACCATTGGAACCATTATTTTACAACAACGTAAGTGTCCTGAACGGAGTGTCCAAATTGTATTCGGTCCAAATTACGGATGAGTAAGACCATCAACTTCTTATCCAGCAGAGCGGGCAATGTTTTTTAAGAAGCCAAAGGCTTCGGTTGCACGACTGATCTCATGTGGCCGATATTTATTTGCCCCGGTCGATTCTATGGTCACCCTTTCGCCTGCATTGCATTTTATTTGCCGAAGAGCCTACGCTTCCGAGCGACAGTGAGTATTATTTGGAGTGTATGTTAAATGTTTCCGTCGGTTGAAAGAGTCTTCTTGAGGAAAAGAAATATGAAACACAAGACAGACATTCATTTGCAAAGGAGCCGATTGCATTTGAGTGCCAATCGGCATGATATGCAACCTGCAGAGGTAGAGGCGCACTATATCTGTGACTCATGTGGTGAAGAGATAGTCGTACCTGTCGATGTAACTGAAGGACTCCACCAAGACTACGTTGAAGACTGTCCGATTTGCTGTAATCCTATGGTGCTTCACGTTGATATTGCAGAAGACGGTCAGCCTTTAATCACAAGTGAGCACGAATGACTTAGGCAGCTTGTTGCCAAGGTTTTACAGATGCTTTTCGGAATTCCCATGGTGGTGTTGGAGAGACCTCTGACCAAAGTCCTCGCCTTGCCTCTCTGGCATCTTGCTGGTCTTTGATAAGTGGACTCTCTGATGTTGGCTCTGACCATGCTGCACCCGCAACAACCATTTCACGTCCTATGTCTTTCCCGTTCACGGAAACTTTACAAACCACGATTCCATCTGAGGTGCTTCTGATCGGAACAACGGCGAGTGATTTACCAAAAATTAAGTCTGCGAGCGTGTCCCGCGCGTCACGTCCATAAGGTTGACCAAGTTCAGGCGCATCAATTTCAGAAACTTGAACTTTTTGCTGCTTTCCTGCTGTGTCAAGACAGGTAAATGTATCGCCATCGGTGACGCCAATGCATCGCCACCAGACAACCGAGGCAGCGGGTGTAGGGGCAGGTGTTGCTGCTGGTGCTTGAGGGATGCTCACAGGTTGCGCTGATGTAGCAATCTTCTGAGGGTCATGTTGTTGAGGCTCTGCCGCCAAAAGAGTGCCCGGTTCAGCTGGAATTGTGACTGCCACAGCGTTGGCCTGAGGTTTACTTGCATCAACTGCAATCGTTGCCCAGTTACCCGAAGGCGGTGGCCGTGTTGCCAGAGAGGGTTCTGCTGGTGCTGCTGGTGGTGGTGGAGAGGCCTGTGGTCTTTGTGGTTCGTGTGTTGGTTGTTGGGATGGTGAACGAACACTGGGAGCCCATGAAGATGGTGGTGCCAATTCAGTTTTTTGAGCCACTGGCGCGGAGGGTGTTATAGGTGGAGCAGAAGCCCATTGTGAAGGAAAAGTGCTTGTTGGTGGGGTGATTGGTTTGCCAGCAAGTACCGGCGCTGCGGCTGGAAATCGGAAGGGCTGAGGACGGTAATGTGTCACTCGTGGCACTGGCATGACAGCGCCGGGACCAGAAACTGTTTGAACTGTAAACCACCAAGGTCGACGAACAATCGGTGGCGGCGGAATATATCCAGGAGCTTGAATACGGTTTACTGGTACCGGAGTCACTCCAGGGGCAATAATGACCTGCTGGGCATAACTTGTCGAGCAAACCAATGAACAACTGCAATATGCGAACCACTTGAGACACCGACTGGCGACTGGAATGGCACGTCTGTTTTTCAAAGCAGGTAGTATCATGATGCAATTCAGTTGGCTGGTAAAAGCATTTGGAACGTTCGGAGAGTCACACGCCTCACCTTCTATTTTTCGGCATAAGAGAGCCACTCGAGCCGGCAAATCCTTTTAATTCTGCCTTCTTTATGGAAATTAACGTATTATCTTTCTTCAGTAATCCCCCCATTTCTTCTGGTTGGAGGTGGTTCTTGCACGTTGGAAGATTCTGGGAGCTATCACGGTTTGAAAGATTTGTTCCGCTTGCGTATATCCAGAGAATGCTTTGTAGATGCTTTGCAATGAGATGCTGCATGATGCACCAAGGCGTCTTCCTTGTATTTCTTACTCTTCTATTTCTTCCGGTTCGTGTATTTGCTGGTGAACAAAAAGGGGTTCTTGTAAAGACGTATTCGGATCCAGTGAGTTTTGACTGGAAGAATCTTATTCATCGATCACGGCTTGCGGGTTTACAAGTTCTTGAGGGTGATCATTTGGTTTTGATTACAGATTGTCCTCGTCGTATTGGTGATGATCTGGAAGCATTACCAGAAATTTTTGATGAGGCCGTCAATGTCTGGGCAGACCACTACGGCATTCCATTATCAGTTGTTTCAGACTGGAAGGTCTGTGGTTGCTTGATTGTTGACCGAGAGCGATTTCGAGAGGCTGGCTTGCTGCCCGATGCGATTCCTGATTTCACAAATGGTTATTGCGATCACTACAGGTTCTGGTTCATTGATCAGTCAAATCCAGCATATCGACGCCATCTTCTATTGCACGAAGGCGTCCATGCATTCACCACTACGCTCCTCAGCCTGAATACACCCACCTGGTACACCGAGGGTATTGCTGAATGGTTGGCAACGCACCGTTTGGCGACCGGGGTGCCACAGTTTCAGCACACACCGGTACCAGTTACGCCAGAGGATGTCGAACAACTTGGCCGTATTGAGATGATCAGGCGATTGCGACAGGTGGCGGAGGCCCCTAGCCTCGATGAAGTGTTTGCCATGAAACCCACTCTCCATGGCACCATCAGGTCCTACGCCTCGGCTTGGGCGGCGGTGGCTTTCTTGGCTGGGCACCCGCGGTATCGGGAGGCCTTTGCTGCCACTGAAAAAAAGCCTCTTGATCGTAGTTTCACCCGCCGGATGATTTCTCAGCCAGGCTGGGATGCCTTCACTGCTCGCCGTGACTTTGATGCGTTTACTGCAGATCTTGACTATGGCTTTGATCCAATTCGCATGGCAATTGACTGGTCACGAAGTCGGCTCTTGCCGGCGAACGGCGGCTCTACCACAGTAAAGGCCTCTCAAGGTTGGCAGACCACTGGCTGGCGAATGGAGGCAGGCCGGCGGTATTTGCTGCGGGCATCTGGTCGATGCAGAGTCGGTCAGCTTGAACAAGAAAATGGTGTGCTGGACCTCGAAAGCACAGCTGATGGTATTTCCGTTGACTGGTATCGCGGTCGACCAGTGGGTCGGTTACTTGTGGCGCAGTGGGATGAGTCACCAGCCAGCGGTGAGCGTCCAAGTTTTCAGATTCTTGGCGAGGGTGGTGATGTCACCTTTACAGCAGCCAGTGACGGTCCGCTGTTTTTGAAGATTAACAATCATCCAGTTAGTCTTCCGCGGAGCCACGGTCATCTCGCAATTAAAGTCGGCAGTGAAGCGGAATCAATTCTTCGCAGATGAGTTTGGTGTGTTTTCCGACGTGAGTTAAGATATGAATTCGTTTTGTCGGTCAGCCAAAACGATAGCAGTGAGCGTGTTCTCGGAGTTATCGTGAGCTCGCAAGTTTTCGGTGGGTATCTTGTCGGGTTCA
>CBFIHW010000108.1:0-10291 GCA_965662325.1 uncultured Pirellulales bacterium | reverse complement strand
AACCAGTTCTTTCCAACCTCGACTGGGAAGAAACTGCTCGTCCATTCCAATTTGACTTGCTCGAGAAATTTATCTACGGCCGTCGCTTACCGCCCGTTAAAGTGTCAGTTCTCGGCAAAGAGAAACGTGTTGAAAAGCAATATGGAGACGTCCTTGCCGTCCGTATTCAGGCCACTCTACAGATGGGCACAACCGAAAACTCGCCCACAACCGACGTACTTTTGTATCTGCCAAAATCAAAGAAAAAAGTACCCGTCTTTTTAAAACTTAACTTTCTCGGCAACCAGGCAGAAGTCACTGACGAAGATATTGAAATAACTGAGAACTGGATTATCTCAAAAAAGGGAAACAATCGTGCTACAGAGATTTCTCGTGGCAGTCAAAGTCGACGATTTCCCGTTTCATCAATGCTGACCCGTGGCTATGGATTAGCGACTGCCCACTGTGGTGATTTCTTCCCTGATCACAAAGAAGGACGAGCCACCAGCATTCTGGGATATCTCGGCAGGCCAACTGGTGAACATGTTCCTGATGATGAACCTGGAGCAATTGGGGCATGGGCATGGGGTCTCTCGCGGATTCTTGACTGGCTTCTTACTCTGCCTGAGATCGATTCAAAGAGGGTCATCGTCTTGGGCCACTCTCGGCTCGGAAAGGCCGCGCTTTGGGCAGGAGCCTGCGATCAACGTTTTGCGATGGTTATTTCGAATGACTCCGGCTGTGGTGGGGCAGCGCTTTCACGGCGTAATTATGGTGAATCAATTGAAGTGATAACAAAAAGATTTCCGCACTGGTTCTGCCCAAGACTGGCTACATTTGCAGATCGTGAACATGAACTCCCATGTGACCAGCATTCACTCCTCGCAATGACCGCTCCACGACCACTGTATGTGGCAAGCGCTCAAAATGATCGTTGGGCAGATCCAAAAGGAGAGTTTCTTGCTGCTGTTGCCGCAGATCCTGTCTGGAAGCTTTACAACCTTCAGGGACTCGGCACTCAAGCAATGCCACCCGAGAACACCTCAATTGGGAAGATGATCAGGTATCACATTCGTAAAGGAAATCATGACCTGCAGCAGTTTGACTGGAATCAGTTCGCAGACTTTGCAGATAGAAAACTTCAAAAGGAGACGTTTCAACAACCTGATAAAGACATACCGCTAGATTCAAAAAACAGGCGGTTTTTATCTGACTTTCACCCTAATCAGCATGCCTTACCCATGAATCCGCCTGAAGGCGCAATTATCCTTCTTGGAATAGATAGTAAACCTAAATTTACGGCAATGAATGGCGAGCCAATTGACTGGGCCGAAAAAGATGGTGTTCTGACCGCCACACGCAGCACTCGTCACATGAACCATCTCGTTTCAACTGAGATCTTTCAGGATGCAGACATCCATGCGGAATTCATGACATCACCAATTGCCCACGGGAATAGTGGGCTCTACATTCACGGGCACTACGAGATGCAAATTTATGACTCATTCGGCGTGAAAACGATTACCCAGCAAGACGAGGGTAGCCTCTATCGTTTTACAAAACCCTTCATCAACGCATCTCGATCCACGGGCGAATGGCAGGTCTACGATATACGCTTCATCGCACCGCGGAGACACACCGACGGTCGTATTCTGTCCCCTGGCACTCTCAAAGCATGGCTCAATGGCAAGCTGGTACAAAATGGTGTGACCTTCACTGAACCACGCTCTCCATACATTCCGTACAAGCATGGAGTCACGCCTTACCTGAGAACAGTTGAACAGAAATTACATGAAACAGGTAAAGGGCCCCTGTTTCTTCAGGATCATGGTAGTCCAGTAAAGTTCCGGAACATCTGGATTAAGCGACTTGATTAAGTACCTATTAGCGAAGATCGTCTGGAGTTATTCCAGCGGTTTTGTCTTTCCGAAAACCATACATTGTTGGCTCAAAATCCCCGACAATATCCACGTCTAAATCTTCAGAGATTTCATCCTCAAGGCCAACTGCCCAGTAGCAGGCATTTATAATCATTCGACGGACTCCCTCTGAAACCAAGTCTGTTGAAGCGCCCATCGTCGTTGTAAAAACTTTACCACGAGGTCCACCCTCGATCGAGTAACTCTTGACCCACGCGACTGGCATCATCGGATCGTTTTTGGCACTGTTCTTTTTTCCATTCTTTTGTACGCCTTGTACTGGTTCGGAATCGGGGCTCATATTTTCAAGAACCTGACCAAGAACAAGTGGCTTGCTATCTCCTGGCAACGGTAAGCGGACACCGTAAACATCAGTTGGACCCCAGATATCCCCATTCTCTATTCCCCGAAGTATTGGATGCTCTTTTGCCTTAGGGGCGAGGATACCTCGTGTGCTTTCATGCTTGTGATGTCCATGATGGCTGATCCATGTCTCACCCAGAACCGATCGCCCAAATCCTTGAGTCCATCCCTGCTTATCACCGTTATAATTAAAGCTGTAATGAGCATAGGGACTGTCTTTTGGCACCTTAAAGGCATGAGTTGCAGTACGCATGCCAATGACTGGCCGGCCTCTTCGCAAGTAGTCATCGATTTCTTTCATCTGCTCGTCGGGCAGATTTCGAAAGCGTGTTGCAATCACCATTAAGTCTGCATTCCCAAGAGCCTTGAGACCAGGAATATTCTCCTGTTCGTTTGGAGCAATTTCGCCCGACTCTTCATCGATTGCATACAGAACGACGCAATCAAAACCATGTCGTATTGAAAGAATTTTTCCTAATTGAGAAAGTGCCTCTTCGCTACGGTACTCTTCATCTCCACTTACCAGCACCACGCTTTTCCCATGCCCAGCACCTTCACCCCCGGGGTACGTATTCCATAAATCATTTCCTTGAGCAATAGAGCCACCAAGAATAAAAGCATTTATGAGACACAGATGGACAACTGATACAAGCTTGCGAATAGCCATTGCGAGAACTCCCCGGACGGTAACAAACAAAGAACGACAGAACTCTAAAGCATATATTGCAAGAAAGCAATCAATACCGTATCGCAAGGCCAGCATCTGAGAAAAAATTTGCCGCTTCTTCCGTCAGCCCCCAACCTACACGAAGACCAATTTCAACATTTTCATTAATCACAATGTGGGTACCTGGGCTAAAAAAAGGACGACTCACGTCTTCCGCAAGACCCTGCGTAAATGTTCCAAAATACTCGGCGTGGACTTCCCAGCTATTGGTTATTGGAATACGAGCAACAACTGATGGTCCCCAACGACTGAACCATCTTTCTGCATCCTCTGCGTACGCATAACGCATAGCTGTATCTATTCGCCATTTTTCAGGAAATTCCCAGCCACAAACTATGGTAGCAACAGGTTCTGTTCCAAATTCCTCACCATACATAGGTGTTGTTGCCTCCATGATGAAACAACTCTGAGGAATGAGGCCATCTTGGTCCGTAGTTGCTAATTTGAAACCATAAAGAAAATTAGATTCGTAGAGCGCGCCTCCGCCTATTGGAAGTTCTCCCGCTTCCACACTCGTGACGACATTGCCCTGCGAGCCAACTGAATAATTGACACCGAGCCGCCACTCAAAAATATCATTGGCACCAATACGACAAATATATTCTGGATAGTTATTTGTTGGCTTACCATCGCGATTCTGAATATAGACATGAGACATCTCATTCAGAGCAAAGCCCGGACGAATTGTGAACGTTGAAGGTGTGAATGCATCACGATCAGTATTCAGTTCACGAGGCTGCAGAGAAGCAGCATCACTAATACGAAAGAAAAGTATCGTCAACAAAAGGACACGCAGGCGGAACGAAAACCTAAGTACTCTCACCACAAGCTATCCGTTACCATGGTGGCCAAAAAAATAGTTAGCTACGAACCCTGCCATGGAAGAGATCGTCAACTTTCAGCACGATTCACCCTTCTTTCACAACTTATTCTCCTATTTGTCGGCAATCGCCTGTCTTAACACATGGCCAATCTCGCTATTTACACCGTCATTTTCGAACCAAACACACAAAAAATAAGTATGGGCCACCAACGAAAGGTCTCTACTTCACTGAAAAAAATAATTCATATTCTTTTCTGAAAGAATTATCCTTCCGCTAAACCCTGATGGAGAATACGGTCGAAACTTCGCACTGAAAGCCTACAAGCTTGCCCCGGTCGTGATAATGCTAGATGCACCCCTTCACAGAGATCAATAAGCGTTATGCCAATTTCATTAACAGGACAAAATTCCTGATCCTTAAGTACAACAGAAGCTAGACGACATAAAGAAGCCTCCGCATCAACACGAATTTTCAATCGTGGAAGATCAGTTGGCAGTTGCCACGTACGTAGTTTGTCACCGATGCCGGTGCCAATTGCCTTGAGAACTGCTTCTTTCGCGACCCAACAATCGAGTATCTCTTCGGGGCTCAGCCTGCCAGGGCCATCGACGCGCTGTTTCATTTCACTTTCTGAGAAAATCGTGGGAGCCATCAGGCGAGCCCATCTATGGTTATGTGTTGTTTTTCGTTTTTCCAAATCGACACCAATCGCACCCTGGTGCGAGATGGCAACAACAGCTTCATCCATCGAATGAGCAACATTGAACTGAATACTACTTTGATGAATTTCGCTTAGATATGGCTTTCCAAAGTGCCCCGTAGTAAGCGAGACTTTCTCTGGCGAGACGTCGATCAAACGACCCAGCAAAACCCGAAGGCGGCCTCTGCTTACGACGGCTCGTCGTCTCACCTCAGGCAGTCGACGTAAAGATCGCTCTTTTTCGTCTTCCGAAAGCACACTTACCAAGCGAGCATACTCATCCTCAGAAACTTGCAGCGACAAACGAGCAATTGTCACATACGAATTGTCCGAACAATTCACCGCTGAGGTGTTGGACAAACTGTCTTCGGCCATATTTTCGACTCAATCCTGAAAAATCCTCAGCCAAAACAACGAGACTCCGCTCTGGTCAAAGTAAACTGCTGAAATCAAAAGGGAGAGTTTTCAATGAAACCCTTTCATGGGGTGTCACAGACATGCCGTTGTTCAAGAATACTCCTCACGTGAAGAACTTATATCACAACAAACACGTCAGCGGGGTGTTCTACCTTAAGACTCTCTCCATCAACTCTGCTAATTTTTTTCAGGAAATACAGACACCGCTCTCGCACTTCTGCATCAGACTCTCGACAATCACTTTGAGTAATGAAGTCCAGCAGTTTTTCACCATGAGGACACCCCTCATTGAAACAACGAGTGACGTCAACTTCTCCATATATTCTTTGGCAGGTGAAATCGATCTTTTGTTTCACAAAATGCCTCTCAAGACACCTACTAAACCAAATGTCTTGATCAACATGATGTGACCAGAAGCATTCTGAAAGTTGGTTAAGGTGCTCATTGGGAGCTTGCACAATTATCAACTTGCCACCCGGGGCCAGCAGTCTCCTCAACTTTCCAAGCGTGTCAGCCGGATCCTTAAAGTAGTAAAGAGCATGAGTCAGCTGAATGATGTCAAAGGGCTTGTTGATATTTAACGACTCAACAGCCTCCGTTCTGAGTTCGAGTTTGACGTTTGGTAAAGCAAGCTTTTCGAAATCTTCACGGAAGCGACGGCAGGCAACTGGGTTTGGATCAACGCCTGTATATTCGAAAGGTTCGGAAGAAGATGCGAGCGACGATATCAATTGGTTGTCAAGTATCCCACTGCCACACCCTACACTCAAGATTCTCAAAGCACTTGTAGAGCCTTGATGCGAACCAATCAATTCTTTCAATGCCTGAAGCACAAGTTGCTGTTGGCTACTCGAACACTCAAAGGCTTCATGGGTTATGTCAAACCGTTCGTCAGAAAGCTGGCTCGACGCCGGCGCCTTCTGTACAGCTACTCGCAATTGATTTAATGCATCTTCTACCGATTCTGAAAATTCGATAACGCCAACACTCCTCATACGTGGTTTACAAATAGCCCGCGAAAACAGCAACAACCTACAAAGAATCAAGTACTTTTTTTGTCAGGTGTACCGCCCCCTCTACCATACCACGAATACAGGTGACTACGAATGAATTCTTAGTCACTGCGTTATGGTGGCAGTCAAAACAAAAGAGCCAATTTATAACATTTTGTGTTCTCTGCGCTGCATGAAAAACGATAATTGCTCATCCACGACGGGAACGCCTTAGATCGATTAAGGAATCATCATCCCGCTACCCTTGATACTATCTGTACGGAAGTTAACGGTATCGCGTCCTATCAGCGATACTGTAGAAAAAATCTTTCTGTGTTTCGATGAATACATTGGGAAGGATTTGATTCTATGAAACTCATTGTGTCTACCATCTTGTATTATCTGAAAAAGATTTTTATCTCCGATTATTCTGATCTTTGGAATAAGTAATTCTACTTATTCCAGAATTCCAACTGTGATCATTTTTGAGGGAACTTGCAATCCATTCTTACTGCATCCCGTAGAAACAAATCCCGGAACTATGCTCCAATTTAGTTAATGACATTCTTTACCTTTAGATAAATTGGGGTTTCATCAAGTTATGAATGGTACCAAAGCAACCGTCGCAACAAAGCTACGCACACCCGACGGGCCTCGTATAATTACTTCAAGCAATACTTCTGTACACAACTACTACCGAAGCGGCAGGAAATCCAAACCGTTGTAGTCGATTTACGGTTTATGTAGTTGTTATAAACTCTCATCCCACGGACTGGAGATGAAAGAAATTTATTGACTGCGTCGCTTAAGAAGAGCGTGGACCAAAGATCTCCGTGGTAAGAAGGGCTGTAGTCCAGCAACAACAATTCCACGGGGAATCTAATGGCAAGCTTGTAGTGAATCACTGCGCTGCAGACTTTTTTTATTTGAGGCGAGCCAATGGCCCAAGTGACTACTCATCATTGCTGGCAGCAGCACGGCCACCCCGAGCCATGCCATCGCTAATAACAGTCCCATGCACACGGCAAACCGCTGTGTTGGCATGAAATCACTGGCGGAGTAGACCAGTAGCGAGCAACCGCAGATGACAGTGGTTTGGAACATGGCAAGCCCACAGTAACTAAGCGCGGTGATTACGGATGCATCGAGATCCAGCCCGCAGCGACGCGCATCCCGGAAGTGTGAGAGCAGGTGGAGGGTATCATCAACGGCAATCCCCAACGCTACGGAGGCTGTCATGACCAATCCAATGTCAAGGGACAGTCCTAGCCAACCCATCGCGCCAAAAAGAACCAGAGTTGGAACCATACTTGGTATCATTGACAAAAGCCCTCCCCATAGATTCCCCACCATGAATGACATAAAGATGGCAATGATCAAAAATGCTGCGACAAAGCTGTATACTAGATCTTCCAGTAGCACACTTTGTGCTTCTTCCACAATGACTACATGACCTGTGAGTGTGAGCTTGGGACGTGATTTGGCTCCCAGTTCTTGCACAACGTTCTGTATTTTTGCGCGTATATCATCTAAACGTTCCGATGTCGGCGTTTGGTCATCATGAAATAGTCTGAATGTGAGACGCCAGATTTCTTCCTCTTCACTTCGTCGGAGATATCCTAGCTGGAAAAGAGAAGAGGAGCTTTTCTCAATCATCGACTTAGCTACCGCACGTTTGGCAACAGTTGCCACGCTTCGCCCGTCAAGTGAACTAGGCATGAAGGTTACGCATGAAATGACTCCCCCAACACCATCGACTTTGGCTAGCTCCGAATGCAGTTGATATACGATCTTGTACCTCTGCAAAGCTGTCAGATCTGAGTTTGTTGGGAAGCTGGCCAGTAGTTCCCCAGTCATGGTTGGTCCTAGGTGAGTTTCGAACCAGTGGTACGAACGATTAAGGTCGTCCTGTTCCGCGAACATGTCCGTGACTCTCACAGAAGATTTGAGTTTTCCTATTCCGACGGTGGTTAGCAAGGAAAGGATGGCGAAAGAAAAAAACACCAACCGTCGGTACTGCAGAGGACACCGGAGCAATTTATCCCGGTAAGTTCGTGCATGATCAGAGGAACGAATGGAAACCTGCGTTGTGGATTGGTTCTGATCGTGACTTCCAATAGGTGAAAACCAGAATTTGCCACGCGACAACAGCATTGCACCAGGCATCATTAAGAACATCATTGCTAGCGCAAACAGCAACGAACCGGCCGCGGCAAGGCCAAACGAACGCACGGGCTCTATCCTGACGAGCAATAAGGAAAGCAGTCCGACAACTGTTGTAAACACAGACAACGTGCACGGCTTGTACCCGTGTGCCATAGCGGACTGGACTACTGAGACGAGGCTCGCCTCAGGCATCTTCCGAAGGCTTTCACGAAAGTAATTGCAAAGGTGAACACCAGCAGAAATTGTAAGCACAAAGACGAATGCAGGAAGAATGATCAAGACTGCATTCAGGTCGTAATCAGCGTAATAAAATACTGCAAGAGCCATGCCCTGAGTGATCATGGCTATTGCAATGATCGTTGCCGAAAGCGTCACCGACCGAAGGCATAGCAAACAAAGTAAGGCTGCAATAGCCGACGAGGGGAGCGAGAAACGCGTGATTGATCGCGTAGCTGCCCCGTCAATCGCGGCACCGTCGACCGGCCCTCCGACCATGGCAACATCTGACGGAGCACACCCAACAGCCTTAGCAATACCGTCGCGCAACCGAGGCAATAACGTACGGTGGTGATACAACACAGAAAGATCTAGTGAAATCACAATACAGCTCTGCTTGAAATCCTGGCCAATCAAGGATCCCTGCAGACGATCTACTGCTTGAAATTGATTCAAACTTAGCGGAACGGCGCGCAATCGATCGACAAGCTGGTCACCGCTGCGCACCCATTGAAAGGGGTATCTGTCAGGAAGCCCACTTAGAATTTCCTCATGGTATTTTGAACTTTTTTTACCCCTGCTGGCCACCGATTGCTCTAATGATTCTCTTGAGAGCGGTTCGAGCCAATCCATCGCAGCGTCAATCGAAGGATCATTCAATCGCGCACCAGGCCACGTTACCAAGACCAAGTCAGTGACCGAAAATTGCTCAATAAACTTGAAGAAATCTTTACGAGTGTCCATGTCTCGAGGTAGCCACAACGCCGGCAAATTACGGAGCGTCCCCAGAGCGGCACCAGAATGAATGAGGGCCGGAACAAACAAGCCTCCGAGCACGACAACACCTAGAAGGAATTGTCCAAAATAGCGTCTTTTCAGTTGTGCTTCTGAAAGCTGATTCACCAGCACACGTACTCTCTTCTATTGTTTAATCAGAGCATCATGCACTTCTTTTTTCACTGGTCCTGTAGGCATGCTGCAGAACGTTTCAACAAGCGTGTTATGCCCGTGCAGATTCTTCACAACAAAAGCCTGATCTTCTCAGCATTAATTCTCCAAGAAGAATCCCTTCCACCGAAGTGTAATTACACGTTGGTTCAGTCACAAGGTTTCCAGATGACCCGGGCTATACGTGGTGCCGAGTCTCAGTAATTCCGGCATTAAGCTTGGAATAAATTTCTTCCAAAATTGGCAATTCAGCTTCTGAGCTGTATCTGCTTTGCACGGTGGACATCGAGCGTTATTCTTTACGCATCATGTTTTAACTTCCTGCTCTTGGGGTGCCTTGGACGGCAACACCAGCCTACTCTAGACGGACTGTTTGAGGCGGAGCCAGTCAACACGGCGGCATAAGTGGCTTTTGGTAGGCGAGCCCGTCTCAAGGTGAACGCTACGAGTTCGTAACCATCATTTACATGCTCGTGTCAAGTGCGCGAGAAGTCAGAACTTAAAGACAAACCCGTTTTTTACAGGACGCAAGAAGTTCTTTCATCCTCCAAACCGCGAATTATACTCGGTCGCACATAACAGCAGCCAATGTTGCATCACATCTTGGATTCTAGTCATATGTTTGAATATCAAAGTTGCCTGCAGCATCTGTTGAAGTCAATTTGTTACACCGAACTGGACTATTATCGGGTCGAGTGTGCGAGGGCATTTTGCTCGACCTGGCAACTTGGTCGTACGCGGCAGGTAGCGGTTAATGACGGTTACTGCATGAAGTTAGATTTTTTCGGTGAGCCTACGCAGTTAAAGGATTTCGATGGACAGCAAAGCGGGACTCCAGGTAGTCCACATTATGGCATCACATGCACGCGTAAAAATTGGACACAGGATTTTCAACGCTTCCTGTGCGGCCAAAAGAATCTAGAAATCAAACCCTATCTTCGGGATATTTATGCGGAGGAAGGCTTCTTCGATAATCGTACGCGAAGCCACAAATGGCGACCCAGTGGGAGCCAATTGTGAGCAAAACAGAGTGTGTAACC
>CBFIHW010000107.1:0-10358 GCA_965662325.1 uncultured Pirellulales bacterium | reverse complement strand
CGCTCGGTACGCCACTGTACATGAGCCCAGAGCAATCCCACGGTGGAAAAGTTGACGTTCGTAGTGATCTCTATTCCCTTGGTGCGACGGCCTACCATCTTGTGGCTGGTCAACCTCCTTTCCGTGGGACGACTGGTGTCGCTGTTGCGCTGGCTCATGCGAAGGAACCGTTGGAGCCATTGGCAGATGTTCGCCCGGATTTTCCTGTTGCAGTTGCTGGTGTTATCGAGCGATTGCTTGAGAAAGACCAAGGCAAGCGTTTTCAGACATCGAGTGACCTTCTTGATGCGGTGGAGCCCTTGATTGCAGAGAGAGCACCTCCGTCTCGTACTGTTGCGATGCCTCTTAGCTGGAATCCTGAGGCAGCTTTTGGCAAAAAGTTTTCAAAAGACCGCCTTACGAAGTCAACTTTTTCTGCATCACAGATTTATACAGAGACAAGCCAGCCTGCAGGTACGGTTGCGTCGGCAACGGCGATGTTAAAGGCATCCCTTGACCGAGAGGAGATCGATAAAATTATTTCGCGTCGAGTGTGGGCAGTAACAGGCGCGCTTGCAGCATTTGGTTTTGCAGTTGGTTTTTTTATTGGCAGGCGACGTCTGCCTCCGCCAGGCCGGCGGCCTCCTGCTCGTCCTCAGCAACAAGAAGAGTGATGTTACGAGAGCTTTTTGGGCTGAAGGCTTGAAAAGGTCAGTGTTGGCCGCTACTGTCACACTGTTCTGCAGCGCCCCCATCGTCTAGTGGCCTAGGACATCGGGTTCTCAGTCCGAAAACAGGGGTTCGACTCCCCTTGGGGGTATTACATTTGTGAGACGTATAGCTGTTTTTTGCCAAACGCACACATGAGTGTGCTTTCTGTGTGCTTTCGCGTTTTTCAGGGCTGAATTTCAGTCAAAATATTGCCCTGTTTTCCACTCCGCTTCTGGCGAGTTTCCCACCGCTCAAAGCTGTCCTTAAAGGAAAATGCTGGTGGCTAGCGGTTTTCAGTAATTCCAAGAAATATTCCAATTAAGGACTTGACATCATTATAGATTATGATATAATTGACTAAATGAGGAAAACGACAGTCATTCAAAATTAAGATAAGATTTAGAATAACTGGAGTTGACAAACTAGAATGGTCGATATTAGAAATAGCACTTAACGAAGGAGTATTGAAATGTCAGATGGATTTTATGGAATCAACGAATTTCCAGTTTTTGAGATGAACGAAGGTCGTCAAGAACAAATCATGGCTCATCTCAATGAAGATGATTTTTATTGGTGCGACATGATGGAAGACAAGACGAGATCAGAAGTAGCTGAACACTACCTCAATGAGATTGAAAAACTCACTTCAATGACCAAAAACGAAGAAATAGATGTGGCAAGAGGAAAAACCTATACGGAATCAGGTCAATACTATCTACGTAACATCGCACCAGTTTTTGATGATGGTGGTGGAACAAACTTGTTCAATGATTGTCTTGACGCATTCAAGCAGGACGTTGGATGCCATGAAGAGATCATCGAACTTTGTAAACGGTTTGCCATTGAAGATTACAAAGAGCGATGGATCAGAAGGACAATTGAACAAGACATTAGAAGAGACTTGGAATTAATGGGAGCTAAAGTTGAAGAAGAAGAGATACAAGAACAAATTGATCGAATGGTAAAGATTCACAAAAAGCAAACCAAAAAATTCTACGCTCCTACAAGCAAAGGAGTCACAGCATGACTATCGGAAGTAATACAAAGTTTGGAAGGATTATCAAAGTTTGTCGTGATGGTGTGATTTGCGAAGACAAACGAGGAGACAAGTGGAAAGTCAGTTTCAAAAAGTTCAAGGAACATTTCAAACACAACAAACACTTGGCAGCTTAATAAGGAAAGTAAAAACAATGACTGACGATTTTGAAAAACGAATGAACGCTCTTGAGGACATGACCAAGGCACTGGCCGAAGTTCAGTTTGAAAACCTAACGGTGATCAACGAGTACAAACGAGTCATGGAAGCTCTTGAGAACATTCGCAAGAAAGCGGAAAAGAAGTTTGGTGGTGAAATCGCCAACGATGAAGTCATTGATAAAAAAGTCTCGGAATATGTTGAGCGACTGTGGACTGACAACAAGGCAAAGCCAAAGTCAAAACAGAAAAATCCAAAGAGATTAACGGGACTGATGAAACTAAAGGTACTGATGGCAATGCTTCAGTGGTTCGATGAACGAAATGTGAAAACTATCACACTTGAAGATATTGAGATGTGGTCACACCCTTCATCAACTGGAGAACCTAAATTGAAAGTGCTTCGTGAAATGGGTGTTGGCAATATCAACGTGAAATCAACACAGTTTTTTCAAACGAAGATCAACGATAACTTTGTGCGACTGTATCCAGACAATGCGTATGTCACAAAAAACGCTCCATTCAAATCACACTTCGTTGTGAAGACATGGAGCAAATGGCTGAAAGATAATGAATCGAAACTTGCTGAAGGCAAGCAAGGAAGTGGTGTCAAAAGCTAGGCACTAAAGAACCAAAAGACAGTTTTATAAGGGATATGTATATCCAAAAAGTGAGTTATTCAAATTTATCAATCAATTTAGAAAGCGAGTCAAAAATGTATTGGGAATGTAAGCCACGAAATGCAAAGCGGGGACGAAAGCAGACTTATTGCTTGCGGTTCTACGTCTTTACGAATGACACGAATCCCAACAAAAGAAAGAAGACAACGAGCTTCACAATCACTGACAACAAGCCAACAAAAACACACGCTCATCTTTTCAGTCTCTTTCATGATGTCCAAGACCGTTTGCAGGATGGTGGTGAACTGTCTGATGAAAGCAAAGCCACGATCAGAACCATACAAGACACTGATCCAGACAGAGTAAGGAAGTGGATTGATGAAGGTTGGTTCAAGACTGTTTCCTGTTTCACTTTGGGTCAAGCGTGTGATGACTACATGCAGCACAGAGGCCAGAAAAAGTTATGGAAAAAGTACACATGGAGAAATTACAAAGATTGTCGGAAACGCATTTGTGACGAGATTGGTTGTGATGTCAAAGTGACTGACATCACGCTTAAAAGGGCAGAAGAAGCCCTTGTCAATCTTCGTTCCTTGAGTGCGTGGTCGGTGTTTGAAAAAGATTTCAAGTTTCTGAAATCAGTTTTTAACTATCTTCACGACCATGATGATATTGCAAAAAATCCACTCAAGAAACTTAAGCTGATTGAGTGGAAGCCAAGCGTCATTGAAACGCAAAAAGATGAAATGGTCGAGCTTCCACGATTCAGGAAAGTGCTTGATGGCTTTACGGAAGATGAGCTTCAGCAAAAGTGCTTGTTCGGATATTGGAGATTTCTAGGAGCGAGGAAGTTTGATCCTATCGGTGATCATTGGGAAGACATTGATTTCGATAAAGGTGTTGTCCATCGCTGGTGCAAAAAGAAAGAAACGAAGATCGACACTGGCGGTCGTGGTTGCCCGATTGATCCAGAGTTTATGCCACTTCTGATTCAGTGGAGAGAACGAGTCATAGCGGAGAAGGGCGAGGCAACTGGCCCAATCTTTCCTTGGCTGAACCACTACTACGAAAAGTCGTTAGACAAAGCTGGTGATGATGGAAGGGTCTACCGTTACTTCAAGTTCAGGGTCGAGAGAGTTGAAGACGAAGCGTGGCCTAACTTAATCAAGTCTTTGCGAAGCTCAAGAAGCAAAGAGTACAGAAGGCTAAAGAACGGAAGTTTTTTGGAATCAATCTGGATTGGACATTCTGAAGAGGTCGCAGAAAAACACTACGACGGACTGCTTGAAAGTGATTTGGACTTGGTGAGAGCAACATCAAGCAAAGGAGAAGCAGCATGAAAAAGCGAAGCAAAAAAAGGACTGACTGCAACGTTGTGATTTACCAAATCACGCTGAACCAATCAGGCCAACGCTACATCGGGCAAACCGTGCCAATGAAAAGAGCTTACAAGCGAAGCGTGAAACAAAGGTTCAACAAGCATGTGAGCGACGCGATGAAAGGCAGAAGCTGCACGATGGCTGAAGCCATCAGGCGATTAGGTGCGAGGTCTTTCAAGTGGGAAGTTCTTGAAGTTGTCCGTGGAACTGATACCGCGAACAAAAGAGAGAAACAGTTGATCAGAAATCTTAATCCAAGTTGGGACTTGAACGATTGCGGACTACGCAAGAAAGGAGAGCGATTAGATGTTGGAACTTTTGATTCTTTGCGGACTTGCTTGGTTGCTTAAAGGTTTTCTGCAAGCACCAACAGATCAGGACGTTTGTGATTGGATCGTTATGGACGAATTTGAATATGACCCTGACCAAGACTCGCTGTGAGTGTTGGCAAATTTTGAAGAGGCAGAAATGCCATTAAAGAAAGTTGGTGAATTATGGAAATTGATCCAGAAAAAGTTAATGACCAGATATTGCAGTGCGAGTGGAAAGATTTGAGGGATAACCCAGACGAATATTCAGACAACAAGAGCGTTGTCGTGACGTTTGAATTTCTACGTCAAGAATCATTTGAACTGGAAGTTCCAGAGAGGGTGTTGTTGGACATGAAGTTTGGCGATTGCTCTTGGGATGTCAAGAATTGGCTTGAGTCTGAAAAAAATTATTACTTCAAAGACTTCATCGAGAGCGAGGAAGTGCCACTTGTTGAAGCGACGATTTCTAAAGAAAGGCATGGTGTTGAACAATGAGAAGGAAGCCCAAGATAAACTTTGGAGATCACTATGTGAAAAAGGTTGAAGAGTATAAGCCTTCACTCAATAACTTTATGAGTTTTGTTGACCTTTGCGAAAATCAGAAGTTGTATCCTGCGACGGATTCAATCTGTGCTGGTCTAAACACTCTATGTTTTGAGAATGCGTTGAGGCTTTATTTGAATGCTGACGATAGAGTGAAACTAATGTACGGATACTTTCTCTATCGAGATGGTTTCGCAGGTCTGCACTCTTGGCTGATGATCGACAACAAAATAATTGATACGACATCAGACTGTGTTGCTTACAGTGGCGTTGAACTGACCTTGGAGCGAGTCAAGAAGTTTGCTCAACACATCAAGGATGATAAGGACTTTCCTTTCTTCAATATCTCCGAGGACTACTACAGATATGTTGGTGTCATCACGGATAGCAGAGAGGAAACGACGAATAATATTCTGTTAGCCAAAGACACAGAAGAGAGCGTCATTCCTTTTAATCCTCTTGTGCCAAATCTTTTTCGTTTGGCTTTGTGAGGTTGCCATGTTCGTTCTAGTTCCACAGGCTTTGATTGAAACTGAATACAGAAATAGCAAGTACGCTTTGAAAATTGTTTCTCGTATTGTCAGTGAAAATATCAAACGATGTTCAGACTTTCGTTCAAAACATAAGTTGAAAGGCAGACCAACCGATCCACGAAACCTTCAAGGAAATTGGATCAACTTTCACTCTTATGATTTGAGGTCGATCACCTCTGACTATCGTAAAATCTGTGCGAACTTGGAGCGAGATGGATGGATTGAAAGAAATCCACATTACTCAAATTTCGCGGGGAAAAAATTCCCGTACTCATTCCGATTGCAGTCTAAATGGTGGAACGCTCCGCTGAAACTTTTCAGCGTGAAGCAAAGACTTAATAAGAAAAAATTTCATTGTGTTGTTGGTAGTGATGGCGGTGAACACAACGAAGAGTATTTGGCAGCGGAAAGGTTCCTTGGTGCTTTTGCTTTGCCAGAAAACAAAGTTGATGAATTAGACGCTGTGTGTGACTTGTCTTCTTGGCCTGATCAGCAGCGTTATCATATCGCCACGATGTCAGCAAAGAGTTGGTGGAGTAAGGTCGATGACTATGGGCGTTATCATTCGCCACTTACAAATTTATCAAAGAGTGTTCGTAAGTATTTGAGTTGTAATGGATGGGGCGTTGTTGGTTTTGACTTCGCTAACTTTCAACCAGCACTCCTAACTCGTCAGAAAATAAATGAAATATCTGATTATGAGAATGAAAAATATTATTCATTGTGTTCGCGTGGTGAGATTTACGAGTACATGGCAGAACAATGCCCACGCTATGAATCAAGGGATGAAGCCAAGACTGATTTCTTATCAATGCTGAATAAAACAAACGAGTCAATGAGGAAGATGGAACTGTTCAAAACCTTCCAAGTGTCTTTTCCGAGGTATGCGGATACAGTCCTGAAAATCAAGGAAGATTCACACAAAGAGATGACAAAGTTCCTCCAATGGCACGAAACACAAATCATGTTTGGCGGGATAGTGAGGGACTTTATGACTAAAAGTAAGTCACCATTCTTCACGATCCACGATTCCATTTATTCAGCGAATACTGAAAAGCAAATTCTTAAAAATGTAATCACTAAAAAAATTATTGATTATGACTTGCCTACGAGGGTGAGGGAGGAAGAGTGTCTAACCACAACACCACTACCCATCAATGTATCAATGAAGATGAATACTAATTATCAATCAACAGTGATTTGATTATCGAAGTTGAAAAATAGGTTGGCGAAACCTTCACCATCGCCCTATAAGAGCAACAAAACTGAACACCTTTTTAAGAATCGCAGTTTATTGCTCACAGTTCATTGACAATCTAAAAGTTGGCTGGTGGTGGAGTGTCTCGCTCTAACAATCAAGATCGTATTCTCTAACAAAATTATCAAAGAGAGTCGGGTTATTTTTGGCTCTCATGGATATTATTAAGTAGGTGTCCATTGACTCCTAGTTAAAGTTTTATGTTGTAAAAGATGAAGGTCGCGGTGTTCCAGTTTCAAAAATCAGAAGACTCTTCTCGACTAGATCGAGGATCAAAAAAACTTCTGTTTCAGTTGGTTCACCGTGACTCTTCTTCTCTATCAAATCATTAAAAGATTTTTTGGTTACGTTTGGACGGTCAGAAGCCTCTTTTGGTGTATATCGAAAGTAAAGGGTTGTTTTTTACTTTGGAGATAACACATGAGAGAACATTCAGTAACCGCCATAAAGCCACAGGACAATTTGGCTAACAACGTCAACAGAGTTTTGTCCAAGGCTACACTGCGACACTGTGAACAGATCGCACTTCGTTACATCGTGGGCAGTATCAGAGATTGCTCGTTAAGTAAGAAAATTCATTCATTAGACAGGGAAGAAAGCCTAGCGTTGGAACTCTGTCCTGATGAGGCTCATCGCTTTGGTGAGGCGTTAGAGAAGTCAGTCCGCGAGGCTTCAAAGATCAAGTTTGATCTTCTCAATGGATTGTCAAAAACGTCAGCGATCCACTTCGACATTGACAGCAAGAAGTTGGAACAGTCGTTCCAGATTTATGCGAGTGGATCATTTAGACGCGAGAAGATTCGCAAGAAATACGGAAATGATTTGGAGATTCTTCTAGCGAGGACTAACGGTGAAGAACGTGAAACAAGTTATGGAATCACGTTGGATTGTCAGTGGCATGAAGTGGACGGGATTCCACAAATCCTGACTTACTCAACAGACAGGAACTCAAATAATTTCATTATCAAGATGATGGAAAAAAGTTGTGGTGAATTTGTAAACGAGATCAACACGAAAGTGAAGGAGTTTTACAGATGAGCTATGACGAAGACACAACACACGCTGACAGAGTGCGACAGCTTGCGAACAAATACGGTTTCTACCATTCCAATTCATTCTTCGTTGGCAAGATGAACGAGGAAGGGCGTTGGATTAGTGACCAAGTTATTCAGTCAACGATTGGGCGAATGGATGATCGGAAGTGGGAAGACAAGGCACAGTTTCAAAAGACCGCGAAGAAACTTTTGGATATGTGCGACGGTGATGAAGTTCTCGCTAAACGATTGATCAAAAACGCCAAGTATCAAAAGAGGCGTTGATCATGTTTACAGAAAACGACAACGCTTCGCAGGTTGAATACGAAAACTCACCCTCAATAAAGTTCCGCGAGAAGTTCGCAGAGTTTTACAAGAGTCCTGATCTACAACACTTTGTCTTTTGGGACGATCTTGGTGAGAGAGTTATGGGCGTGATGGAGATGGACGTTGGCGGTTTGAAGTGGCTGACCAATTATGAGAACCAGTGTCACGCTGTTCACCTTATGGGAATTTACGTTCATCCTGATTGCAAAGGTGACGGTCTGTTTAGATCAATGATGGAGATTCTCAAAAATATTTCTGACATGTATGGAGTGTTTATTTACTTCGTCGCCAGAGCGTTTCTCATCAAATTACCAACGATCAAAACGCCAGAACAATTCACACACTTTTTAGAGAACAAAGATGATTATTTTTCTTACTATCACAACAAATCCACAGAAAGGCATTTGTCTAGGGAGCTTGGAAAGACATACAAACGATTTGGTTTCTGTCATTTAGTCGTTGACTCTGATGACGTTCAAGATCGTTTTTGGAGAGGAAGCGTGCTGTGTAGCATTCCTGAAAACATAAACCCCGAATTGGAGGAGGCAATAAAAGGGAGGGTGTACTGTGATGAAACTGAATTTGTCACTGAACTCAAAAGATTGGGAATCTGCCATAACGAAGGCAGCAATCGAAGAAATCGAAAAAAGGATAAGAGGAAACGCAGGAAGAGTACGAAGCGAGGTAAAAGCAATCGTCGCTGAAGCCATAGCAAACTCGCCAGAGATTCAGGCACTTCTGAATGATGAAGATTTGATTGGATCATTTGGTTTCTATGGTGGATCAGCGGAGCAACAAGCAAACGCAATAATGAAATCAGTAACGGAGACAACGGAAGTAATCGTGTCACCGTATCGCTCAAAAGCAAATCAACTTCTGACTGTGAATGTTCAGCCAAAGCACCTTGGAAATTTACTCGCGTTACCAGAGGGAATCATCAAAACCAGAGACTACGATCTGAACTGGTTGGAATGGTTGTTGACCAAAGGAGATACGATTGTGGTCGTTGGTTGGACGTATGAACCGGGAAGAGGAATGGGGCGATCAAGACTAGGACACATGATCGAAGGTGGAAGTTGGCGTGTTGATCCACGCTATTCAGGAAACATCGACAATAACTTTGTCACAAGGTCGCTGACCAGTGATGAAACATTGGCGAAAGTAATGAAGGTTTTGGAAAGGGCGTTGTCTTAATTGCTATCGCGTCCATCCACCACCTTCAAAAGAAAATGGAGAAAAACAGTAAATAGATCATTTAGTTATCAAATAACAAAAAACGTTTAGACGTTAGGAAATAATCAAATCATCTAATTATGTGAGTGAGTATTTAGGTTGAGAATCGGTTTCTAGAAAAGGGTCGAAAACGAGAGAAAAAAAAGAATCTCTGATTTATTCATGGAGTGCTTTGGTATCACTCACACTTCATGGTGTCAGGAGAGTCTGTGGCAGCGACGAGGGTGATCTTAACTATTTCCTAGCCTTCGTCGTTGTCGCGGATTTGGAATAAGTCTGTGACTGTGACGAGAGAATTTTACTGTCGCTCTAATCTTGTCGTTGTCGCAGCAAGGACTCGCACTCCCTCTTTGTCACGGCGGAATCCGTGAAGATGAAAGGTGATTTCTGAAAAGCAGTCAGCCAGTGCAAAACGCCGATTGCTCGATTTCGTACTTTCGAACTCGACGTGGTGATACGGCGAACTGATGGCCAAATTTCGCCAACCCTTTGATCTCATTGCACTTGGGACGACAGAACTGAAACAGAAAAAGGCCGCCAGAGTGGGCTCCGACGACCTTCGTCAATTGAAGTACACCCCACTGGATTCGAACCAGTAACCTTCGGTTTCGTAGACCGCGAATGGGTATTCTCGACAGGGCCTCTCGGAATAGGCCAAAGCAGGGCATGCTGCGACACGAACTTGTCGCGAACGGGATGAGGAACTGTCGAGGCATCGGCAGATCCCCGATATTCTCGGCCATACGTTGACACCATGACGAGCGTGTTGATGCAAAAGGTGATGCCAAATCCGGCAGTGTCAGAAATGCCACCTACATGGGCCTACATGGGCCAACTCTTACTTCAGGTGTTATGTGGTAGATGGCCGTCCAGCGGATTGATCGATTCTTGGAGTCTTGCTCGGGCATACCCCACGATGACCGTCAGAACCGAGACTGGCAGTCTTAGAAAAGGCTCCAACAACTCCTCCGTCCGCTCATTCAACTTGACGCAGAACCACATAAAGATGATGATATAGACCTGCTGTTGTCCAACTCTAGGCCCGACCGAGTGTCCGTTGTTTCATCGCCTGCTTCACCTACTGATTTGCGTTTCCGTGCTGGTTTGTCCAGCGATGGGCGGTCAGTGTTGCGGCGATGCGGATATCCTTCCGGCTGCCGCTTCGGTGGAAACCAGTTGCGGTGACTGCTGCTGCCACGACGAAGTGGATTACTCTGGAAACGGTGCTCCGGTTCC
>CBFIHW010000106.1:0-10443 GCA_965662325.1 uncultured Pirellulales bacterium | reverse complement strand
GCCAGCAGTCTTTGACTGGGTGAGCGCGATGTGTTGTCCGGCTTCAATGAGACGGGCTGTATTTTCGGACCGCTCAAGATACCGGAACATCCAGAAGAGGCCACCTGCTGTTTTTCCCAACATGGTTTCAGTCCTCCAGTACCCAGGTGTCTTTGGTGCCGCCACCTTGTGACGAATTGACGACGACGCTTCCTTTTTTGAGCGCAACTCGGGTAAGGCCGCCCGGTGTAATATCAACTCCTTGAGGTGAAACCAAAACAAATGGACGGAGGTCCACGTGTCGTGGCGTAAGGCCAGATTTTGTGAAAATTGGCACAGTTGAAAGTGAGAGAAGCGGTTGTGCAATGTAATTGCCCGGTTTGGCTTTGAGCTTCTTTTGGAAGTTGGCTAATTCTCGCTTTGATGAGGCTGGGCCAATGAGCATGCCGTAACCACCCGAACCATGGACTTCTTTGACGACAAGTTCGGAAAGATTCTCAAGCACGTAGTTCAGGCTTTCGGGCTCACTGCATCGCCATGTTGGCACGTTGTTTAGCAGTGGCTTTTCGCCTGTATAAAACTCAATGATTTCGGGCATGTATGAGTAGATAGCCTTGTCATCAGCAATGCCAGTGCCTGGAGCATTGGCGATTGTGATTCCACCTGAGCGATACACGTCGAGAATGCCGGATACCCCTAAGGTTGATTCAGTACGAAAATTCAATGGATCAAGAAAGTCGTCGTCGACCCGGCGGTACAGAACATCGATCGGTTTGTACCCACGCGTTGTACGCATGGCGACTCGGCCGTCGAGGACTCTTAGGTCGTGCCCTTCAACAAGTTCAACACCCATCTTGTCGGCAAGAAAACTGTGCTCGTAATAGGCAGAGTTGTAGATCCCCGGTGTGAGTACCGCCACAGTTGGTGGATTGTTGGATGCGGCAGGGGCGCATGCTGCCAACGATCGGTAGAGCTGCCGTGGGTAATTCTCTACCGATTGAACACGATTCTGAGAAAACAGTTCTGGAAACATGTGCAGCATCGTTGCTCGGTTTTCAAGCATATAACTCACGCCTGACGGGGTTCGAGCATTGTCTTCGAGAACAAAGAATTCATCTGGGCCGGTACGGATAAGGTCAATGCCGACAACGTGCGTGTAGACGTTTCCTGGTGGAGTTACACCGAGCATTTTTGGGAGGAATGCTTCATTGTGTGTAACAAGGTCGGCTGGAAGTCGCCCGGATCGAATGATCTCTTGCCGGTGATAGATGTCATGAAGAAAGGCATTCAGTGCCTGGACTCGCTGTGTGATGCCAGTAGTAAGACGCGACCATTCCCGCCCAGAAATAATCCGCGGAATGATATCAAAGGGGATGAGTCTCTCCGTGCTACTTTCCTTGCCGCTCTCTCCATAGACGTTGAACGTGATGCCAGTTAACCGAAAAAGACCTTCTGCTTGCGTCTGTTTCTTCCGTAGTCGAGCTGGTTCTTCATTTTCAAGCCAGCCATTGAACGCGGCATAGGCGTCTCGTAGTGTGGCATCGTGGCCCCACATTTCGTCGAACAATTGGTCGTTGTTCATGAGGTCGATCGCAAGGCGGGAAGGCGGGAAGGCGGGATATGATCGAGATCTCTATCGTAGCACCATCTCAGCATGGATGCGCAGGAAAACTCGATCATCTGCCGGTAGTGTGGCGAGCAGAAAATAGATATTGTGAATCTTTGCCAGTGGTATAACTTTTTCTGCTTCCTGGTTTTGTGTGCCGGGCCTTTGTGGCTGGGGGCGTACGCTCCAAAGCGAAGGCTCCTTGGTGTGAAAGGTGACA
The DNA here is from genome assembly GCA_965662325.1 of uncultured Pirellulales bacterium. GTDB lineage: Bacteria > Planctomycetota > Planctomycetia > Pirellulales > UBA1268 > UBA1268. Next base: position 8,638 of record CBFIHW010000106.1, on the reverse strand, counting down.
AACGTTCTTTTAGCTTGGGGTGTGGAATGACCGCATCGGTGCAAGGTGTTTCCAGTAATAGCCTCGTCGTAGCTGCGGCAATGGCATTGATAGTCACTGGATGTCATGCAAACGCAATTCATGAACAGGGTGAGCCACGACGTGTCTGGCGGTGGGAGTCGGAAGACGATCCCTATGAGAACTATGTGGAAGCGAGTATTGAAAAAGAAGGTGGTAACGTTGTCGTGATATGTACCCTGCCCACAATTCAAGATGGGAGCCTTCGGTTTGATGTTGAGCAGATTTCACTTCGGAATGTGGATCAAAACGAAGTTGCTGGAGTTGTGCGAAATCCGACGCTCGCGTTGACATTACCAGAGACGCAACTTGAAAGCCTGTCTGTGAGCGTGCTCTATATGGATGAGCGATCGTTCAATGAAACAGGTGCTGATCCGGCCTTGTCAGCTGACTGGTCAGTCCGAATGAAAACATTTCGATTGATCGATGTTCTCAACACACACTAGTAGGTCACGAGTTTGAAATGCGGAGAGACGGCTTTCGTTTGCGCGCTTTTTAGTCAACTTTGAATCTTTTAGGCCAATTTGAATCGACGGCACTATTCAGCGACCAGTCGTTGGTCGCACGTAGATCCGAAGACGTTTGCTTGAGTAGTCACCAGCATTTCTCGTAAATGTCCAGTCACGGGTTGAGCCAGTACTGTTTCCAATGCCAAGGTCGGCCGCTTGTCCCATCCGCCAATGGTTGAAAGCGAAAAGTGTCTGCTTGCCCTCGGTGTTATGGACCTGCATCGAACCGTAGCCGTCTACGGGTTCTGCCATGCTGTCACCAAAGTCAAAAAGTGAATTCGAAGCCCCTGGAACATTCGCCGCGTTTTGCTGCGCGTAATTGTTTGGCCAGAACTCGATATTGCCTTCGATGTTTTTGTGGTTGAGCGAACTCACAGTGGAAACAGATTCGAGACCTTGGACTGATTGTTGGAAAGACACTTCAGCGCTGGCTTGTGGTACAGCAATTTTTTTGATGTCATCTGTGAATGCGTCCATTGAAACAAAGAGTGCCTGATTGCCGTAAGCACTCGATTCAAGTTCTACGAGGTATCCAATTCGGTCAAAGCCAGCGATGTCCTCACTGTGATCAATCGAATAGTCAATCGTGCCTTGCAGTTCATTCAGGTCGAGTTCGTAAACAAGTTCATATTCCTTGCCAAGTGAATTGAGGCCGAGGTAATCAGGCACCACGCCAGCTCGACAGGCTCCAGCAGGCAGTCCGGTCCCTCCGATGAGATTTGGTTCGGCGAGTTTATCCCACGCGAATCGGAATGCCGTCGGTACAGGAACACCTTCTGCTGCAAGAACAACGGTGTCGCCCTCAATGGCAGCCGTTGCAGGTACAAATCCACCAGCACCGGGGCCAACGAGTTCAAAGTGAGTAGGGGCCTGTTTGTCTCGTGTCGTCAGACCGCCACCCGTATTCTTAAATGTGACAACAAGCTTCTCACCTACCAGTTGGAACGAATCAAATTCTGGACTGTCTGCAACAATGTCAGTTCTGCCGTAATTGTTTTTTAGCGCAAGCATTGCAAGTCGATTTCCAACGTCTTGCTTGTTGGGTGGGTGGATGTCGTTCGGCGTCGCGATGTCATTGATGACAACCATGCCTGTATTTGGAAGTTGCTCTACAGCGGCTTGTGCTTCCCAAAACCGTGCCAAAACTGTTCCGTCTTCATTGCCATATTGGTACGGTGCAATCTGAACGTAATAAAACGGGAAATCGCCTTGGCCCCACAGGTTTCGCCATCCTGCAATAAGGGCCTTTTTCTTTTCAAAGTAGAGCATGCCCTCCGTGTGGTTCGATTCACCTTGGTACCAGATGGCACCACGAATCGGGAATCCGACAAGGCCATGGATCATGCCGTTGTAGAGCATCGTTGGGTCTTGATGGCTGGTAAATGGTTTGAGCTCTTGAGGGAAGGTCGGGCTTGGTTTGACTGCTTCGTTCTTTGTGAGTGAGCTTTCAGCCTGCTGGTTCCAGGCTTTGTTGGAATTGATAAATTGCTGAAGTCGGTTTTGGTACTGCTTTGTGCCAGGGGTGCGGCCGATGACCGACTGGTAAATGCTTTGTAGTTTCGGAACGTTTTCAAAACCGACAGGAGGTGTCCAGGGTTCGACACGCGTCCCACCCCACGAGGAATTGATCAGTCCAACAGGCACACCAAGTTCTTTATGAAGCGTTCTGGCCATGAAGTAACCAGCTGCGGTATAGCTGCCAGCCACTTGTGGCGAGCAGACCGTCCAGTCGGCCTCGATATCATCGAGAGGTGTGGTCGAAGAACGTCGTGCAACCTTCATGTGACGAATGAGGGGGTAGTCTGCGGCAGCGATTTCAGCGTCTCGGTTCGTCGATCGATCAACCGTCCACTCCATATTCGACTGGCCGCTGCACAGCCAGACCTCACCAATCAGAACATCTTTTATTTCGAGTGTATTTGTTCCTTCAACACGAAGGGTCAAAGGCTCTGTTTGTGCAAACATTGCGGGTAAGGTGATCCGCCACGTTCCGCTGCTGTTGCCGGTGGTTGTGGCATCGTTGCCGCCGAGTGTCACACGGATATCTTCGCCCGGTTCGCACCAGCCCCATACTGGAATTTCACTCTCTTGCTGCAGAACCATGTGGTCGCTGAAAAAACCGGGGAGGCTGACCGCTGCGTGGCAGAGCGTGTGCGTACAGAGGCTTGCAGCAAGCGTCGTAAAAAACAGCGTCGTCGTAAAAAAATGGTTCATGTTTTTCTTCTCGCTAACAATCAGTGCAGCAGTACCACGCAGAGACGGCATGCTGTTTTTATGAGATGTTCTCTTGAAAGAGTCGACTGCCAACTCATCGTGTGTACGAATCACTTGCGAGCCTTTTGAAGATTCTTTCCCCGGAACTGCATCAAGATAGCAGGTTTGATTAACACCTCATAATGAGGTGCATAGGCAGGGAGAGTTGGTGGCTGAGGCTGCGAGTTAACCTCATGCGATATGAATCAGTCGATGTTACAGCTCGGGGTATTCGTCTGGAGTTGCATAAAATCCATTTGGCCATGTCTCTGGTTCGTAGCGATCATTCGCTTCATTGAACGGCGTTACGCGAACCCAATCAATTTCAAGCGTTGCCTGATCGAAGTTTGGATCTCCGGCCCAGCCAACTCGGGATACCGTCTCCCCATCAATACGTTCCTTGAAGCCTGCAGCTGGGAACCAGATTCCCAGCCAGAATCGAGATGCTCGATATGGAATATTATCCTGACCGAATTCATTTCCTTCATGGCGGTAGACTTCTTCGCCATCAATAAGCCAGATGACTCGTGGCACTTCACCATCGCCTCCTGCATGCCAGTCGATGGTGTAGGTGTGGTACTCGCCATCATTGATGATTTCTACTCGACCTGGGTGGTGTGCTCCTTCGCCACCGAGTTTTCCGCCCCAACTGTTTACGCGGGCGTAGTCATATGAAATCGGATCATCATCAGTTCCTGTTTGAAGGGCGGTAGGAAATTCCCAGTCGATTTCAGAGTTTCGGATTTTGCTCGGTTCTTCCCAAAAGCCCTCATCGTTTGGTCCATATTCGATGTAATGAAATGTCCAGAAGGCAGATGCTGCACCGAGGACCTGTGGGACGCGGGCACGCACTTCGTAGCGGCCGGACGCATAGTAGTCACGGGTGGCAATGCCGGCACCGACGCGGGTTGTCCGATCCCCGTGGCCAACAACGTCTCCGGTGTAGTCGTCGCCATTTGCACGGAGCAAGAGTTTGCCGTCCGCAAGCTCAACATTTTCGGGAACAAGCCCTCCGTTATCACCACCCCATGCCTTGTCGACAATCAGCCATCGTTCCTGATCAAGCGGGCCGCTGAAATCGTCAAAGAGTACTTCAGTGGTTGGCGTGGGGATCGGGTTTGGAGTATCGATCCACTCGTTGCCCTGTGCGAGAAGTGAAACAGATTCAATAGTCAGGATTCCTGGGCTCGCCTTGTACTGTTCGAGCATGACACGAATCGTTTCATATCCAGACGATGTTGTGAATGGCAAAACAACTCGTCGAGAGTTGTGAATGGCAGAACAACTCGTCGAGTTTCTCCTTCTTCGATCTGCACAGATGCGGTGAGTCCGTCTCGCCCAGCAACTGAAAGAGTTGCACCTGGACCTCCTCCGCGAACGATTGCCTCAAGGCGGTACTCTGTGTCAGGTGCAAGCGCAAAAGGAATGTCCTGTACGAGTCTCGCGGACTCATCAGAGGTTGAGATGAGTGTGACCGTGTTGTTTGTTATTTCAGCATGATCACGCACCCAACCGGTGAGCCCGTCCGCGAAGTCACTGTTCAGCAACATCTCTTCACCAGCGTTGACTAATGCTCGTGGTGCAGGCAGCGTAAACCAACCTTCATCTGGAGGAGTCACTGGTGTGAGTTTGCCTTCAACGATTTTTACATCATCAAAAAATACGGGACCGGGTTGTCCCATGTAACTTTCAAGAAAAAGTCGTACCTGGGTGCTGTCAGCAGCCGTGTAAAAGGTAAAACGTTTTTCCTGCCAATCATCTCCAGCGGCAGAATTGGTCTTTGCGTACTGAGTGCCTGAGTCGACACCGAACGATGCCCATGCACCCTCTAGGGAGCGAAGTTTCACGGTAAAGCTGTAACGAGTCTCTGGTCGAAGGCCCGAAATCATCTGCTCAACGCGGACCGTGTTCTCCGGCGTGGCATCAAGTTTCAAGACTCCATCACTGAGCGTTGCTGCACCTGCAGGCCCGGAAAACTGCCAGCCAGAGAGGTCGCCAATGGAGAAGTCCGCATTCCGGACAAGATTGCCATCAACCCGAGGAGGGAGATCTTCCGGTGGAGCTGTATCTGGTGGTGATACATCTGGCGGTGATACATCTGGTGGAGTTGTGTCTGTTGGTGGTGGGCTGACGGGGTCTGGGGCCGGAGCGCCGTTGCTGGCTTCGAGACGAATGTCATCGACGACAATCGGTGCTGTTTGTTGACGATAGGCCTGGAGAAAGACAGTGACTTCAGACACATTTGCATCCGTCACAAAGTCGAGCGTCTGCCGCCCTGATACGTTGTCACCAACTGAAATTTCAGACCATTTTCCGGTATGTCCACGCACGCCGGCGTAGCCATAGCTCCCACCATCACTCTCAAGTGAGAAAGACAATCGGTAGCTGGTGGAGGGTTCAACTGCGACCTGTTGGAGAAGAGCGGCTGTTCCTTCCGCACTTGGTGAAAGCTGCAATGCGCTCCCGGCACCACTTGGAATGGTTTCAGCTTTTCCACCGGCGGTACTGATGTTGTTCCAACCACTGAGATCAGATTCAAAGTCACCGTTTTCTAGAAGGGAATCACCCGTGCTTGGAGGAGGTGTTTCAGTCGGTGGTTCGATTGGTGGCTCTTGAGGTGGCTCTATTGGTGTTTCAGTCGGTGGTTCGGGTTCTGGTGAGACTGGAGGCGAATCAACCAGGGCAAGTTGAATGTCATCAATACTGACAGGTGCCGTTTGCTGACGATAAGCCTGCGCAAATATTGTGGCTTCAGATACATCTGAATGTGTTTCAAATTCGAGTGAGTATCTCCCAGCTTTATTCTCTCCTGTAGAGAGTTCCGACCATTTTCCGGCATGGCCACGCACGCCTGCATAGGCATAGCTCTCGCTGCTGCTGTTCAAGGTGAAAGAAAGTCGATAGGCAGTTCCTGGTGTAACTGATACCCGCTGTATGATTTCAGCCGTACCAGTGTCAGTGGGCGTGAGGAGAACGCCAGGGTCTCCCACGGTAACGACCTCAACCTGTGCAGTTTCTGTTGCTTGCACAGTCCAGCCAGCAAGTCCTTCAGAAAAATCTCCGTTCGAAAGATCGGCTGTCATCAAGTAACGATTTTCAAGCGACTCGTGAAGGAGATGGACGTGTCTTTGTTGAGTCGACAGTCGAGCTTTGCGTGCCATCGTGAGTGCCTCATGGTTCAGAGGTGAAGGGCGAATAAAAAGCCCCTTTTTTTCTACTCTCGAAGATCAGAAATGTTTATATGCTGCGGCAGGAGCGTGGTTGTTTTCAGTACGTATGTCCTTCTCTTTTTTTCAGACGACACATGCCAATATGAGAATCTGAATCGCTGTGCGTTCTGAGAGGCCGCATGTCAGGTAGTTTGTGGGATCGCCTTTTCGGACACCTTCCAGACAAGACCAAGCGAGCGATCAGATTCAGGCTGCTTATGCAGATGGTGCTGGTATGCCGGCAACAGGAGGACTGGTTGGTGCCGGACCAAAAATAGGATCATGCTTCCACGCTCTGCCAAGATGGGCAGAGCTTCGAAGAAGATCGTCTGTGACGACGAGGACAGCAGGTAAAAGAATAAGCTCAGCGACGGTTGCAGCAGCAATGGCAGAACATGCGAGGCGTCCAAAACCTGCGAGTGACGGCACGCTACTGACGGTTACGGCTGCAAACCCAACCCCAAGAACAAGTCCACCGAGTACAACCGGGTTTCCTGTTTCGACTATTGCACGTCGCATCGCACTGGCAATCGAAACACCTTCTCGACGGTTTCTGGCCAGTGCAGCCATGACGTGAACGGTGTCATCGACTGCCAGACCAAGGCAGACGTTAAACACAATCACAGTAGCCGGGTCGAGGGATCGGCCTGTTAATACAAGGACAGCTGCGATGACGGCCAATGGAAAGACGTTTGGAATAAGGCTGACGATGCCAGCAACTGGCGATCGAAAGGCGAGGGCAAGAATGATGGCAATTACCGCTACTTCCAAAAGCAGGCTGCCACCGAGATCAGTGATCAGTTGTCGGATATTGCGGGCTGAAATAACAGACATGCCTGCAAGGTCAAACTGCCACCCGTTGTGCGCCAAAGCCAATGCATCGAGCTCAGTGCGAATGTCGGCGTAGACTGTTTCAAGTTGACGAGATCCAGCGTCGCGGACGCGAGCACGAACGATAGCCATTCTTGTATCTGGATCAACCATTTCGTTGACAGTATCAGCCGAGAGTCTGCGACGTACTCGAGGCGGCATTGAATTGGTGACTGATGCCAGCGACAGCGGACGACTTGTTGCCTCTGCAGTGTTTAGAATTGCATGAACTTCATTGAGTGCTTCCAGTAGTTCATCACTTCGCCAACTCACGTGCTCTGGCCAACGAACAACAACGTCAATACCCATGACACCCCCAAACTCTTCATCAACGGCAATAAGTGCCTGTGAGGAGTCGGCCTGTCGCGGAAGAGAGTCAACGACACGATTGTCTGCATCAACCTGCATGCCAATTGCAGTAAGTATGAGCGTTCCAACAAGACCGACTGCGGCAATCGGACGAGCATGACGAATCGAAAAGGATGTCAGTGTTCCGGCAATGCGGCTCGCGAGTCGCCATGATCGGCCGAGCCGAAGCCCCTGGCAGAATTGGGTGGACGCGAGAAGTGGTGTCAGCAGTGTAACGGCCGCGAAACTTGCCAGTGCACCAGCAGCAGCGGCGATGCCAAACGTGCGGACCGCCTCGATTCGAGCAGCGGCGAGCGATGCGAATCCGACTGCCGTGACAATGCTGGTCAGACCACATGCTGTACCAACTCGTCGAATGGCGTTACTTGAAGCAATGATCTGATGGGTACCGCGGCGGACACTTCGTCGCATATCCTCGATAAAATGGATGGAGTCGCATGTACCAACAACGAGGGCAAGTGACGGTACAACGCTGGTGAGAATGTTTATCGGTGCGCCGAAGAGCCCAAGAATTCCCATTGCCCAGACGGCACCAACAGCAGGTGGAACGCAGGCAACAACTGTCGAACGAAGACTGCGTGCAAGCGTGGCAGAAAGAATAAAAGCGAGCGTCAGTCCAAGTGAGTTGAAAATAAGCATGTCGTGACGAAGAGCAAGGGCCGCCTGGTGTCGCAATGCCGGAAGGCCCGTGAGTTGCACGCTGATGCCGTCTGCGTCAAAGGCGGCAAGCGTCGATTCAATCGCATCAACAGCTCGTCCAAGGTGTGGAGGCCGGTCAGCGCCCGCGTTCAGGCGAACGATATATAAAGCCGTTGACCCCTCCGCCGAAAGGAGTTGGCCACTGATTAATGGATGTTCATGCGCGCGAGCACGTGCGTCAGTGATTGATTGTGGGTCGAGCTGGCCGGCTGACTTGGGAATGACAGGCAGTAGTGCCCCAGCAATACCCTGCCGACGAACGTCGAACATTGAGCGAACCTGACTCACGTCGGGCAGTTCCTCGAGATCTTTGACAAGCTTTCTGAGTTGCGAAAGTCCCGGCTCGCGAAAGATGTCACCGTCAATGCATTTAAGACGAATGATGCAATCACGGTCGGGTGCACCGAAGCGATTGCCAATGGCATCGATAAGAGCAAATTCTTCGTCAACACTGGCTGCCCCAGAGCCGCTGAACAGACTTGTTGGACGAACGCTTCGAAGTAGGGACCGCAGGTCATCGTCAATCCGAATGCGACTGAGTCCGTAGCCTGCCAGACAAGAGATCAGTATGACTGCAAGGAGGCTCCATCGTCGCCAGTTTCCTGCGGCGGCAGGAGGTGGAACTCGTCCGGGTCCACTATCCAACCGCGGCATGTTGGTGCTCCGCACTGG
>CBFIHW010000105.1:0-10486 GCA_965662325.1 uncultured Pirellulales bacterium | reverse complement strand
CTCGTGCTGAGAACAGTGGCTTCGCCAGTTCCTCAGTGCCAACAGGCATTCGCAGCAGGTAATACCCGAGGGATGAAGCCAACATGCCGGTGAATACCAACAAATTCGTCGACGCCAATGTTGCCCCCAAACGATCCGGTGGGCTTTGTTCCTGAAGATAGGCTTCAAGAGGAACATCAAACATGCCTGCGCCCACGCCAAGAAGAAAAAGCCACAGGGCAGCTGTAATCAAACCAAAGGAAAGAGACCCATTTGACTGAAAAATATCATGGCTGGAAAAGGAGAGGGCAAGGCAGGCAATCGACATAACGATGCCACCGATTGGCACAATGCCAAGATTCACTTGAGAATTTTCATCGATCCCTTGGCGAGATAAACGACCAGCGAGCAGGCTGCCGCCCCCAATACCAACAACAAGTGCAAGGAGAAGAGGCGTCACCTCTCCCTGCGTGGTGGCTCCAGATTCAAACGCGTATTGGTCAACATTCAACTGCGCGACTGCAGCAATACCCCAAAAAAATACAATTCCTGACGCTGCACCAATGAGCTGGCGAACTCTGCACAGGCCGCGCAAATCATCTATCGTTTTTGCGATTCCATTTTTTGGAAACACCGCCTGTGGATCAGCAGCCGGAACTTGTGGTAGTCGTAGAGAAAGAAGCCAGCCAGCTGAGGCTATTGAAAAAAGTCCTACTGCCGCTGGTAGCGCATATCCAAACTGAAGATCCATCATCCAAGAGGGTAGGGGACGATCTGCATCGGGTTGCGGCGTAAGCCAGGTGATGTCAGCCAACCAATTACCAGCCGCCATACCCACGAGCGTGGCAGCAAGTGAGACAAGCGCGAAAATCCCATTTGCTGAAGAAAGTTTTGCCGCAGGCACGGTCTCAGGAATCGTTCCAAGCAGGCTTGGGTTCAACAATGTGGTCTGCAGACCAAAGAGACCAACCACTCCAAGTAACAGCCAGAGACCAAGAGGAATACCTCCGAGCACGACACCAGACCCAGCACCCCATGCAACGGCAAGTGCAGCGACAATGCCGATGACTATCTCAGCAAACTTCCAACTGATCACAACAGATCGTTTGGAATATCGATCCGCAAGCCAGCCAGCAAGCCAGGCGAAGAGCACAAATGGTACGACATACACTGCCGTTCCGACGGCCAGTACAGCAGCAGGAGCCGTACCAACTGATGCTGCAGCTCGTTTCCCCAAGCCTATGACGATCCATCTCGCCATATTATCGTTCAGCACGGTGAGCGACCGAACCGCCAACAGCGATACAAAACCAGATGTCGAATCAGACGTCCGGTGTTCGGATGGGGATTTTTTCACGTCCGAACCCCGCCTTGAGACAGTACGCAAGTGCTCAAATTGACTCCACTCACGCTGATTATTGACTTTTCGATGAAGTAATTGACGGCAGTCAAAAACAGGTTAAACCTAAACGACAGCGGGAACTTTACCGCCCGTTTGCGAACCTAGCAACCTCTAGCGTATCCTATAACTAAATAAAGTCACTTGTTCTCGTCATCGGAGTCTCTCACATGTCACATACCCAATCCTTCGCTCACATGACTATACGACGACTTCCACTCATACTCGCGGGTTTTGTGGCTAGCGTGATACTTGCTGGTTCAGGGTATGCTCAACAAGTAGTCTATTATTCTCCTGTTGTAGCTCAGCCAGCACCTTATGTCAGTCAATACACCCCGTCTGGCACATATTCGGCCGTGACAGCATACTCGGCTCCTGTTGCAGCAGTTCCGGCCAGTTCCGTAGGCGTGACGAGTTACTACGCTCCAGCAACAACGGCGTACTATGCTCCGGCTGCGACTACTTCCTATTACGCCCCAACAACTTCGTACTATGCCCCAACAACCGCATATTACGCACCAACAGCGGCGTACTACGCACCAACCGCATACGTTACTCCATACTATTACCGCAGGGGCCTCTTCGGCCGTTATCGTCCTGCACGTGGGGTGGCCTATCCGGCATACTATCCGGCCTACTAATCGATAATTTCACCTCGGCGAATCAAACTTTTTGAATTCGCTACGCCGTGATTCTTGACCGCCCCTTCGGGCGATCTATAGTGGGGCGAGTGCGTAAATGCCTTTTTTGCTAGGGCAGGCGACACGAAGTCCTATTGAAACCGGAATATATGACACGATCAGTCACAATTGTTGGTGCCGGCCCAGGCGGCCTTGCCTCGGCAATGTTGTTGGCACGAGCAGGCCTACGAGTTCGAGTTCTCGAAAGGCTTGACACTCCTGGAGGAAGAACCAGTTCGCTTGAGAGCGGAACCGGCTTTCGGTTTGACCTTGGTCCTACATTCTTCCTCTATCCACGGGTTCTGGCAGACATCTTCTCCGCGTGCGGATATGACCTCAACAAAGAAGTGGAGATGGTTAAACTCGATCCGCAGTACCGCCTCATCTTTGGCTCGGGTGGTGATCTTTTGGCAACACCAGATCTTGCGAGGATGGAAGATGCCGTCGCTCGCCTTTCACCGAATGATCGCGGTGCATTTACTCGATTCATGACCGAGACACGAGAGAAATTTGTTCGCTTTGCGCCGTTCCTTGAAAAGCCATTTGAACGATGGACCGATTTGGCAAATCCTGATTTGCTGAAACTTGTGCCCCTGCTCAAGCCGTGGAAAAGCTTGGACTCTGAACTTGGTCGATTTTTTTCCGATGAACGTATTCGCCTCGCCTTTACGTTCCAGTCAAAATATCTCGGCATGTCGCCATTTCGCTGCCCAAGCCTCTTCTCGATTCTGTCGTTCCTAGAATACGAGCATGGGGTTTTCCACCCGATGGGAGGCTGTGGTGAAGTCTCTGCCACGATGGCTCGAATTGCCGAAGAAATGGGCGTCGAAATTCACTACGGCGAACCTGTTGAATCGATGAATTTTCGCGGAAAAAAAATCACCTCTGTAACAACGCCCAAGGCGACATACGAAGCCGACGCAACGGTTGTGAATGCTGACTTCGCCAGAGCAATGACACGGCTCGTGCCTGATGAATTACGGCGGCGATGGAGTGATAAGAAAATAGCATCACGACGGTTCTCTTGCTCGACCTTCATGCTGTACCTCGGTCTCGATGGGTGCTATGAATCCGTTCCCCACCACAACATTTATCTGGCTGAAAACTATAGAGAAAATCTTGCCGACATAGAGCGACACCATCGGCTAAGCAGTGATCCGTCGATGTATGTGCAAAACGCGTCGATTACCGACCCGAGTCTCGCGCCCCCGGGTATGAGCACGCTCTACGCCCTTATTCCCGTAAGCCATAAGCACCCGAACATCAATTGGAAAAAAGAAGCTTCGGCGTTTCGCGAAGTTGCGATCGATCAACTTGAAAAGATCGGCATCAAGGATGTGCGGCCACGAATTCGTTATGAGAAAATGATTACTCCTGATGACTGGCAGGAAGATTACGCAATATACCGCGGTGCAACTTTCAACTTGTCGCACGACCTAAATCAGATGCTTCACATGCGTCCACACAATCGCTTTGAAGACATCGATGGCATGTATCTTGTAGGCGGCGGCACTCATCCTGGCAGCGGACTACCTGTGATTTATTCATCAGCACGCATTACTTCTGATTTGTTACTTCGTGATTTCGGTATGCCAAATGAGACATGTGAGCCAGCAGGCCACGTAAACGAGCCTTGGCAGGCTCCAGAAAACGCCCCTGCTGAACCGATTGGGAGTAGTGGTTAAATTCGGCCAAAGGCGGAAAAGTCCTCAAAATGCCGTCGAAAAAAGTATTTTCAAGACGGAAAGGTTCATAAACCAGTCTCCATGGGCCCAAGTGAAGACTGGTGATTAAGGATATTGCATAGACTCTGAGCCAGTCATCAAAAAGGAAAAGTGAAATGGAACGATCGATCGATGGACTCATGAGCGACTCATCGACTGAAGAAATTGTGCAGAACAACATCCCTCCGAGAGAACTCAGTGACGCTGAAGTGGACAACCGCGTTATCGTTGTTGGTGGTGGCCTCGGCGGACTCGCAACGGCGTGCACGCTTGCTGCCCGAGGCTATGCCGTCGTGCTCTGCGACAAGAATGACTGGACTGGCGGCAAGGCTGCAGTCTACGAAGAGGCTGGTTATCGATTTGACATGGGTCCAACCATCCTAACTATTCCAGCAGTGTTGAAGCGGATATTTGATGAAGCCAACCAGCCCCTGGAGGAAGCCCTTGATCTCGTCCCACTGGACCCGCAATGGCGCAGCTTTTTCACTGACGGGACAACACTCGACCTTCATTCTGATGTCGAGTTGATGAAAAAGGAGCTTGAGAAGTTTTCTCCCGGTTCGGGAGCAGGGGACGGATATGCCCGCTTCATGGATTTGGCAAAAAAACTCCATAAGATATCCGACGACTTTTTCTTTTGGAAATCTATCGGTGGCCTCAAGGACATGTTCGACCCCAAAAGAAGCGTCACCATCTCCATGCTCCGCGAAGTCATGCGAATGCGACCGGGGCATAGCGTAGCCGGGACCGTTCGATCGTACGTGCCAGATAGCCGCGCTGCTCAAATGCTTGATCACTACACGCAATACGTCGGAAGTTGCCCGGAGTCGTCTCCGGCAGTTCTTTGTGGCATTGCCCACATGCAATCAAACGACGGCGTCTGGTACCCACGCGGCGGCACGGGTGCAGTACCCAAAGCGCTCACAAAGCTTGCATTGAGTCTCGGTGTTGAGATCCGAAGAAACACTGCGATTCGCCAGATAATCGTGAAGAACAAACGGGCGGTTGGCGTGCTGACAGCTGATGGAGAAACTATCAGGGGCGGGGCAGTTGTCAGTAATTCGGATAGTGTTCGCACGCACCAAGAATTGCTCGACGGCCGACCGCAAAAGCGATTCCTCGGACGGAGAAATTATGAGCCAGCATGTTCAGGGGTTGTCCTCTACCTAGGCCTTGATCGGCGGTACGATCAACTACTCCACCACAACTTCGTTTTCTCTGACGATCCTCACAAAGAGTTCGATGCCATCTATCGGCAAGGTGAACCTGCACCAGATCCAACATGTTATGTCTGCGCTCCTGCGATCACCGAGCCTGAAGTTGCACCGCCGGGTGGCGAGTCGCTCTATGTACTCGTCCACACCCCGTATCTTCGACCTCATCATAAATGGTCTGAAATGCTACCTGCCTATAGAGACCGCATCATCGAAAAACTAAAACAGACGGCCGGACTTGAAGATCTTGAAAAGCACATCGTTGTTGAAAAAGCACTCACACCTCAGGACATCCAGGATCGCTACCATGTTTTGGATGGTGCGATCTATGGTCTTGCCAGCCACGGCCGGTTCCTCGGCGCGTTTAAACCAGCCAACAGATCACCCGATGTTGAAGGGCTCTACATGGCGGGTGGATCAGCTCACCCAGGGCCTGGGATGCCAATGGTATTGATGTCCGGATGGATTGCGGGTGACTGTGTCGACCAGGACCAGATTGTCGAGCCTATTGGAACGCTCAACCAGACTCCATGTGTGGCATCGTGAACGGACCAGAAGGTGCTCCAAAAAAGTCCCCTTCGCGGCAGGGTCGTGACATCACTCTACCGCCATATGCAACGCATCTACACGGCTGGTTCATGTGGTACGTACGCGGATACCTGCGTCGACACTTTCATGCCGTTCGACTCTTGAAACCATCTAATGGCAGACCGACCGTTCCAGATATCACCAACCAGCCCGTGCTTCTCTACACAAATCATCCCAGTTGGTGGGACCCGTTGATCTTTCTTTCAGTTGCGCAAAAGTTATTTCCCGATCGACTGAATTATGGACCGATCGATTCAACAGCATTGGGGCGATACTCCTTTCTTGAAAAAATCGGCTTTCTGGGAATTGAACCGAACTCATGGAAAGGCGCTGCTCGCTTCCTGAGACTTGCCAAAGCTGCTCTTGAACGGCCTGATGTGTTCTTCTGGGTTACAGCTCAAGGAGATTTTGTTGACCCTCGCTACCGACCCGTCACCATCAAGCCTGGAGTTGGCCACGCTGCAGCCGTTGCGAAACGCGGATTAATTATTCCCTTTGCGCTTGAATATCCATTCTGGAACGAACGACTACCCGAAGCAATCGTTTCTTTTGGTGAGCCTCACCGAATCGATCAACATACTGAGCGAGGCGCGGACACATGGAACCGTGTTCTTGAAGAATCACTCGAAGAGACACAGAACGAATTACGGGATGCTGCGATTGCTCGGAACCCAGACGCGTTCACCGAGTTGGCATCGGGCACCGTCGGGGTCGGAGGTGCGTACGACATCATTCGACGCATTCGCTCCACTCTTTCCGGAAAAACATTCAACCCGGCACATGAAGAGGAGTCATCGTGACCGACACGGACGTTGCACTCGCTGTCATTGCAATCGCTGCGTGCGCTTTTGCTGCCATCCCTGCGGTCCTTACCTGGCAGAATCTCAAAATCTTTTGCACGAGCCCAACGGCAGAATGCTCAGAGCCCATTTCGATATTAGTACCCGCACGAAACGAAGAAAGAGTCATTGATCGCTTTATTTGCAATGTCCTTGCAAGCCAGGGTGCTGAGTTTGAACTTGTTATCCTCGATGACGCCAGTACAGATTCGACAGCGCAACGTGTGTCACAATGGAACGACCGCGACCCACGAGTAAGACTTGTTCGCGGCAAAACGCTTCCGCAAGGTTGGTGCGGAAAGCAGCACGCCTGCTTCCAGTTAGCAGAGCATGCCCGATTTGACACCTTCCTATTTCTTGATGCTGATGTAACCATTGAGCCAGATGCAATAGCGCGGAGCGTTGCTTTCCTAAACCAGTCAAACGTCGACCTTGGCAGTGGGTTCCCCCACCAGGAAACACCGACAGCAGCCGGCTGGCTACTTTTGCCGTTGATCCATTTTGTCTTACTAGGCTATTTGCCTCTTTCCCGAAGCCGACTCTCAAACGACCCATCACTTGCAGCAGGCTGTGGACAACTCTTCATCACAACTCGCTCGGCTTACGACAGGGCAGGGGGACACGCCACAATCAAGTCGTCGCTTCATGACGGAATCATGCTTCCTCGCGCGTTCCGCAAAGCTGGGCTTCGAACAGACATTTTTGACGCCAGTGACATTGCGTCATGCCGGATGTACGAAACTAACCGAGACGTCTTTCAGGGCATCACCAAGAATGCCACGGAAGGTATCGGATCACCCAAGACAATCATCCCATTTACATTACTCCTTGGTGGAGGTGAGGTTGTACCTGCACTTCTCTTCGCCTCCATGGTTAGTAGCACCAGCCAATCCTGGATTGTGATGATTGGAATATTTTCCGGTCTCGCCCTGAGCTACTTTCCACGATTGATTACGCTGAACCGCTTCAAGCAATCGGCTGGCAGCGTCTTCTTTCATCCACTCGCAATAGGCATTTTTCTGGCAGTGCAGTGGTTTGCTCTTGGCCGCAGCCTGCTTGGAATCAAAACATCGTGGAAAGGTCGTTTACTGAAGCCACAATGAGCCTCGTCTCTGGCTTGCTTTTCTTCAACGAGAAACCACGCCTTGCCTTGCCTGACGCACCAATGCCTTGGCCTTGTCTGTTGTGTTCGCTGTAACTGTAATGTGACCCATCTTTCGGCCTGGTCTCGGCTCTGCTTTCCCGTAAAGATGAAGACCTGCCCCAGGAATATCAAAAACACGCTCCCACAGTGGTTCACCTGATTGCCAACAATCGCCCAGAAGATTTGCCATTGCCGCCGGAGCGAGTGGTGTTGTGACACCAAGCGGCAATCCACAGATTGCTCGCACCTGCTGCTCAAACTGACTGGTAGGGCATGCCTCAATCGTTAGGTGGCCTGAATTGTGAGTGCGTGGAGCAATCTCATTCACCAAAACTCTATTATTTTTCGTGAGGAAAAATTCCACGCAAGCAACACCGACCACACCAAGCTCTGAGAGCACCGTCGCAGCAAGATGCTCTGCCTCTCCTAGCACCTCCGCCGGCAACTCTGCAGGACAGGAACTCACATCAAGAATATGGTTTGCGTGATCATTTCGTATGGCTGGAAAAGCAACAACGGCACCATCGAGCCCTCTGGCCGCAACCACTGACAGTTCACATTGAAAGTCAATCCACTCCTCAAGGACGCACGGCAATTCACCAAGGCTCACCCATGCATCATGAATGTCTGACGATTCCTTCAGCATCCTCTGACCTTTTCCGTCGTAGCCGAAGGCTGCTGTTTTCAGAACAGCCGGCAAACCAACCTCCTCAACCGCTTTTCGCAACTCCTCCTCGGTACGAACCACCGCGTGCCGACCGCACGGAATACCTCGTTCGACAAGAAATGCTTTTTCCCGTTCACGGCTCTGTGTTGTGAAAAGCACCTCAGGATGAGGACGAACCGGAACAGCAGCCTTGAGAGCTTCACCGGCTGCTGCGGGTACATTCTCAAATTCGAACGTGACAACAGAAAGTCCTTCGGCTGCCTGTGCTAGAAAAGTTGGATCATCATAACTACCGACATGCAGTCGATCTGCATGTCGGGCAGCGGGGCATTCCTTGGTATCAGTAATCACGGCGACTCGATAGCCCATGCGGCGAGCAGCCGCCGCAAACATCGCACCTAACTGACCACCTCCAAGAACCCCAAGTAGGGTCCCTGGCATGATCGGATCGAACTGGCCAGCATCATCATCCATGCAGACACCTTCCATTTTTCAGCAACGAATTACACAACAGGAGGAAGCTCATCAGCAAGTACCCGATCTGTCTGTGACTGACGATACGAACAAAGACGATCGTTCAGGTCTTTGTCATTCAGAGACAGGATTGAAACGGCAAGGAGTGCCGCATTCGCAGCGCCAGCACCTCCGATTGCCAGAGTTCCTACAGGAACACCTGCAGGCATCTGAACGATTGACAGAAGTGAATCTACACCGCGCAGAACGGCTGACTCCACAGGAACGCCTAGCACTGGCAATGGCGTCTGCGCTGCCACCATTCCTGGAAGATGGGCTGCGCCGCCAGCACCTGCAATGATGACCTTCAACCCTCGCTCGGCAGCTGTGCGGGCATATTCAGTGAGTTTCTCTGGTGTGCGATGAGCTGACACAATTTCACATTCATGAGGCACATCAAGCTCTCTGAGAGTGGCTGCCGCACGCTCAAGCGTTTTCCAGTCTGATTTACTACCCATGATGATTCCAACAGCGGGGGCGGGTGAGCCCTGTGAGGAAGGTGTGGCCATGTTGATAAAAAGCTCCAAAAAACGGGTTGCCTAGTCTGCAGGAAATGCCATCATGCTCGGTGTTCCCTGTATCTGCAACCGGCACCGTTATGACACCAGTTCCCGTACACCGTCCACCGCTTCCAATCCTTGCCAGGATCAATTGGCCAAAAGACGTCCAGACGCCTGATCCAGCGACTGCGGCAGCCCTCGCGGCTGCTGCTGAGCGGCTTGCCAATGGCCAACTTGTGGCTATCCCTACGGAGACCGTGTACGGCTTGGCAGCAGATGCTATGGACCCTGATGCAGTCGCACAGATATTCCACGTCAAAGGCCGGCCAGCGACCAATCCACTCATCGTGCATGTTTCAGATGAAAGCATGGCACAGACTCTAGCGAATGAGTGGCCGGATATAGCCCAGAAAGCGGCCGCTGCATTCTGGCCGGGACCGTTGACACTCGTTGTCCCGAAGGCTGACGCTGTACCGGACATCGTCACGGCTGGGGGGCATACCGTTGCGCTGCGATGCCCGAGCCTTAAAGCTACCCATCACCTTATCAAAGTGTCTCAATGCCCTTTAGCGGCTCCAAGTGCAAATCGATCTGAAGCAGTGTCACCCACAACGGCGCAACATGTGCTGGAGGGGATTGGAAATCGAATTGGCATGATTCTTGATGGTGGGCCATGCGAACATGGTCTTGAGTCAACGGTTCTCGACTGCACTGTCGACCCACCAAAAGTTCTGCGTCCAGGCCCGATTTCTTCTGAGAAGCTTGTAGAAGCTTTAGGAACGAATGTGTGTTCATCAGAATCAGAACCAGCTGGAGTAGGGCAGGGCAGTGCGGCTGATGAAGTTCTCCGCAGCCCCGGAACACAGCAGCGGCATTACGCGCCTCAGACTCAACTTACTCTGTCCAAGGATGCACCCTCCATCATTCCGCAGTTCATTCAAGACGGGCACCGAGTAGGCTGGCTGTGCAACTCTCCTGAGGACAGCGCCGTACAAACGCTTGCAACGTCTCCAGAGGTGGTTGTCATCCCTATGCCTAATGACCCCGCCGCGTACGCCCGCAGCCTCTACGCCACACTCCACGCCCTTGATCAACGTGAACTCGATCGACTGATTGTTGACGCGGTTCCCTCAGGGCCAGAATGGGCTGCCGTTCGGGACAGACTCAACCGTGCAGCCACGTGAATCGGATCAATTCAGATTGCCAAACCCCAGAGCCCCGGCGGCACGAACTCTCGTT
>CBFIHW010000104.1:0-10537 GCA_965662325.1 uncultured Pirellulales bacterium | reverse complement strand
TTATCGAGGGGGGGTTTCGTGGTGTTGATCCAATAAAAATACACACCCAAATAGGGATGGCTATGGAAATCTTTGTATCTCTCGAGATGATCCATAAATTCAGCAGGAAGTGACGTACTTCCACCCGGCCAATCAAATTCCCCAGCGACATACATATTCATTGCCGTTGTCGAACTTTCAACCATGGCAACGCGTACACGATTGAGTTTGACAGAAGCTGCATCCCAATATTTCGTATTTTTTTCGAACGTCATGTGCTGTCGAAACTGCCAATCTGTCATCCGAAATGCTCCATTACAGACAACATGTTCCGGTCGCGTCCACAGATCTTGGTCAATACCACGTTTCTGAAGATTTTGGAGAAGGTGCTGCGGAATGGGCATGAATGAGTAGAAACTCAGGAAGTTGAGAAAGTAGGGCAGAGGATCAACCAACTCAATTTCCAAGGTGTGTGGATCAAGTGCTCGGACACCAAGGGTATCGACTGCTGCTTCACCCCGACTAATCGCTAGACCTTGATGAAAAATAAAACCGTTGCTGGCGTATTTACTTCCTGTTTGTGGGTCAACAAGACGTTGAAGCGCAAACACAAAGTCATCTGCCGTGAGAGGATGACCGTCTGACCAGAACGATGGGCGAAGATAAAATCTGTACACCCGTCCGTCATCTGATGTCTCCCAATGCGTTGCAATTGCTGGAAGTGGCTTCAGGGTAGCAGGGTGAGCCTGAACCAGTCCCTCAAACGTATTCCAGATGATCTCACCACCCGTACTATCCGAACATCGGCCAGGATCAAGCCACTCTGGTTCACTCGAATTATTTATCCAGAGTTCTTGCGGACCGTGTCGCGGCTTTACTGTCCCAAAGTACGGCGAAGACTGCTGCTGGCAACCAGTCGTCATGACAGTGGTGAACGTGAAAACAAAAACAACATAAGACTGGAAAGCCGTTTTATGCATGATCACGCTGAATCGTTGCAGGAACACTTTCATATCGATTTATCAAACACCTGATGCTCTGTTTAGTCATGGCGTTGAAAGAATCATGTCATGTCAGACAACACACTGAGAATCGCTGACGCAAAGGCCGGAAGATCACTGGGGCGACGACTGCAGACAAAATGTCGATCAACAACAACCGGGGTATCTTCCCAGATAGCTCCGGCATTGATGAGATCGTCTTGAATACCAGGACTTCCTGTCACTCGTACGCCACGGTAGACACCAGCAGATATCGGGATCCAGCCACCGTGACAAATAGCCGCAACAAGCTTGCCATGGTTGGCAAAATCGCGAACAAGTTGGAGCACCTTCGGGTCGCGACGTAACCCATCAGGCATCCAACCTCCCGGAATGACAATTCCATGGAAATCGCCAGCTTCCATGTCCCCGATTGCGGCATCGCTTACACACGGATAGC
Source organism: uncultured Pirellulales bacterium (assembly GCA_965662325.1). Lineage (GTDB taxonomy): Bacteria > Planctomycetota > Planctomycetia > Pirellulales > UBA1268 > UBA1268. Next base: position 9,118 of record CBFIHW010000104.1, on the reverse strand, counting down.
CATGTTTTCCAGCATATTTATACCCCTGCTGGCAGCCAGCAAGTGTGACATGTCCACCTGCTTCTTCGATTCGTAGTTTTGGATACCAGAGTTCCAGATCCTCATAGGCATCACCAACAAGACAAAGAACCCGAATTGTTGCTAGTTGTTGTTTCTCACTCATTTTCGGCTCGCCCCATACTGCTGCTCACAATCGGTAGCCGAACCCTCTCCCACGGATCGGAACCCTCTTTTTGCATTATCACTGATTCGTCTCCAACGTGTCGGCAAAAAGATGAAGAGGGAACATGACCTCTGGAAGACAGTGTCTCTCAACCATCAGACAAAAAGTAGAGAGACCCCTCCTTTGAGCTATTTTTTGACGGCAACGGGTTATTGGTCCTAGACCTCTCGGAGAGTTCCAAAACTCAACAAATAGGGTGTTCGTAAGGGTTCTATTTTTTCTGCTTGACGTGAGCGGTGAGGCCGCTACATTCACCCCCCTGCCATATCAAGTGGTCGAAGTGGTAAACACCACAATATCTTGCGATAGCGTGCAGATGGAACTGCCTTTTATCTTTGTAACGTTTTTAAGGAATTTAACGGAGTGAAGGATTCACTCCAGACGCGTGTGTCGGTCGATACAGGTTGTTGAGAACCTATACGCGAGTACACTTTGTTAGGCCTTTTTGAGGCCATCACATTATCAGGAGTTTTGCCCATGACTCAGTTCGATTCATCCACTCAAGTCGCTTCGTCTGCCTCTCAGTCACAAGAAAATCCAGGATCTGGCGGCCCGCAATCGACCTCCGAGCGAGTGGGAATCGAAATTGAAGCAACATTCTGTCCAACTGAAGTTGAGAGTCCGTTCGACACAACAGAGTGGGAACTTCGAACAGCAGCCATCAAGGGTGAAAATGGTCAGCTTCTGTTTGAGCAGGCTGCGTGTGAAATTCCAGCAGCGTGGAGTCAACTCGCTACCAATGTCGTCGTCAGTAAGTATTTTTACGGTGAAATCCACACTCCAGAACGAGAACATTCAGTTAAGCAACTGATCCATCGTGTTGCTCGCACCATTTCAGATTGGGGCATCGCAGACGGGTATTTCAAGACGCCTGAGGATGGTGAAAATTTCTATCGTGACCTGGCATGGTTATGCGTTCATCAGCATGGTGCGTTCAACTCTCCAGTTTGGTTCAACGTCGGGCTGTACCATCAATATGGTGTTCAAGGAGCCAAGTGCAATTGGCGATGGGATCAGACCAGTCGGGATGTGACGCAGCCCGATAATCCCTATGAATATCCACAAGGAAGTGCCTGCTTTATTCAAAGCGTCCAAGACAATATGGAAGACATCATGGAACTGGCACGTAGCGAGGCCATGTTGTTCAAATTTGGCTCTGGCACTGGCACCGACCTAACGACTCTTCGAAGCCAAAAAGAAAAACTCTCGGGAGGTGGTAGTCCATCTGGCCCACTTTCGTTCATGCGGGTCTATGACCAGATTGCTGGTGTCGTCAAAAGTGGTGGGAAGACACGACGTGCTGCAAAAATGCAGTCACTAAAAGTCTTTCACCCAGACATCATGGATTTCATCGAGTGTAAGTCCAGAGAAGAAAAGAAGGCTCGTGTTCTGATTGAAAAAGGTGGTTACGACGCCAATTTCAATGGTGAAGCATACAGCTCAATCTTGTTTCAGAACGCAAATCTCTCAGTTCGTTTAACCGACGAATTCATGGAGGCTGTCGATCGCAACGATTCATGGACGACTCGTTGGGTAACGGACTCATCGAAAGCTGGCCCAACTTACAAAGCCAATGAAATCATGAACCGTATGTCGCAGTGTGCATGGCAATGTGGCGATCCGGGTGTGCAATATGACACGACCATTAATCGTTGGCACACATGTCCAAATTCTGGCCGAATCAATGCGAGCAATCCGTGCTCTGAGTACATGTTTCTAGACGATACTGCATGCAACTTGGCAAGTATCAACCTGATGAAATTCCGAAAGCCCGATGGCGAATTTGACGTTGAGCGATTCGCTGCAGCGTGTCGAGTCTTTCTTATCGCACAAGAAATTCTTGTTGATCACGCCAGCTATCCAACGGCACGCATTGCCAAAAACAGCCATCTCTATCGACCGCTTGGTCTTGGTTATTCCAATTTGGGAAGTCTGCTCATGGCTGATGGCATGGCGTACGACTCGGATGCTGGTCGCGGTCTTTGTGGTGCCCTTACCGCAATCCTTCACGGTGCAGCCAATCGCACAAGTGCCGAATTGGCTGGTGCCGTTGGTCCATTTGAAGGCTTTGCAGCAAATCGTGAACCAATGCTCCGTGTCATGCAGATGCACCGTGACGCCGTTGAAAAAATTGATGATGCCTGCCCAACACATTTGCGGGATGCGGCGCGTCAGATTTGGGATGATGTCCTCGCAGATGGTCGACAACATGGCTATCGGAATGCTCAAGCAACGGTACTCGCCCCAACAGGTACAATTAGCTTTTTGATGGACTGCGATACGACTGGTATTGAGCCAGATATTGCTCTTGTCAAATACAAGCAGCTCGCTGGCGGTGGAATGCTCAAGATTGTCAATCAGACCGTACCTTTGGCATTGAGAAAGCTTGGATATGAAGAACCAGCAGTCGAGAAGATCCTCGCCTATATTGATAAAAATGACACCATTGAGGATTGTCCTGAGATACAGGATGAACATTTGACTGTCTTTGATTGTGCGTTTAAGCCACGGCTTGGAAAACGTTCAATTGCCTGGGAGGCACACATCAAAATGATGGCAGCAGCCCAACCATTTCTCTCCGGTGCCATTTCGAAGACGGTTAATATGCCGCGTGAAACAACTCCGGAAGATATTGCCGGTGCATATGTCGAAGGCTGGCGGCTTGGACTAAAGGCAATTGCAATCTATCGCGATGGCTCAAAAGAAAGTCAGCCACTGTCTACGAGTACTGAGGGTGATAAAAATGCAGAGAAGGCCGTTGCGGCACCGAGACGAGAACGTCTTCCCGACACGCGAAGGAGCGTGACTCATAAGTTCAATGTTGGTGGTCATGAAGGCTACATTACAGTTGGTCTTTATGATGACGGTCGCCCGGGTGAACTTTTCATCACCATGGCAAAAGAAGGCAGCACGATTGGTGGCTTAATGGACTCGTTTGGAACAGCGGTTTCCATGAGCCTGCAATATGGTGTTCCCCTAGAGGTCTATACCAAGAAGTTCTCACACACCCGGTTCGAGCCATGGGGCTACACTAAAAACCCTGATATACCTGTCGCGAAGAGTTTGGTGGACTATATTTTCCGCTGGATGGGAACAGAGTTCTTGCCTGGGTACCGTGAAGCAAATCGACCAGCAGGCAGTAGCAGTGGCGGGGAGGCCGCTGCAGGAGATGATGGAGAGAGTGAGTCCAAGCCCGCCGCCACGAAGGCGAGCGGGCATTCAAACGGGCAGGAAGCCACAAATGGAAAACACAACTCCAGCGGCCAGCTCACCACAAGTAGAGGGCGACACCCCAGTGGGCGAAACGGGAAAGCCTCTGTTACCGCTCGTGCAGCGACACTCTCAGCTCCCAAAAGAAAAGGGCAGGACGGAACAACAGCCGCTCTGCTTGAGCGTGCTGGGCTGAAAATGGCAGAAAACCCAGAGGCTAGTGCCGACGACAGACAGAGTCAGTTTGCGAAATTTCAGATTGACGCCCCTGCCTGCGATAACTGCGGATCAATTACAGTCCGTAATGGTAATTGTTATCTCTGCCATAACTGTGGCAACAGCATGGGATGCAGCTAAGAAATAAAAAGGCTCATAAAAAACAGTTGCGGAAGTACTTTTTCTCCCGCAACTGTTTTTTATATCAAGCAATATGCTTTACGTGGTGTACGAAGGCATTTCGAGATCGTCTTGCTGTTGAGAAAAAGGTACTACGGCTTCTCCCTTGCCTCATGCGCCACGCTATTCCTCGACCGTGAATAATCACTTCTCATCAAGGATATCAACGGTCTTAAATTCCTTACCCTCGAGCATTTCGAGGGAGGCTCCACCACCTGTTGAAACATGGCTTACTTTTTCAGCATAGCCAAGTTGCTCAACAGCAGCCGCTGAATCACCGCCGCCAATAATCGTAATTGCACCACTAGCTGTGGCAGCAGCAACGGCGTCAGCAACTGCTTTTGTACCAGCATCAAAAGGTGGCATTTCAAATACGCCCATCGGGCCATTCCAGACAACGGTGCCTGCTCCGCGAATAATTTCAACATACCGGGTGGCCGTATCGGGCCCAATATCAAGACCCTCGAAGCCGTCTGGTATTTCACCAGCCTTTACTATTTTTTTATTGGCATCTGGTGAAAAGTTATCTGCACACTGGGTATCCACCGGGAGAACAAGTTTATCTCCGCCATCTTGGATCAGTTGCTTTGCCAATTCCAATTTATCTGGCTCCACCAGTGAATCGCCCGTCTTCCCTCCTTGCGCAAGAGAAAACGTATATGCCATAGCCCCGCCAATCAAAACATGGTCACAAATCGTTAAAAGATTTGTAATAACAGCAATTTTATCACTCACCTTTTTTCCACCTAGAATGGCGACGAATGGTCGCTTTGGTTGACCCACAGCGTCTGAAAGATACTGAATTTCTTTCTCAACCAGGAACCCAACAACTGCTGGCTTGCCAGACTCTTTGATTGCTTTTGGAACAGCGTACATGCTGGCTTCAGTCCGATGGCAGGTTCCAAAAGCATCGTTTACATATGCATCTGCCAGGTCAGCAATGCCCGCAACATAATTTGCGTCGTCTCCCTTTTTTTCTCCTGGATTAAACCGAACATTTTCCAGCACCAGAACTTCGCCGGATGACAATGCATGCGTCTTTTCCGTTGAGTCTTTCCCCCCAGTATCAGTCGCAAGAGCTACTGGTTTTCCAAGCAATTCACCCAAACGTTTTGCCACTGGGGCAAGTGAAAGTTTGGCGTTTGCCTCACCCTTTGGCCGACCAAGATGGCTCATAAGAATCGCCTTTCCGCCGCGATCAACAATAGATCGTATCGTTGGGATGGCCATACGAATCCGACGATCATCAGTTATTGTGCCGTTACTGTCCTGAGGGACATTAAAATCAACGCGGACAAGAACGGTTTTGCCAGTTGGATCAAGGTCAGCGACTGACTGCTTTGCCATCGGGTGCAACTCCTTATAGAGATAGGGTGGTCTGTAAATAACCAGCGTATTTCACATGAGGAACGTTACCTTCGCAAGACTACCGCTCTGTACTCGCTCTCTGCCCATAGATCTTCACACAGGAGAAGTCATTCATATCATCGAATGAGCCAATTCCGACTCTGCCTGATGTAAATGTTTTATCGTGTGCTTCCATGAGTGGTTTTTGCATGTCATCGAAGAAAACTGCTATCTTTCCACTCGTTGAATTTCGTTCAAGTCTCACGTGATGCCATTGATCATCCCATGGAACCAAATTCTTATTTTTTGTTAACGCTCGACGGGGCGCACCATTAACTATCATAATTTGCCCACTATGCGGGTCGGGTTTTGCACCAAGATGAACATAATAAAAATGTTCTGGGTCTTTGTATTGAAAGAACACACAGCAGTCACGATGATTACCGGTGTCATGAGTACTTTTAACGTCAAACTCAATAACAGTATCGGTAAGGTCCAGATCGCGGACTAACGCTATATTATGTGGGCTCCGAACCTCTGGCTGGTAATCACTCTTCCGCTTATTGAGCCCCCAAGCCACACGACCATTCTGGTTTGTCAGTGTCCACGAGTCAGAATCCGTTGTTTCCCATCGGGTACTGCCTTTACTAAAATCGTCCTGAAATACCATGTCTTGCATTGACTGGGCGAATACATCAGAAACGGTCCAGGCAGGAGCCATCATGCACAGTGTAAAAAATATGCGCCATCGATTCGTAACACTATGATTGGTCATGATAAGAACCCTCTACTAAGTTGCACGAAGTACTCGTGTCTCGAATACGTAAGTCGGTTGCCGCTTCTGAAACAATGTCCTGCTCGTGAATTCCATTATGCATGATCTTGTCCAACATACTGAACTCCTTTTCAATTCATTCTCTTCCCTTGTAGGAAGGGAGTTACTTGTGCTTGGCGGCAACCATGAAGAACGAGCTCGTTGTTTATTTGACGCACCATTTGTTGTTGTTTCACATGGACTTGAGAAAGACCCCATACTGAATTATGGGAATAAAAAAGCGCTATGCCTCTGGGAGATGACTTGGGAAGAATTCGTTCAGACACCATCTCGGAAAACAGCCGAGCCGGTTCATCGGCATGAGCGTGCCAGTCTTTTGGACAGGACTCGACAAAATGGGTATATCGATGATTATTCCGGTATTCGAGTTTCCAAGACTGGCAAACGTTTCAAGATTGATCAGGCTATTATCTGGAATATTTCTGACGAGAACGGACATTATTATGGTCAGGCTGCAACCTTCGATACATGGCACTATCTACCTCCGATAGCGTCTGTAAGCCCACAAACATGACGTAACCAAGGACATTTACGTATCATCTTTTTACACAGGGAGCACCTCATGTTACTAAGCAAAGTCCATACTATTCTTTGCATACTCTTTTTTTCGAGCAGTTTTTTTCTCATAGAGAGCCCGTCCTTGGCTTCTGATTGGGTTCCTCTTGTCAACGGACACCTCTCTGAAAACTGGACAACAAAGGGGGCGTGGGCATTGAAAGACAATGGAGTGATCCACCTTCCTGAACGTGAATACAAACACTGGAAAAACTATGAGAACTATCTTGTCCTAAAAGATGTCATCGTCACTGATTTTGAAATTGAGTTTGATTGGCGTACGAGTCAGAACAGTGGTCTCTATTTTCATATTCCAGATCTTTCACGACTCGAGGATCGGAATCATAAAGAAGTCCAACTCTACGAAAATAGTCTCTGGTCCAAGCCGGAACTTGGAGACCATACTGCTGGAGGGATCATTCCTGGTCATGCACCAAAGAAGAATGTTTCACATTCTCCGCAAGAATGGAACCATATGTACATTCGTTGCGTTGACAATCAGATTACTGTTTCAATAAATGGTGAAGTGGTAAATCAGGCTAATCTAAATGAGGGCAATGCTGGAAAGCGATCCACGCACGGAGGCTTGGCGTTCCAAGATCATGGCTATGCAGTCTGGCTCAAAGATATCCGCATCAAAATTCTTGACGAAGACACGTAGATTTTTCCTACACGTCAAGATTTCTGACATCGAGAGCATTCCGCTCAATAAACTCACGACGAGGCTCGACTTTCTCTCCCATCAATGTACGGAAGAGTTCGTGAGCGGCTGCAGCATCTTCCATCGTGACACGAAGAAGTGTTCGATTGGATGGATCAAGCGTTGTTTCGCGGAGTTCTTCAGCATTCATTTCACCCAGACCCTTAAACCGGGTAATCGCCAAACCCTTTTCGCCAGCACGCCTCACTGCTGTGAGGAGACCTCGAAGATCGTCGAGTCCTATTTTGTTCTCACCACGCCGCAGCGTGTAGCGGGGCTCTTCTGTACCTGTTCGGTCCTCCGGCATGAGGGCCTCAATTCCAAATCCCATAGAATCCAGCTCTGTGAGTCCGGCGTTGATACTACGGACCTCATGAAGATCTATAACAATGAGTTGATGTTCGGCCGATTCCGGATTGGCTGCGCCACCCCCGCCCGGCTTGTTTTCATCAGCTTTACCAGCCTCTAATTCACCACCTGTAATCTTCTCTTTCGATTCAACAAATGCTTCAAGCTGGTCCCGGCTCGTAAACCAATGCTCTTCAGCACCAAAAAAGACGTGATACATAGGAAGCTTTTTCGTCTCCGAATCGCGGCGATCTGCGTGGTCACGCAAACTGATGCCACGACGCTCAAGGGCTACAAGGGCATCCTCTAATCCGGCCAACGTCAGACAGAGTTTCTGCATCTCTTCACCAGAGAGTTCACGCCCATCACCAGGCAAAAAGATACCTTCTCCGAGGCCTTGGTCAAGCAGTTGTTGTTTCATCTCTTCTTCTGTTTGCACATAATACACATGCTTCTTGTTCCGTACACGAAACAGCGGTGGTTGCGCAACATAAACGTGACCAGATACAACCAGTTGGTACATCTGTCTGTAGAAAAAGGTCAGTAAGAGCGTACGGATGTGGGAACCGTCGACATCAGCATCCGTCATAATAACAATTTTATCGTATCGTCGCTTTGTTAGATCTGCTTCAGGCCCAATACCTGCTCCAATTGCTGAAATAACACTTCGCACTTCTTCGTTCGCAAGAACCTTGTCCTCACGACTTTTGTACGCATTAATAATTTTTCCTCGAAGAGGAAGAATTGCTTGATATTCACGTAAACGACCACCTTCGGCCGAGCCACCTGCTGAATCACCCTCGACGAGATAAAGTTCACATTTGTCAACATCTTTGCTTGTGCAGTCACGAAGCTTCCCTGGCAGACCACCACCCGAGAGTGCTCCTTTCCGTTCACGGAGGAGTGCCTTGGCTTTCTGGGCAGCGGTACGCGCTTCAGCCGCTAGAACACCTTTCTGCACAATAGCTTTTGCACTCTTGGGATGTTCTTCAAGATATTTCCCAAGGAACTCACCCACAGCTGAGTTTATGATGCTTTCAACTTCACTATTGCCAAGTTTGGTCTTTGTCTGGCCTTCAAATTGTGGCTCAGCGACTCGCACGCTCACAACAGCTGTGATCCCTTCCCGCACATCATCACCTGTTGGTATCAAATCCTTATAAATTCCTGTTTTCTTGCCGTATGAATTCAGGCTTCGAGTGAGTGCTGAACGAAAACCAGAAACATGCGTTCCACCTTCATTTGTGGAAATGTTATTTACATAACTATGCACGTTCTCTGTAAAGTCACCGGTGTATTGAAGGGCTATATCCCAGGCAACACCCTCTGTTTCACCTCTGAGACAGATGACATCTGGGTGGACGGCGTCACTTGACCTATTCAGCCATTCAACAAATTCTTCAACACCCCGCTCATAGTGATACTCCTCTGTCTGGCCGCTTGAAGCATCGGTAAAGACAATTCGGACACCGGAATTGAGGAATGCTAATTCCTGCAGACGGCG
>CBFIHW010000103.1:0-10553 GCA_965662325.1 uncultured Pirellulales bacterium | reverse complement strand
TCAATAACCGGCTCGAGGACCTCGACGGTCGGTCAGCAATTCTGCTTAAGAAGCATGCCCGTGAGAATTACATTTCGCAGAGCGTCCTTCGTGGAAACGATGTGGATATTCGCAACTGGACGAGCAAGCCTGAAACAAATGGCTTTCGTGAACAGTCAGGATTTCACAGTCCGGCTGCTCAGTAGATGATTTCATAAAGCATCGTTCTGTGATACGGTGTGCTTTTCGGGGGTCGAGTGCTGTTTATTGAAGGAGAGGAAATTGTGAAACAGGGCATTCTTATTATTTTTGTTGCCACCGTGTTCTGTTTTTCGGTTGGTTTTATTGGCCAAAATCAGAAAGCTGGTGCTCAGCAATCGAAGGGTATGCAGTGGGCTCTGAAGCAGATGGACGAGGACGACGATGGAGCAATTAGTCGGAGTGAGGCAAAAGGGAAAATGCTGGCTAATTTTGACCGGGTTGACCAGGACTCAAGTGGATTGATTGATAAAGATGAACTCGCGCAGTTATTCAAGAGATTACGCGAAGCAAGGGAGCAGACGGTGTCTGGCAGTTCCTCAATACCAGACAATGTGGAACTCCGAGAGAATGTCGCCTATCGAGAAGGTAATGAAAAATGGAAAATAGACCTCATGTTGCCTAAGAATCGTAAAGGTGAACTGTGTCCAGTTATTGTTTTTATTCATGGTGGAGGATGGCGCAACGGAGACAAGGCTTCGGGAGTGTTTCGAGACTATCCTCTTGAGTATGCCTCTCGTGGGTACGTGTGTGCTTCCATTAACTATCGGCTGGTAGATGAGGGTACGATTCTTGACTGCATTGCCGACTGTAAGTGTGCTGTTCGATGGTTACGCGCCCATGCAGAAGAGTTTTCAATTGATGTTAATAACTTTGGTGCGTATGGCAATTCGGCAGGTGCACACCTCGTGGCGATGCTTGGTCTTTCGTCGACGCAAGATGAACTAAAGGGTGATGGCCCGCATCGTGAATACTCGAGTGCTGTTCAGGCTGTTTGCTGTGCTGCAACGCCGACTAACTTTCGTTTGTGGGGAGAAGAAGTTCGAAGTGGTGGTGGCCGCGCTGCAGCACTCTTTGGCGAAGAGGATACGGAACGGGTCATGGAGTTGGCTTCACCAGTTACGTATGTGACACGTTCTTCACCGCCGTTTCTCATGGTGCATGGTACTGCGGACACAACAGTGCCTGTTCAGCAGAGTGATGATCTTCACGCTCTTTTTCAGCAAAAAAAGTCTCAGGACGTTACCTACCTGCGGATCGATGGTGCTGGGCATGGTGTTTTTCGGCAGCATGCATCTGAAACAGTGCCAGCGATGCATAAATTCTTTGATCGCGTCCTTCGGAGAGACGGCGAGTAGTTTGAAAAAGCCTTAAATTCCAGCGTTTTTTTGCTATTGCGCGAGTGCTTGCTTCGGCGTAGCGTCCTGCCACAATTGTGGAATTGGTTTTTCAACACTCTGGAACTTGTCATGGCATCAGAAAAAAAAGATGAATTGGACGTTTTCGAGATGTTTTATGCCTCGGTGGGCCCCTCATTGTGGGACGAGTTGCGTCAGCCTGTTGAGGAGGATTCACCTGTTGAAGCATCAAAAAACCTCTCCGAGGAAGATTGTTTTGAACAAACGATGCTTGATTAGAGAGAGACATTTTGGGTTATTTTCTGAACGATTTCTGGTGGATAAGTAACTCTCTGAAGAAGGTAGTTACTTCAGTGCTATGTGGGCTGATTGGTAGTTCCATTGCAATGGCTGCCCAGCCAACCAAAGAAGATCAGCCTGTCGAAGACGTTGTCACCCTTTCCTCAGTCCAGTTTGCTACTCACTTTGAGCTTATGAAACAAATGCTCGAGAGCGATTGGGATGAAAAGGTGTATCAGCAATTTTCGTACTACGATGGTCTCGGCTACGAAGTACTGAAAAAGTATAAGAATACCTATCAGGACGATACTGTGTGGGGGCCATTCTTAAATAACCGGATCGAGTTCCACGCGCAGCTGCTTCAGGATATTCAGCCACTCATTGCGAAAAGGCAGGCTGGCGAGCAGCTGTCGAATGAAGAGCACGTTTGGCTGGAATCAACTGGCAAAAAGATTTGGAAAAAACTTTTGAAATAGAGTGTTCCTAGTCCGGTGAGATATTCATACACAAAAGTTTGGTTTTCGTCCTGACTAAAAGAAACCCATTCGATACAGCAGGCGTCGCTCGGCACTCTTCGTTAAGGTCCCGCCTTCCTGTGACATCAAACTTCTCATTGTCAATAAGTGTCACCATCTCTCCGTCACTTGAGACATTAAGAATATTTTCTCCAATCTGTATTGGAGACACCGAGAAGTTGCCGCCGACGCGTTCCTTCCAGATGATTTCTCCACTTGCTGCATGAAGACACGTTACGACCCCTTTGTCTCCCCAGAGATAGAGACGGCCTTCAGAAAACAGTGGTGTTGGAACGTAAGGTGCTGTACTACGAGGTATCTCGTAGATAATTTTACTGGAGGCATTTTTTGTTGCAGGAGGTTTGATAGCAACAAGAAGGTTGCTTCCGCCACCACCACTACCGCAGGTGCCTATCAGTAAATTTCCAGTGTAGATGGGCGAGGCAACGGTTCGTAGAGGAAAGCATTTATTTTCCCAGAGGACGGTACCTGTTCGAGGATCAATTGCATACATGCCATGTGCTTTACTTGTGCAGATGACTTGTGGTTCGTTGTTCGCGTCTGCCAGAACAAGTGGCGTGGAATAGGCTGCCTTCTCGGCGCCGTCACGTGGTAGCTTCCATCGAATCTTTCCTGTGCTGGCATCAATTCCGACGATAGTTCCCTCAGTGTTCTGCTCGAGTGGGACAATGACAACGTTTTCCCAGACCACGGGTGAACCGCCGAAACCGTGCTGGCCTATATATGGGCCAAGGTCAACGCTCCATCGTGACGTTCCGTCATGAGTCAGGGCTTCAAGCCGAACGTTCTGGCTCGTGCCCCAAAGCCAATAGATGCCGTGGGAGTCGGCCGTTACTGTGCTGGATGCGGAGCTATTTTGCTTGTGATGGCGTTCTACATCACCTGGAAAATCACGACTCCACACGACCTTACCAGTGTGCAGATCGTGGCAAAACAAATGACGTATCTTGCTCTCTTCGTCGGCAGACGTCAGATAGATTTTTTCATTCCATATAATAGGAGAGGAATGCCCGACTCCTGGTATATCGGCTTGCCACGTCCAGTCTTCAGTAGTCCATGATGAGGGAATGCTTTCAGTAGTGGCTTTTCCAGTGCCGTCAGGCCCACGGAATCGAGGCCACTTGTCAGGGGATGCAACTCCAGGTTTAGCACACTGGGCAAACGAGCCCCACATAACGAACAGAAGGAAAAAAACCTGAAGTTTCATTTGTCGTCTTAGTCAAAGGTTGAAAGTAGCGAAATGCATACCACGTGGCGTTCTGGTGTGATGGTGTAGAACCGGTCCGTTGCTAATGACCAGTTGGTCGTGTTCGACCGTTATCAATTGCGTTCTGCAGTTGTTTCGTAAGAGCCTCGGCCTTCTCTGTGGCTGTCTCGTAGAGATTATTCTTTTCTGCTGGATCGGCATCGAGATCAAAAAGTTGGTATTTCGGGACCGTCGTGTTTGCGAGTTCTTGTTCAACGATGACATTGCGTGCTTTACCACGTTCGTGTCGCAGCAATTTCCATTTGCCAACCCGCAGTCCATAGTTCCCGTTATTTCCATTATCTTGTTGAATGAGGTGGTCTCGTCCCTTTGCTCCTTTTTTGCCAAGGAGCGCATCACTGACATCAAGACTATCGAGGCAGGCGTTGTCGTGAATATGGTGATCAACAAGGTGATTGAGGCTGGCTGCCAGATCGATCGTACACACCATCTCATCCGACACGCCTGGGGTAATAGTGCCGGGCCAGCATGTAATAAAAGGAGTTCTCGTCCCTCCCTCATAGACACTGTATTTGCCTCCTGAATAAGGGCCGGCTGCGTGGTGATCACCATTTTTTTCAATGGCCTGATCTTTGTAGCCGTCATCGAGGACTGGGCCATTGTCGCTACAAAACACAATCAGTGTGTCGCTCGTCAGGCCTTCGTCTGCCAGCGTTTGTGTCAATTCACCGACACACCAATCAAGCTCAAGGATGGCGTCGCCTCGTGGCCCTAATTGTGACAAGCCCTGAAATCGCTCGTGAACGATTCGAGGAACATGACATTCATGTGCTGCAAAAAACAGGAAGAAGGGTTGGTTTTTCGGTCGATCTTTCTGAATAAATTTCTTGCTTTGCTTGACCCATGTATCTGCAAGGTCTTCATCACGAAATCGTGCAGCGTGTCCACCGGTGTAGAAACCGATGCGGCTTATCCCGTTGTGAATCGTCTGGTTGTGTCCGTGCGACCAGTCCATTTTCAGTGTGTCGCGTGCAGATATACCTGTTGGCTGGTCTACAGATGGGTTCTTCTTGCCGACCCAAAGTGGATCATCATAATCTAGGTTTTTGACACGATGATCTTCGACGAATACTTGTGGAACACGATCATTTGTTGTGGGGAGAAGGAAGCATGTGTCAAAGCCAATCTCAAGTGGGCCTGGGTTGAGTTCGCCGTTCCAGTCAGGTCCATTCGGTCCGCCCAGCCCAAGATGCCATTTGCCGACAACGGCAGTGTTGTAGCCAGCATCACGAAGCAATGAGGCAACTGTGGCTGTTCCAGGTTGGATGATCGCCGGAGCAGTTGGGGCAGCGATACCGGTGCCTTTTCTTCGAAACGCGTAGCTCCCCGTAAGGAATGAGTAGCGGGTGGGTGTACATGTTGATGCTGAGCAGTATCCACTGGTGAATCGAAGGCCTTGTTCAGCAAGAGCATCAATATTCGGTGTTGTGATCTTTGTTGCCCCATTGCAGGAGACGTCGCCGTAGCCGACATCGTCTCCCATAATCACAATAATGTTTGGTTTGTTTATAGTTTCTGCGGCGTGTGCTGGCGGAGTGGACAGCCCTACGAGTGCTACTGTGTAAAAAAATGCAGACAAACAGAGCGATTTAGCCAAAGAGGATGCAGATGACTTCATTGATTTTCCTTACCAAAGACAACGTACAAATGTGATCTGTATCTTACCCGTGATCAGCCGTCTCCGCACGGGGTAGTGGCGGTAATGTGAATGAATGCTGCTTTTTGGTGTGCAGAGGATCGCTCACACATATTTGTCAAGGCAGCTGCCTTCACGCGAACACACATTTTTTCTGCTCTGATCCGCTAAAGATTGGTTCGACGGGGTGAACTGTAGAGTCTGTTTTCAGTCAGTTGGTTTGCTTTGAATACTTTTGTGGATTCAAAGTCAACTTGGTCAACCTCTTGTGACAGCAGGATCAATTTCCTGCCTTGTCTCCCTTTTCTTTGAAGTTTCGGTCAGCGGAAAATTCCCTACCCAGTGAATTATTCTTTTTTATCTTTAGAAAGAAAGTCTTCGAGGAGCTCTTCCAGTGCGTGAATGGGTGATCGGGGCTGCGCGTAACGTACAGTCTCTTTTCTGTTTGCGACATGGCTGACGATATCAACAAATGGAACATGTGAGCGTCCGGTCACGTCAACGAGCCCAACCTGATGGTTCTCACGGTCTCGCCTTCCACCAGCAGATTGATCAATCCATTGAAACCAGTGCACGCCAATAAACTTTGGATTTGCGAGTGCTGATGCCAAATAGCGGGCATATGCCAGCCCTCTTTGCCTTTGATCCCATACGGAGGAAAGACCAGGGCTCGGGACACCTCGGTCTGATGCACCAATATGAAATTCACTGGCGATTATTGGTATGTCAGCGTTGTCAGGGACCTGCCATGAGCGAACTTCATGGTCGTATACATTGACTGAGAACACGTCTGCGTGCCCCACAGCTGCACGGCCGAGAACATTTGGTCCGCGGTGACATCGGCAGCCAAGAAAAAGTGTGCCGGGAAGCGACTTTTCAATCGCCTGTTTGGATTTCCGGAAAAACTCCTGAGCAAATTCAAAATAGAGGGGGTCAATGTCTTTTGCCGCAGATGCATGATGCTTGGAGTCAACTTGTTGTAGGACTTGGTTCCAACTTGAAAAAGATGTGCCCCACGCCTGATTGAGTCGATCTAACGTCGAGTATTTCTTGCGAAGTTGACTTTGAACCCATTGTTTTGTCGTGTCATCGTCCGGAAGTTCAAAGACAAGTTGAGAAAAGCGGTCTGGCCACTCAAATTCATTCCCTATGAAAATGCCGAGGCAGTACGGATCATTTTTTGCCCATTTAGAATTCTCCAGTGCCTTGCAAAGATCCTTGACGTAATCGTCCCTGAAGGGCGAAGGTGTTTTCTTCCCTGTCAGCCACCAGATAGAAGCAAGAAGCGTGTATGGTGTTTTTCTGTCTTGGCGAATTTCTGTACTGCTCCACGCAGCTAGTGTGTTGAGACCCCACATTTTCATTCGATCATGAATCCCATCACGACTTATTTTTTGCCAGCGATTCCCTAAAGACTCAAACGCGTTCAGAGCAGGGAAGTTGACGTAATCTTTTCCTCCTCGCTTGAGCATTGAGAGCCAGTAAGACGGAGAGTCTTTGGTTGGCAAATGCTCAAAGTAGTTCTCGTTGAGGCGTGCTTGAGTTACCGGTGTGAGCGCCTCAGTGCCAGCGATACACGCACCTGCTGAGAAAAAGAGATACCCTTCTGGATCAACAAACCACCAGCGTCCATCTATCTTTTCAGTACGGAAGCGTCCAGTCGCCTGCCGTCGCGGTCCATTTTTCCAGCCGCCGTACTGGCTGATGTCATCTCTGGCGAAGTTGGCGGCGTCGGCAAGTTCCTCAGGCAGTTCCTTTTTGAGTTGTTCCAATGAATGGATTTTTCCTGGCCACTCCACAGCCTGGACTTGTCCAAAACGATCGAGGTAGGGCAGGGCGTGAAGGGCTTGCTCCCGCTTGGGTGTGGCTTCCCACGCAGCAAAAAGATCTGAGATCTCAATGTCAGCCTTGCCACTGGCTGAATCAATCTCCAGAACCATGCCAACAACGTCGGCAGGAAAAAACTGCCGCCAGTGGTGTCGATGACCATTTGGCTTGCCGAGTTGATCTTGAAAAACAGTGGGGCCGTTGTACTTGGGGTCTGTTGTCGGAAAGACAAATCCAAGCGTTGTCTTTTCACCTCGAAGAGCGACTGCAGAACCAACACAGTGTCGACCCCATCCAAGAGGCTTACTGTTATTCAGGCGAGCCGAGATCGTCACAACCCCACCTCCCTTACTGCAGACAGGTACCCCTAGCAGGCGATAGGACGATGCGTCCCACGACGCACCGTTTTTTGGTTTGAAATGGAGAGCGAAAGGAGTCTTGCCTCGCGCCCGCCATTTGCCTGCGCTGTCAGCAATTATCTCAACGCCGTCAGGGACGGTATTCGGTTTCATGGTGAAAGTGCGCACGGGTTCAAAGAGTTCTGCTGAAGAAATTCCATGTGCCCGAACTGACTCGTTGCTCACTACTGGCTTACGAGTAACTTGTATGATCGGTGTGCTTCGATCACTATCGAGAATGCTGTTGAGACTCCGTAGCATTGTTGCGATGCGGGATTTCTGCTCCTCACTATCAATGAGGTCGTGTTCTTCTGCTACGTCTTCCTTCAGGTTGTAGAGATGGAATGGCTTTCGGTCTTTCGTCGCAATCAGCTTCCACTGATCTTTTCGTAACCCTTTTGCAAGCCGCTGGCCCCACCCGTCTCCATCATTTGCCTGTACAAGAAGTTCGTGCCGTAGGTGCGTCGGGTTCGGCTGAAGAAGGGCTGCTAAGAAGGACTGACTGTCGAGTCCTTGTTCGGGTTGAAGTGTTTGCCCTGTTAATTCAGCAAGTGTTGCAAAAATGTCCTGAAGTCCTACAAGTGCGGATGACGTTGCTGCTGGAGTAACAGTTGAGCCGGCTCGGGTTCCATTTCCCCAATGAGCAATCAGTGGTACTCGATGGCCACCTTCCCAGATGGTGGCTTTGCTTCCCCGAAGCGGTGCATTTGAGTTGTGTCCAAGCCGTTTGTGGCCTGGCTGGCCTCGTGAAAGGCCGCCGTTGTCACTCGTGAAAAGTATGAGTGTGTTTTCGAGAATTCCGTGTGCTTGAAGATGGTCGACAAGCATCCCAAGCTGAATGTCTGCCTCAAGAAGCATGTCGAGGTGCGCGTCTCCTGCTGTTCCTCGTACAGCCTTACCTGCTAACGTCTTGGGAGGTGTATGAGGAACATGACAGGATTCAGTGCAGTAGTGCATGAAAAAAGGCTTGCCAGTGTCTGCCTCCACATGTCGGTCAATAAAGCCTGTCGCCTCCCGAATAAGATCTGGTCCGGCTGTGGATGAGTCCCACTGTTTGAAACCAAAACCTTTTGTTGGGATCACGGAGTTTCCATACGAGCCAGGTTCCCACTCAATAAGGTCCCCAGGTTTGCCGTCGAGTAGCCCATTGCGAAAAGCAATATAGGGAGGCCCCTGAATTCCTTGGGGGAGACTGTACGTAAAATCAAATCCAAGATCAGAAGGCCCATCCTTCCATTTTCTGCTGAAGTCGATGTCACGGTAATCATATTTCCAGGAGACAGGTTTCTTTGTTGTGGTGCTGAAGACTGTTCCGCCGAGATGCACCTTTCCAAGGAATGCAGTGCTGTATCCAGCTGTCTGCATCAGTTGGCCAAGTGTGGTCTGGCCCTCAAGAATCTGAGAGCGCTGATGAAACATCCATGTACCGTTTTCCAGGCGACCACGCCATGGATAGTTGCCAGTCATCACGCTGTAACGAGAGGGCGCACAAACAGCGGAGGGACTGTGCGCGTCTGTAAATCGCATGCCATCTGCACAGAGGCTTTCAATGTTTGGTAGCGAGACCTTACTCTCGGGGTTGTACGCCCGACAGTCTCCATACCCCATGTCGTCCATCAAAAAAATGATGACATTCGGTTTTTCTGGAATGTCAGCAAACAATCCTGTTGTGGCAGACAAAACAAAAAAGAGTGCGACCAGACGCATCAACGAAGTCCCCCCCTGTGACAATCGAAACATAATGTCCTCGCTGGCATTCGAAAAAGCGCCTAGGCGATAAGGTCGTGAAGCACATGCCCGTGCACGTTTGTAAGCCGTCTTTCAAGACCGTTGTGATAAAACGTGAGGCGTTCGTGGTCGAGTCCCATGAGGTGAAGTAACGTTGCGTTGAAGTCATAGACTGAAGCTGGGTTATCAGCCGCCTTAAATCCGAATTCATCGCTACTTCCATACGTGGTGGCACGTTTGACGCCGGCGCCCGTCAGAAAGCACGTGAATGCATCGGGGTTATGGTCTCGTCCTGTTCCATTTGCCTGCAGGAATGGCATTCTGCCAAATTCCGTTGCCCAGACAACAAGCGTGTGATCAAGCATGCCCCGTTCTCGCATGTCGGCCAACAGGGCAGCTGTTGGCTGGTCCATGATTTCAGCTTGCATGGCATGTGTTTTTAAAATGTCCTTGTGAGAGTCCCAGTTTGTAATTCCGTTCCCACCGGAGGGATCGCTCCCATTAAAGAGTTGCACAACTCGTACCCCTCGTTCAAGGAGTCGTCGGGCAAGAATACAATTTTGAGCGTACGAGCCACGTAATTCACTCCCGCCTTCAACACCATAAGACGCAAGTGTCGCTGCGGATTCTCCAGCAAGATTCATGACATCAGGAATCGACATTTGCATGCGGCCGGCAAGTTCATAGCTTGCTATTCTTCCAGCGAGATCAGCATCTCCTGGATACTGCTCGAGGTGATGTGCGTTGAGGCGTTGGATGATATCACGAGTTTTCGCATCATCTTTTCCATTGAGTTGATCTGGACGCTCAAGGTTTTTTGGAGGACTTGTGGCACTGAAGTCGGTGCCCTGAAATGCTGCTGGCAGAAAACCATTTCCAAAGTTGTTTTTTCCACTTCGTGCGAGCCCGCGAGGATCATTAATTGCAACGAACGCGGGAAGATTTTCATTTTCAGTGCCGAGTGCGTAGGTTGTCCATGCACCAAAAGATGGAAAGCCTTCCATTGTGAACCCGGTGTTCATGAAGTTCTCACCTTGAGGATGAGCGCTTGACTCGGTGTGGAGAGAGTGAACAAAGCAGAGTTCGTCAGTTTGTTTAGCCAAGTTGGGGAGAAGATCGGATACCATCTTGCCGGTCTCTCCGCGTGGCCGGAATTTCCAAAATGGCTTGGCAATGTTTCCAGTTGGTCCTTCGAAGGTGACATCTGGAATTCCCGGTGGCTTTTGCCCATGGAACTTTTCGAGTTCAGGCTTGTAATCGAACGTGTCTACGTGACTAACAGCACCAGGGCAGTAGATAACAAGAACCTGTTTCGCAGGCATAGGAAAGTGAGGTGGCCGTGCTGCATACGGATCATTCGGGTCAATCTTTGGACGAATAGGTGCCTTTCCTCCAGCAGTACGAACAGTCTCAGCCAAAAGGCCATCGTTTTGTAACATCTGAAGTAGCGCCAGGCTCGACGTGGAAAGCCCCGCTGTTTTCAGAAATGTACGGCGATCAAGAAAG
>CBFIHW010000102.1:0-10561 GCA_965662325.1 uncultured Pirellulales bacterium | reverse complement strand
TTAGAGATATTGATCTTGTTGCACCTCTTGGAATAGCCGTCTTAGGAAATCAGGTTATTGTCTCATGTGCGCCAAACCTCTTGATTTATACCGACGTAGATGGCGACACCTATTTCAATAAGGATGTCGATAAAAAGGAAGTCTTCCTGACCGGATTTAGTGGCCTTGACCATGACCATAGCCTTCACAGCGTCACTGTCGGACCTGATGGTTATTGGTACTTTAATACTGGTAACGGGGGTCCGCATACGGTCACGGATAAATCTGGCTGGACACTTCGAGCTGGCAGTTCATACGCTGGCGGCAGCCCACATCTCAAGGAAAACTTCCCTGGTCGAAAAAGTGACGATGGAAGGATATGGGTCGGTGGTGTTGCAATGCGAGTACGACCTGACGGCACCGGTCTTGAACCAATTGGTCATAATTTCAGAAATGTATACGAAGAGAGCCTGTCCTCTTTCGGTGATGTCTTTCACGCTGACAATGACGACCCACCTGCCTGTAGAACTACCTGGCTGATGGAGTACGGTAATGCTGGATTCTCTTCAGCAGATGGGTCACGAAAATGGAAACTTGATCAACGACCAGGTCAACCAACCAGAATTGCCGAGTGGCGTCAGGAAGATCCTGGCACAATTCCAGCCGGTGATGTGTACGGTTTTGGCGCTCCAACTGGCGTTGTCTTTGGCGAGAATGGATGCTTCGAGAAAATGTATTCAGAAGGACTTCTTCTCGTGTGCGAGTCTGCACGAGGAGAAATCTTTCAATACTCACCAAAATCACAAGGGGCAGGGTTCTCTCTACAACGTTCTCTATTCATGAAACTGCGTTCGGGCAGTATACATGCCGGCATGTTCAGACCGTCTGATGTTGCTGTAGGTCCGGATGGTGCCATCTACGTCAGTGACTGGTACGATCCAGGAGTCGGTGGGCATCGAATGCAGGATTCTCAAGGAAGCGGGTCCATCTACCGGATTGCACCAAAAGATTTTATTCCAACGATAGACAAACTTGATCTTTCAACAGTTCCCGGAATGATTCGTGCATTGAAAAGCCCTGCGGTTCATGTTCGAGCTCTTGGATTCCGTTCTCTTCATGCACTCGGAGAAGATGCCGGGCCAGAGATAATTGCACTCTCACAATCTGACCAACCGTTCTTTGTTGCTCGCGCTGTGTGGCTTTTGCCAAACTGTGGACAAAAAGGTCTCGATCGCCTCACTGAATTGCTGCACCATGAAAATCAACAGATACGTGTTGCTGCTTTTCGGTCATTACGTCGTGCAGCATCTGAACCAGATGCCTCGAATGAGATTCATGACTTGTGGCTGCACGTCCGAGAGCAGGCATGCCATGATTCAGCTCCTTCTGTTCGTCGGGAGGCAGCGATATCTCTTCGTGACGAACCTTTTGAAACCTGCCGTGAACTACTGAAGAAGCTTGCCGATGGTTTTGATGGTTGGGACCGATGGTATTTGGAAGCCTTGGGAACAGCATGTGAAGGGAAAGAGCAAAAAGCGTATGAGATTCTTGTGAGCCATTCGGAGGATCCGCTTGTATGGGATCACCGTCTCTCGGGAATAGCGTGGCGTCTACACCCTGACGCTGCAGTTGATTCACTCAAGGCCCGAGCCATGGCTAGAACGTTACCACTCGTCGACCGAAAACGAATGGTTGATGCCATTGCATTTAATTCAAGCTTTCAAGCTGCTTCAGCAATGCTGGATATTGCTCAACACGGCCCGAAAGACATCCGTGGATACGCCGCTTGGTGGGGACAGCACCGCCTGCAAAATGATTGGAAGGACATAGAACTAAGCGAGATATTTCCAGAACCACCACCAATGAAAAAGATTGAGCCAAGCACGAGGCTCGACAGATCTTTTATTCCACCGGGGCAACCCATCTATACAAGTAACGGTAAGGCAGCAATCAACATTGATACCCGTGGTGCAAAACGCCTTTATCTTGTCGTTGACTCGACCCACAACAAGCCAGAAGAATCCCTCTGGGTTGCTCCCGTGCTCACAACAACGAAATCAACCATTAACCTAACACAGATCCCTTGGACAATGGCTTTTTCTGGAGGAACACCGAGTGGACCACCACCAAGTCAAACTAAGGTCACATCAGCACGCCGCAAAAAGAAAACCCAACGACCACCACTGACCGTTTCTCCAAGATTAACACACGTAGACAATACGACGCCCGCGATACAGGTAATAGGTCGATCTGTCATTGCATATGACGTAAGTGGCCTCAATCCACTCCAACTACACGTTACTTGTAGAACTTTATCGGAAGCGGCAGACACGGGAAATCATATCTCGTTTTCGATATTCGTTGATCTAACCAGCACAGGACAAGACCTTCTACAAACCGAGATACTTTCAAACGTCAACGGCAGTGCATCACTCGGTAGAGCCGTATTTCATTCCGAACGTGTTGGGTGTGCCAAATGCCATATCGTTGACGGATATGGTGGTGAAATAGGCCCTGATTTAACTCAGGTAGCCCGCAAGCACTCAGTCATTGCACTGCAAGAAGACATCCTTAAACCACACGCAGCGATAGCTACTGGTTTCGAAACAATGACTGTTCTTACGAACAAAGGCACAGTTATAAGCGGGCTGCAAGTGTCTGCTGGAGACCCCATTGTACTGAAAGATGCTACGGGAACAGTTCATACAATTTCTCGAAAGACGATTGATGAAATATTCCCTTCAAAAGCATCTCTGATGCCGGAACTTGCAAATCTGCTTACTGCCGAAGAACTATCCTCGATTATTTCATTCCTCCAATCTTCAGCCGCTGAATAACAAGTGATCAGCGCTTTTTGGTAGCAACGACACTCGGCAAAGACATCAGGATGGAATTTTCCTTTTCAAAAAGAAACACACGGAAGGAAGCATCGTCGGGCTAACGACTCAATTCCAAGACATAACCAAGTTCTTTTGATTCAATTTCGGGCAGGTCAATTTCAATAGCCTCTGCTTCTTTTCTCCAGCTAATCTTTTTTTCTGAACCAAGAAGATTGATTTCCGTAAATGCATATGCGTTAAGAGACCGAACTATGGCGGTTCCACTTTCTGGCCAAACCATCCCGATCACATACAACTTGTTCCCTTTTTTCGTAAACCAAAAGTCTTCACTTGTAACATCAAGCTGAAAGCCGTGCTTGCTGCGATGCTCGGTTCCATTGATCGAAACACCGGTTGGCCCTTCATGCGTTATCACCCATGGTTTTGTTCCGTATATTGCGTCACCATTGACCTTGAGCCATCGGCCCACTGCTAACAAATTATCGACCGATTGCTTCGGAATAACACCTGTTCCATCAGGGCCGACATTAAGTAAAAAGTTGCCTCCTTTACTGACATTTTCAAGAAGCCAGAACAGTGTTTCCTGTGGTGACTTCCAGTCTTTATCGTACGACTTAAATCCCCATGAATTATTTGTTGTTGCTATGCCTTCCCACGTATTTTCACTTGCCTCATCAGGAATGACATTGTCCCCAGGCGTTCCGATGTCACCGAACTCATTCCCAATTCGCTGGCTTACAAGGATTTCGGGGTTTGCTTCGTAAATTGTCGTATAAAATCTGAAACTAAACTCGGGTGGAATATAGATTGGTGTGTCGAGCCAAATTTCAGAAAGGTTGTAATTTGAGACTAGCTCTTTAACCTGCGGCAACGATTTCTGAGTGATGTAGTCGCTAAATGTAACGTCTGCGGGATCGAAATCATTCACAAACATGGCTTGCTTTGGCGTCTCGTCATGGCAAAAGTCTTTCATCCCAGAGTCGCCACCGTCACGCCAGTCGAGTGCGTGTGAATAGTAGACACCAAAAGCAATCCCGCCTCGCTCACACGCCTGCTCAAGCTCACGAATAATATCTCTTCTGAACGGCGTTGCTTTCACCACGTTAAAGTCACTCACGTCTGAATCGAACAATGCAAAACCGTCATGATGCTTTGATGTGATAACCATATATTTCATGCCTGCTGCTTTGGCGATTGAAACCCACTCATCTGCATCAAATTTTTCTGGATCGAATGTTTTAGCAAGTGTTGCGTACTCTGCTCGTGGAATTTCTTTTCGTCGCATAATCCATTCCGCCACCTTTGGACCAGTGCCGCCTTCTTCCATCCGCTCCCCTTTCCAAACACCACCACATTGAGAATACAGCCCCCAATGAATAAACATGCCGTACTTGTTTCCATTGAACCGCTCGCGTCCTCGCTGTTTTGCCGGAGAAGCATTCAACGGCTTCCATAGCTTGTGCAACTTAATCATCTCTGGTGAACCAGGAATACCTGATCCGTTCACGCCAGCGGCGGGTAAAGAGCATGTGGAATAAGCCAGCAAAAAACTAACCGTGCATCTAGCTGCAATAATAAAAAAATGGCGTTTCATTATTTTCCTAACTATGTACATGATGAATTGTCAAAGTAATCTTTTCTTGCAGACTCTTTTCAACATGTCTGCATAGCATTACAAACCCTCTCGAGAAGATTTATTAACAAAAAGTTTTTCTCACTCCGGTTTAGTTGCATGCCCGAAACGCAGCACTTACACTTCAAGCGACTTGAGAAAATCATAACCCTAATTTAACCGAGGCACGATAATGCGTTTATTTCGATTCGTAGCATGGCTTATACTTGTGGCACTCACTCCTCTTGGTATTGCCGAAACACGTGGCGAAGAAGGTGAAAAAAAACCAGCGAGTGCTGAAAAATTATTTAAGCAACGCGATAAAGATGAAGATGGATTCCTGTCACTCGAAGAATTCAAAAGTGTAATAAAAAAAGAAGGCATGAAAGAACAGGCCGACAAATGGTTCAAAAATCGCGACAAAGATGGCGACGGAAAGCTTTCATTCGAAGAATTTGAAGCCGGAAGAAACCAGAAGAAAAAGTCTGACTGAGATTCTTGATCAAAAACGCCTGCCAGTTCATAACGGAGAACTTGCAGGCGTTTTTTAATGCATTATCGCTTTTGACGAGTGTGCCGAGGCTGAATTATGTTTGATGCAATTCCAAGAGACTTTAACAGCAAGATAACGTAATAGGTGAGATCAAATTCCCACCACTTATGCTGAGTACTAGCACTCACTGGATCGTGGTGATGATTATTATGCCACCCTTCCCCCATTGCTAATATGGCTACGAGCCAATTATTTCTGCTGTCTTCCCCCGTCGAGTAGGTGCGATACCCAAAGAGATGCGTAAGTGAATTCACGCTCCACGTGATATGCCAAACAAGAACGGTTCGTAAAAAGACACCCCAGACAATTAAACTCACAGCAAGTTGAGCGCCCGCTGCCCAATTACCTGAGATCAAGCGACCAAGCAGTAGGCCACAAATCCCAAACACTATCGCATGGGCGATATATATCCAGAGGACTGCGGTTGGGTGTTGTTCAAGTGCACGATAATAAGGATCAATGAGAATATCTCGTGCATACTTGTCTAGAAACTCAAGTGACCTTCTATGTGGGGCGCGACGAAAAAGCCATCCCATGTGTGACCAGGCAACACCGTCTCGAGGCGAATGGGGATCGGGGGCATCGTCCGAATGACAGTGATGAAGACGGTGATTTGCAACCCAACGAGAAGGAGTGTCTTCAAGTGAGCAAACCGCAAGAGTTGCCAACGTGCGCTCGAACCATGGTGGAACTGAAAGACTACGATGACTTAGCAAGCGATGATAGCCGAGATTAATCCCAAAGGTTCCGAAAACGACCGTACCGAGAGCAACAGCAATGACTCCACACCAACTAAAACACCAAGGTAAAATAGCCAGACACGATAGAAGATGAATGCTTGCAATTGGTACAGCATACTCCCAGTGCATATCGTGCCTGGGAGTCTCTGTCGCTTGGGCGGGAATTGGCACGTAAGGGCTTCCGTTAGGGGCGCCTTCGCCCAAATATTATGACTTTAATTTTTCTAGTATCACTCAGTTCACCAAAAACTACAAGAACGGTAGTGCAAGATCAGAAGAAAACAACTACGCACTATGAGAACGTCTTGGAGAACGTCTTGCTTAACACAAGCAGTCTCAATAGAAAATCAATGATCGCTCAGAAACTCTTGCCTTATCCCTACAGATTTCCCATCGAGTCGCCATGCTACATCAACTGGGACACCAAGGTGGGTAAGTGCTGTGACGGGAACGTCGACGATATAGGAAGGCTCCTCAATCTTTCCTTGTATGGACCTGCTACCACTGACTACCAAAAAAGTTGTGAATATTTCTGGAACGTCATGACCACCACGGTGTTTCGTCCCGCGACCTCCGTGATCTGTGGAAATAACAACCAGCCAATTCTCTGCAAGATATTCCGGACGTGATTGAATTGCTTTCATAAGGCTCGCAACGTGAGCATCCACAGCCTGTAGAGCCTGCAGATAGCGTGGCACACTTGGATGAAACCCATCTTGATGACCAATTTCATCAACCTGACCAAAATAGACAAAGACCGCATGAGGGTTTTGCTCAGCCAAAAACTTCGCTGCCTTGTTGGCTAGTTTTTCATCTTTCTGGGACAGACTATCTCTGCTCGATGCCGGATAAACTTCTCGTACATCTGCATCACGAAGAATAAACGTGTCAATCGGCTCCCAATCAACAAATGATCCTGTAACGGCCTTGGGGAACACTCGCTTCAAATATACGAAAAAATTTGGGTACTCATCATAGTTTTCGCCGCGAAACGTATTGTCGTTAACGCCATGTTTATCTGCCCAGACTCCCGTGAGAAAACTTGACCAACCTGGCCCGCTGATCGTTTCATTTTCGCGATAGCGATCACCGAGAATTTTAGTGTTGTCTGTAAATGCACCTACTGAGATAAGTTCATCAATAGCTGGCGTATCTGCAATTTTAAGTGCATCAGGCCGAACGCCATCTATTCCAATTACAAGAACACGACCTTCAGGAATATTTGGTTCCGAACCACGACATACTGTCTGATCGTACAGATATAGTGCATTCCCAAGCACGAGGACGATTCCAACAATTCTGGCATACGAATTCACCATCCGTAGTCCCCCTGCAACTTTTAACAGACATACCTGCAAGACCGTACTACTGCCCACGACTGGGCCCATTCGAAGCCTCAATCAACCGAATGGCCTCTTTCGCAAATCGCCTACCTAATTCGACATACCCTTGTGCTGAGTAATGCAAGTCATTCCTAATTTCTTTTCCGCGACGATTCACTCCATCATTGAGATCATCTGTATTAACTAAAGTACGTCGTGAACCATCCTGTGCAAAGTCGGCCTGTTGCTCACGGACCAATGTCCAATGAGGATATTTTGCATTGTTCATATCAAAATCACTGAGACGACCAATTACAACGTTGATGTCGTCTCGTTCCAAATCACCGGACACCTGCTTAAGTAGGCCCTCAAGACTTGCTTCGTAGACCTCTCCATGCTCTTCCTTTGCATCTCGCTCACCCTGCATCCAAATAAAGGTAACCGTTTGAATTTCTTTACCAATTATCGCCTGCTGAACTTTTTCCATAAGACGTTGGTAGAGATCTCCTGTTGACTCTGGTTGACTGCCATCTGCAGTCTCCCAATTCTTGTACCATCTACGAATTGGTTGCCCACCAAGGGCATCTTTCACAACAATGACATGGTCTTTCCCAAATGCTTCCTCCACATCAGGGATAAAAGACTCTTCTGGCCTCAGGCCAGCCATATTGGATTGCCCCGACAAAATAAATAGATGGTGTGTAGAATCGCTTTGGCTAGCAAAAGCAGCATGCGGTACGGAAAGACCGGTGATGAACACTGCGCAAAAGAATGACAAGCACTTAGGCGTGCGGGCATACTCGACTAATTTCATTAGAACAACTCTCACAAGTACATAAAAAGTTATCCGCACTCGGAACCACCATCACAACTCCACACACGATATTCATACAGCCTGTTCTATTAAGACATTGCAGACTGAAGATTCTCGTCAATTGCATCGAGAAACTCTTGCGTATGAAGGTATGACTGGTCTTTCCCAACGAGTAAAGCCAGATCTTTTGTCATCTTGCCTTGTTCAACTGTCCCAATACAGACTTTTTCAAGCGTTTCTGCAAAAGCTGTCACATCGGGCGTCTGATCAAGCTTACCTCGGTGTGCAAGACCTCGTGTCCACGCGAAGATTGATGCAATCGGATTGGTACTGGTAGGTTTTCCCTGCTGATGCTGACGGTAATGCCTCGTAACCGTACCATGGGCTGCTTCAGCCTCAACAGTCTTTCCATCAGGCGTCATCAATACACTTGTCATCAGCCCTAATGAACCAAAGCCTTGGGCGACAATATCGCTTTGTACGTCACCATCATAGTTTTTACATGCCCAGACATATCCGCCCTCCCACTTCATGGCACATGCCACCATGTCGTCAATAAGACGATGTTCGTAGGTGATTTTCTTCGCGGTGAATTCCTCTTTAAATTCAGCATCAAACACTTCTTGAAACAGGTCTTTGAAGCGACCATCGTACGCTTTCAAGATTGTGTTTTTGGTTGAAAGGTAAACAGGATAATTTCGTGCCAGACCATATCGAAAGCTGGCACGAGCAAAGTCACGTATCGAATCATCTCGGTTGTACATTGCCATCGCCACACCACTAGATGGAAAGTCATAGACATTCATTTCCATAGGCGCAGATCCGTCAGCCGGTGCATACGTTAATGTAAGCTTTCCTGCACCAGGAATCTTCAAATCCGTTGCACGATACTGGTCTCCAAACGCGTGACGACCAACAACAATTGGTTTTGTCCACCCAGGAACTAACCGCGGTATATTTCCAATAATTATTGGTTCTCGGAAAATCACCCCCCCAAGAATGTTGCGAATCGTACCGTTTGGACTTCGCCACATCTTCTTCAAACCAAACTCTTCTACTCTTGCTTCATCTGGAGTAATAGTGGCACATTTCACACCTACGCCACACTCTTGAATCGCATGAGCTGCGTCAACTGTTATTTGGTCATCTGTTGAGTCTCGGCTTTGGACAGACAGATCAAAATAACGAAGGTCTACATCAACATACTGAAGAATCAGTTTCTCCTTAATGAACTCCCAGATAATTCTGGTCATTTCATCCCCATCGAGTTCAACAACTGGTCCTTTTGCTTTGATCATTTTTGCCATACCTGGATTCACTCCTCATTACTTTCGGTCAGCCTGATTCAATCTTCGTATGTACTCATGGAGCCCACAGCTAACTGTTGTACCAAGACACTGGCTCCCTTCCACAGGCGGCCCCGATCTCGGGCGAATTGCTGCAGTAAAGCGTGAGTACATGACTTCATACCTTTGATGACTACCGAATACAATAATTCTAATCAATGGATTGCAGTCATTGCCCTTTCATGGAAGAAGCCAGAGTACCTGTCGACTTAGTGTCCAAGATTTTGCTTACTGAAGTACCTCATCTAACTCTCGACGAATCAATTTTGACCACTTTTTATACCCATCTCCATTAAGGTGAAGCTGGTCATCAACAAACAGTTCATCTCGAGGCTTCCCAGAAGGGTCCAGAAAATGATCTGCTGTCGAAATAAAGTAGGTATCGGGTATCGACAAAGACAGTTGTTGGAGTCGAGCATTCACCTTACAAATCAACGGCCATGCAGAAAACCGTTTTCGTGTCGGTGTTACTTCAATGAAAAAAATCGGGGCCTGTGGTCGATGCTTTCTGGAAACTTCTGCAATATATCTGGCACATTCCTCTACCTGTTTGGGGGAATGGTCTTCTGCTTTACCCTGAACATCATTTGCAACAAACACAACCAGAGCATTGTATTCGTGCGGATCAATCAACCGTTTTGCAAAAACTGCTAAGTCACTGTACTTGGCACCACCATACCCTCGCTGCACAACGCGGTAGGGTGCCATATCAAGCTCAATAGTATCCCATCGGCGAATGCTACTACTCCCGATAAACAGAATAGCTTCTTCTGGATCTCTCTGAACGACATCCCTCTGCTCAAGTGTCTCAATATCCTGACTCCACCGTTCCATTGCCTTTGCTCGATATTGAACGAGAAACTGCTCTGCCGGATTTGTCTCCGTGTCATGAAGACTTCCTGTTGCTGGTCTACTTTGTGTAGCGAGATCTTGTGCAGCGAGTTCAACCGCATCAGTGAGAAAAAGACATACGAGGCATCCGCAGACAGACAGCGTCACATTCGAAGGTATTCGTGCAGAGCACAAACGTTTACGCACGATTAGACAATTAGCCTTATTCATACCCATAGTATGATTGAAGTTCTAATTTTTTAAACGTTTATATTTCAATACAATGTTATGGCATTCCAGCAGCTATAATTTCACTGGTTTTCACAAGAGAGGCTGTTAATGGACTCCTTCTTTTCACCATTTTTTGTCTCTTCAAGAAATACCCTGCTCTTGTTATGCCTGGTATGTATTCACTTTTTCTTCAATTTGAAGGACGCGTACCCTGCTCCGAACAGCAGCCGTCCAAATGTTCTTTTTATCGCGATTGATGACTTAAGGCCTGAGCTTGGTTGCTATGGCAATAA
>CBFIHW010000101.1:0-10625 GCA_965662325.1 uncultured Pirellulales bacterium | reverse complement strand
TATTCTTTTTTGCGAAAATTCGACTTGGGAATTACGTTTTTCTTAAGTATGGGGTCAATGGCAAATCAGCCTGAGTATTCAGTCTTTTACTGGCTCCATTTGACCTGCTGGTCCGGTAAGGCGAAAAAGGGCGAAATTCAGGCTTACTAGGTAAACGACAAGGGCACGTCATTATGGCCGAACAGAATCAGGGCGAATTTGAGTTTCTGAAAGGGTCACCTGCCTTTGACGGTCTCAGTGATCAGGACATACGATCAATTCTCTCAAAAGCCACGCCGATGGAGGTTCGCGGCGGAGAGCTGCTCTTTCGGCAAGGTGATCCTGGGGGCACGATGTATGTCATAACAAGCGGCCGTGTGCGAGTGCTTCTCGAAGACGATGCAGGCGAACAGTCGTTGTTGAATGTGCTTGACCGTGGGGCTCACTTTGGAGAGCTCTCCATGCTGATTGGTTCGCCGAGAAATGCAACGATCAAGGCGGTCGTTGATACTGATTTGCTCGTCTTGAATCATGATCATTTTGCTGAAGCAGTAGAGCAGGTGCCGCAATTTGCAGTGAATTTAAGTAAGACGTTAGGGCGGTGGTTGCGAGGTGAGTTGCTCGGCACACGGCGTCAAGTCATTCGTGCCGTCTTTGCTGTTATACGAACGCGGAAAGAGCATGCAGCGCTTGCTCCGCAAATGGTCAAAGTGTTCAAGGATCGGGGCGCTGTGGTCAGGGTTGTGACGGATAGGCCGCAGGAGTGGCCAGCGCATGATGTTCTTGCCGAACTGGTTCATGGCAGTGATCTTGAGCCACTTCGTGATCGTGTCGCGGACGCCGTGACGCAGGGAATCAGAGTGCTTGTTGATTGTGATGTGGCAACGGCAGAACCGTCTCTACTAAGCCAATGCGAACATCTTCTTTGGCTCTTTGATAATCATGATCAAGGGCTTGTTGAAAGTAGACTCGGCAGCTTTGTCCGCGACCGGGAACGTTTGGCGGGTCACTCTCAGGTCGTGTGGACGCATAAGCGGTCAGAGCGGCTTCCTAGACATGCCTCGCATGATCTGCCACTTCCGGGTAGTGACATGCGGGTGCAATGGAACGATAGTTCTGGAGAGCCATGTTTTCGTGAACATGATGTGGGTCGTTGCGTGCATTGTGTAGATGACCTGCAGTTTGGTCTTGCGCTTGGTGGTGGTGGTGCAAAGGGGGTGGCGCACCTTGGTGTCATTGAGGTTCTCAACCGTGAAGGTATTTATTTCGATTCAGTCGCGGGTACAAGTGCTGGTGCCATCATGTCTGCCGGGTATGCGATGGGGAAGACCCCCGATGTGCTGCTGCAGTTAATGCTCAAGGAAATGACACCGCCAGGGTGGTTGAAGAAATTGCCAAAAA
Source organism: uncultured Pirellulales bacterium (assembly GCA_965662325.1). GTDB lineage: Bacteria > Planctomycetota > Planctomycetia > Pirellulales > UBA1268 > UBA1268. The sequence continues at coordinate 9,245 of CBFIHW010000101.1, read as the reverse complement.
GTAAGGAGATGTTTTTACTTTCACAATTTCGCATGGGATGGATTGAGCCAAAATTTCGTGAGCATTTGCAGAACGTACAGTTCGATGAATTGCTGCTTCCGGCGTCACTCGTCACCGTAGACCTGGTAACAGGGCAAGAAAGAATTCGGCGTTCTGGCGATGTTGTCTCGAGCGTGATGGAGAGCATCAATCACCCAATTTTCGGTAAGCCAATTCTTCGAGGTGATGAAGCGCTTGTCGATGGGGGGGTTCTGGCAAATGTGCCATCTCACTGTTTGCGTCGGCAGGGTGCAAACTTTGTTCTTGCCGTTGATGTCACGACGAAGCTATCAACAGACTTTTGTCGTGATCCACGACGGCCAGAGAAGTTGACGTCACCTGGGTATCTGAGGACGTTGCTTCGCGTGAACGACGTCTCACTCCGGAGTCTTTCCGGTATTCACCGCTCTGGTAGTGATTACGTGATTACGCCAGATACATCGGCCCACACGTTTGATGACTTTGCCGCGGGAGAAGAGTTGATGGATCTCGGCCGAGCGGCGGCAGAAGCGGCCCTCCCTGAAATCAAAGAGCGAGTAGCAAAGGTGTACCGTTCGATTGATGAGAATGCCTTGCGATAAAAAATCTTTCCGATCAGTGTAATATCACCATTTCCCATGACATATTAAAGCCAGCAGATCGATGCCTTAATCCTCGCAATATGGTAAAAAGTGGGTTGTAAGAGTACGTTCTGTTTTATTGCCTGCCAGACTGGTAGCAATGTGTAATTGAAGGGGTTTGTTTTTCCTTGTTTCTTTTGAAAGGGTTTCCATGTCGACAACCAGACGGCAGTTTCTCACGACCACAACCTCTCTTGCGACAGCTATGTCGGTGCCGTATTTCGGTTGGCAGAAAAAAACACTCGCAGACGAAAGTAAGTCTAAAAACGATCGTGTGTCTATCGGTCTCATTGGTGCGGGCGGTATGGGGCTCGGGAATCTTCGTACGGCAGCTCAATGGATTGACGTTGTCGCCATTGCGGATGCTGATGCCGGTCGCGCGTCTGCGGCAAATAAATCGCTTAGTGATGGAAACGCGAAAGAGTATGCCGATTACAGAGAGATTCTTGACCGCAAAGATATCGACGTTCTTCATGTCGCCACGCCAGATCATTGGCACACGAAACCATTGATTGAAGCAATGCTTGCTGGGAAAGACGTCTACTGTGAAAAACCTCTCACGTTGACGATTGATGAAGGAAAACTCATTCGGAAAGTACAGGAAGAAACGGGTCGTGTTGTTCAAGTTGGGACACAACAAAGAAGTCAGTTCAATCTGTTCGTAAAAGCGGTTGCAATGGTTGCCGATGGCCGTGTTGGAAAAATTAAAAAGGTGACTGCTGCGATCGGGGCTGGTCCGACATGTGACCCGCTGCCTGTAGTGTCGCCGCCATCAGAATTAGACTGGGACCGATGGTTGGGTCCCGTCCCTGCCGTTGACTATCGCTATTACAAAAAGCCCTCCAATGGGAAAAAAGGTTCACGCCCAAACACGAATTGCCATTACGAGTTTCGGTGGTGGTATGAGTTTTCAGGCGGCAAGCTAACTGATTGGGGTGCACACCATGTCGATATTGCTGTTTGGGCTCTCGAGCAGGCAGGGCAGGCGGGTGAGCACGGTGGTCCAACAGGTATTGGAGGGAAGGCGACACATCCGGTTTCGTTTAAAAATGGTATGCCGGTAGAGCGAGATCGCTACAACACAGCAACCGCGTTCTTCCTCACGGCAACATATCCTGACGATGTTGAACTCGTTATTCGGCACGATACAGATAATGGCGTCCTTATTGAAGGAGACAAAGGGCGTATTTTTGTCAATCGCCGGAAACTTGTCGGGGCCCCAGTCGAAGCACTTGCGGATGATCCACTTCCAGAGGATGCAATTGCGAAGGCGTATAAAGGTCTGCCAATGGAGGCCGATGGGCGTAAGGCGCACTGGGCCACCTTCCTGAATTGTGTGAAAACACGGAAAGACCCAATCTCTGATGTTCACTCACACATGCGAGCACTGAATGTCTGTCATCTCGCTGGTATAAGTGCCCGACTTGGTCGCGATCTCGCTTGGGACGCTACGTCCGAGCAGATTACTGGTGACGACGAGGCCAATGCGATGCTAGCACGTCCCTATCGCACGGGATATGAAATCAATATGGGCTAATCGATGGGCTGATCGTTGAGGTTAAGGCTGTAGCTTTGCAGGCAGTTTAAGCAATCAAAGGCATTGGGCAGTCAAGCGTTGTTGCGATTGCGCGCAGAAGATTGATTTCACGCGGGGTGATCGTGCCGTCGGCAGAAGCTGTCTCAGCTAGACCACGGATGAGTTTAACTTTTGATTTGCCCGGCAACCGTCCGAGGGCATCGAGCGAGTGGTCGAGTCTGCTGAAAATTGTCCGATCCCATGGCTGGAGTTCGAGTGGCGGTAAGCCGGTCGCCTTCACGCCGCGTTCAAAAGCGTTTTGGACAAGTTCTTGATCACTGCTGCCAGCATGAGCCAGTGCTGACAATACGGTTGAAACATCCTCGGGTGCCGGGCGTTCATTTGTTCTTCGTTTGCGTTTCCTTCCGAAGTGTGGGTCGAGGACATGCGAAACAACCTTTTGAAGGGTCCACTCAAAGAGACTCAGGCGGTTGTCTGCAGCTGCAAGGGCATGCATGTTCTCGCGGAATCTTTCGTATTGCTCTGGTGACAGATCTTTCAGGGGGCCGAGGCAGATATCAACCAGCGGCAGTCGAGATTCTCTCGGGAGTGCGATGATCAATTTATGGAGTTCAATTGTTGAGCGATAGACGGCAGGGTCTGCTTCAGCAGCAAGACGCTCGAATTGTCGTTGGCAACTGGTGAAGTCCGCATCAAGTAACAACGCATAAATAACACCCCGGGCACCATAGGGTTCTCGAGCGGCTTTTCGCAGTGTCTCCGGTAACGATTCGACGAGTTGGTGTGAGCGAGCAATCTGCTGAGATGTTGGTTTGCCAATTGCCTCCACGGCCTGCTCCGGCGATGGTGTAGTTTGTGGTTCGGGCAGAGGTGGCGGGCTCCCGGGTAGAGGCGTTGAGGCTGTTGCTGGTCCTGAAAACCCGACAGCGCCTGCCGGAGCAAAAGCTGCCGCGCTGGTCTCTGGTATGCGTCCCTCAGGTCTTTCAGCAGCCATTTCTGCTTGCCAGAACGTGTCTATTCGTGCAATTCGTTTCTCAAGCGGAGGATGTGTTGCGAAGAGTTCAGCAACGCCTGTTGCAAAAAACATGTGAGACGCTTCTGCCGCTTTGGCAACAGTCACTTTCGATCCGGTGTGTAAACCCCCAATTTTTTTGAGTGCCCCTGCGATACCATTCGGGTCACGCGTAAATTGCACGGCTGAAGCGTCAGCGAGAAATTCCCGCTGTCTGCTTACTGCGGCCTTAATCAGGTTGCCAATGAGCGTTCCAATAAATCCGATTGCCATAAGCCCCAGTCCAAGGCCGAGGAATGCAAGACCGCCGCCACCTTTGTCATTACTGCTTCTTCTACCACCCGATGCCGCAGCAATACGCAGGGTGTAGTAGCCAATAAGGCCAACAAGCAGGATGCCATGGACGATGCCAATGAGCCGGATGTTCAATCGCATGTCGCCATTGAGGATATGGCTGAATTCGTGCGCAATCACGCCCTGCAGTTCATCGCGACTGAGGGTTTCGACACATCCACGGGTCACCCCGATAACGGCATCTTCTGGCTGGTAGCCAGCAGCGAATGCGTTGATGCCCTGTTCGCGATCCATCATGAATACCGGTGGCACAGGCAGGCCAGAAGCAAGTGCCATTTCTTCGACGACATTCAGTACTTTGCGTTCAACCGGATCGCTCGAATCGTTTAGGAGGCGGCGGCCACCGAGAGAGAGGGCGAGGGGTTCACCTCCTCCGGAAAGCTGTGCGGTTTTGTAGAGGCTTCCTCCGCCAACAACAAGCAAAACTGCCAGCGCAACCCCTACGAGAATATCTGGTCTCCAGAATGTATCTGGTCCAAATTGATTAATAAGCATTTCTCGCTGCTGTGAGGCCTGTTCGAGGCCACCAAGATAGAGCGACATGATAAGCACGTAGGTGCCAGCGATCAGGCCCACTACCGCAATGACAAAGAGCCAGACAAGCATGCCTGTTTTGCGGCGAGCGCGATCCTGATGCTCAAAGAAGTTCATGGCAAACTCCGCTCCATGAGGTTAGCGATGTCATTTCCTCGCACGTGAGCTTTGTACGAATGTGAACAAAGCGGTTCAATAATGCCAATTTGTTAGAATGACACCGAAGGTGCCGCCTGAATGGCTTGTTTGTCATCAAACTCGAGAAGTGATGCATGTTGGAAGCCAAATGTGCCAGCAAAAAGCACCGGAGGAAAGGATTCTCGGTACATGTTGTAGGCGGTCACGGCATCATTAAATGCCTGTCTTGAGAACGCTACTTTATTTTCGGTACTGGTTAGTTCTTCCTGAATTGCCAGCATGTTCTGGTTGGCCTTCAGGTCTGGATAGGCTTCAGCCAGTGCAAAAAGCCGACCGAGGGACTGAGTAAGCATGGTTTCGGCACCACCAAGTGCACCCATTGCAGCAGGGTCGCCAGGATTTGCGGCTGCCTTGCCGGCTGCTGACGCAGCCTGGTTCCGAGCATTGATAACAGCCTCGAGGGTCTCACGTTCGTGAGACATGTATCCCTTAGCGGTTTCGACAAGGTTGGGGATGAGGTCATATCGCCGCTTGAGTTGGACATCGATTTGGGCAAATGCATTTTTGTTACGTGCTCGTAAAGAGACAAGCCGGTTGTAGATTCCAGCAATCCAAAACCCAAGCAGGACCAGAACACCAAGTACAACAAGTAAAGGAATAAGCATCGGAGACCTCCAAGTGCAGAAAATTCTGTAGCGAGGCTGCACGACACCCCTCTTTCCGTAAGATTACCAAACGAGTGACAATCTGACATACTAGAAAATGAGAAAGTATGAAACACGACGTTGAGGGAAATATGTATCGTTTTGTATGGCTTGTTGTCGGTCTTCTTGGAGTTTCGGCAGATGCTGCTGATTGGCCACAATGGCGTGGTCCTCAGGGACAGGGCCATGCACCTACAGCCAAGGATCTGCCCAACCAGTGGAAGGTTGGTCCAGCAGGCAAAGAAGTATCAGGCGGTCAGAATATTCGATGGCGAACAGAGATACCGGGCCGGGCATGGTCGTCTGCAATGATAGATGGCAAAACGCTATGGCTTACAACAGCTATTGAACATGGAAGTGCTCAAGAAGGTCCGCCGCCACCAGGTGGTAAAAAACCTCAGCCTCGGAGTGTTGCCAAGTCAGTGACGTTTCGAGCACTGGCATTAGATGCCCGCGATGGCCAGATGCTTCAGGATATAGAACTTTTTTCAGTAGATAATCCCCAGCCAACACATGTGCTCAACAGTTTTGCATCACCATCTCCAGTGCTCGGCAAAGATCGTTTGTACTGTCAGTTTGGTGACTATGGTACTGCCTGTGTCGACACAAAGAAGGCGTCCGTGATTTGGCATAACCGCAGCCAACGTTTGAATCATGAGAATGGCCCGGGTAGCACACCTATCCTGTGGCGAAACCTTCTCATTTTTCACTGTGATGGAAGTGATGTGCAGTATGTTGTTGCACTTAATACGAACACGGGGGAAGAAGTCTGGAGAACTGATCGAAGTGGTGCAATGAATGACAATCCGGAGATGAAAAAATCCTATGGCACTCCGTTGGTGACTTCTGTTGCCGGACGTGACGTACTGCTTTCTCCCGCATCAGACTGGCTGTATGGGTACGACCCGAAGACAGGGGAAGAGCTCTGGAAGGTTAGCTATGGATTCCTTGGCTTTTCAATTGTTCCAAGGCCTGTGGTCGCAGATGAAGTTGTCTACTTTAGCACGAGCTTCATGAAGACTGAACTCCTTGCAATGCAACTCGGTCCGAAAGCGAGTTCAACACCAGAAGTTCTTTGGCGATATAAACGCAGCGTGCCTCGTATGCCCTCGCCATTACTTGTCGGTGATGCAATCTATCTTTTCAGTGATAAAGGAATTGCTACGTGCTTAGACAGACACACTGGAGAGGTGCACTGGACAGGTCGACTCGGTGGGAGTTTCTCCTCGTCGCCAATATTTGCTGACGGGAAAATCTACATCGGGAATCGAGAGGGAGAGATGTTTGTTATACAGCCAGGGAACGAACTGGATATTCTTAATGAAAATGAATTTGATGAAGCGGTCATGGCAAGCCCAGCGGCTGTCGATAATGCGTTGTATGTTCGCACAGACAAAGCGATGTACCGTATCGAAAAGATAGATGCCAAGCAGTAACCCGGATGGGATGAGGCTCTTAAAAAGATGCTGAAAGCCTAGTCGTTTTTGTTTTGTAAGGCGAGACTTCAGAAGCATTGTACTACGTAACAGAAAACAAACGTCAGCCATGGCATTGCTTACTCTTGATGATCTTTCTCTTGCATTCCGTGGAGTTCACGTCCTTGATAATGTGTCGCGGTTTGTTGAAGCGGGTGAGAAGATTGGGCTGCTTGGCCGTAATGGGACTGGCAAGACTACACTGCTGCGCATGATTGCTGGAGATCAAGAGCCCGATGCAGGTGCATGTGTACTGGCAAGCGGGAAACGAGCTTCATTTCTTCCACAGGAAGTACCGGGTGAACTGAGCGGTCAGGTTTTGTCTGTGGTTCAGGATGCGTTGCGTCTGCAGGTTTCAGAAGGGCAGATTGAGGCGTGGGAGGCCGAGGCGAAAAGCAAACAGACTATTGATCTCATGGGGCTTGATCCAGACGTTGATATCTCAAGTTTATCAGCAGGCCGTAAGCGACGGGTTCTCCTTGCAAGGGCATTGGTTACTGAACCAGATTTACTCCTCCTTGATGAGCCAACAAACCATCTTGATCTCGAGGCGATTGAGTGGCTGGAGAAGTTTCTGGCTTCCTGGCGGGGCACCTTGCTGTTTGTGACACACGATCGTGGATTTCTTCGGCGAGTTGCGAATCAAATTTGGGAACTGGACCGGGGGCATCTCTCCGCGTGGGAGTGCGAGTACGATGAGTTTCTCAAGCGAAAAGCTGCGGCGTTAGAGGCTGAGGAAAAGCAGAATGCTTTATTCGACAAGCGATTGGCAGAAGAAGAAGTCTGGATTCGCCAAGGTATTAAAGCCCGGCGAACACGGAATGAGGGGCGCGTCCGTGCACTCAAGCAGATGCGTCAAGAACGACAACAGCGAAGGGAGCAGCCCGGTCAAGCGACTCTCACGATTCAGGAATCCACACGAAGCGGCACGCTGGTCTGTAAGGCAGCAGGCCTGTCCTTCGGATATGCCGAGGAACTGGTTATCGATGCTTTTTCAACGACGATTCTTCGCGGAGACAAGGTTGGCTTTGTCGGTCCAAATGGTTGTGGGAAGACAACCCTTCTGCGGCTTCTCCTTGAGGAACTAGAGCCCGCCGCTGGGTCTGTACGGCTGGGAACACAACTCAATATTCGATATTTTGATCAACTACGAGATCAACTTGATTTTGAACAGACCGTGGTTGAACAAATCAATGGTGGTAATGATTTTGTCACCATTGACGGGAACCAGAGGCATGTAATTAGCTATCTCCAAGACTTTTTGTTCACTGCCGAGCGTACGAGGCTGCCGGTAAAATTTCTTTCTGGTGGTGAACGGAATCGGCTCCTTCTTGCGAAGCTTTTTGCCCGTCCGGCGAATGTGCTTGTGCTTGATGAGCCAACAAATGATTTAGATCTTGAAACACTCGAGCTTCTCGAGCAAAGGCTGGTCGATTTTCAGGGTACGGTATTAGTGGTAAGTCATGACAGGGAGTTTCTTGACAATGTTGCGACGAGTGTGATCGCCTTTGAGCCGGGCGGTGTTCGAGAATATGTTGGTGGGTATTCCGATTGGCTGCGGCAGCGCAGCAGTGTTGCCGTGCCAAAGAAGCGTTCGAGTTCTTCCGACGGGAAACAGGCCACAGCACCAGATGTGCCGGTGAGGAAGCCACGCAAATTGTCGTACAAGGATAAACGAGAGCTTGAGCAGCTACCGTTACAGATTGAGGGATTGGAGGCTGAGGTTGCAACTCTTCATGAATTGATGGGTGATGCATCCTTTTATCGTCGGCCGGCAGCAGAAATCGCTTCTACTCAAAAGTGTCTGCAGGAGTTAGAGGCTCGTGTGGCAACTGCCTATTCGCGTTGGCAGAAGCTTGAGCAATCTGCTCAGTAAAGGTGACACTGTACAGCATGCACCATGCGAGAGCGGTGTCACTTGTTGATTTGAGCATCGCGAAGTCGTTGCTGGAGTTGTGTTGTGAGCGATTTCTTTATTGGCTGAAATTCTGGCTTATCAGCGAGGTTTGTAAACTGAAGTGGGTCGTTGTTCATGTCGTAAAGCTCTTCTGTGCCATCCTTGTAGCGCATGAACGACCATTCTGGTGTTCGGAGGGCATGTCCTGAGTTGGTGGTCTGCCCCTTGTAATTGATGGACAATGCACTTTCACGAACCGAGGCTGCTGGGTTTTTGAGAAGAGGGAGAAGGCTTTTTCCTTGAACACTAGCAGGTGTCTTGATAGCCATCAGGTCTGTTAGTGTTGGGAAAATATCAACTAATTCAACAAGCGACTGAGTTCTTCCTGCTGGCATACCAGGCGCCGCGATGATAAGTGGGACGCGCGTGACTTCCTCGTGGAAGTTTGATTTCTGCCAAAACCCATGCTCGCCGAGATGGTAGCCATGATCACTGCAAAAGACGATTGCCGTCGAGTCTCGGAGGCCAGTTTGATCCAGTTCGTCGAGAATACGCCCGACCTGTCTGTCCATGAATTCAACGGTTGCGTAGTAGCCCGACCACATTCGGCGTTGATTGTCAGGGTACGTTCCAATTGGATTGTTGTCATTCCGAGTCCTTGCAAGGCCTGCTTTGGGTATATCGCTGAGATCATTTTCGACAGTCTTCGGAAGAGGCATTTTCTCCCAGGGATAGTGATCAAAAAAATCTTGTGGGGCGACATTCGGATAATGAGGCCGAACAAATCCAACAGCAAGAAACATATTTTTGTCTCGATGTGCTTTAAGAAGTTCAATCGCTTTCGTTGCGGACTTCGAATCGGGCTGGTCTGCACCGTCTCCTTCATAGCGTACGGTGACAAACATGCGGTGCGGCATGCGGGTTGATTGCCTGTT
>CBFIHW010000100.1:0-10710 GCA_965662325.1 uncultured Pirellulales bacterium | reverse complement strand
GCCTGGTCATACTTGATCCACCCAAGTTTGCACGCAGTCGAGCATCTGCCTCTGACGCGCTTCGAGCATATCATCGAATTAATCGTCTTGGCGTCGACCTCCTTGAACCTGGTGGAATTCTGGTAACGTGCAGTTGTTCTGGGGCGATCACCCGTGATGACTTTCTCATGATGCTTTCAGCGGTAGGCCAACGAAGTAGTCGAACACTACAGCTTCTCGAGTACCGTGGCGCAGCTCCTGACCACCCGGTCAACCTCCACTGCTTGGAGGGAGAATATTTAAAGTGCGTTATCGCTCGAGTGCACTAAGACAAGGCAATGACGTCCTACGTTATTTCAAACCTTCTTGATCCTCGTAAACTCATCGATCGTAACGGTTGTTAATTCCCCGTCATCTCTGGCGAGGATGAGCACGTCACTATAAACCTTGTCGTCTGCGTTTCGTCGAAAATGAAGTCCGTGACGACGACGCTCCCGCCGTAACACCTTGCCTACAGTAGTCGTAGTCCACGTGGCACTTGAACCAACTGTCACGCCATGTACCACCTCAACCCGGTCCCCGGGCTTCAAATGGTCATACACTTCACGCAATTCCTGCTCTGCTGTGTTCATACTTATAACCCTAGCTGGTGGTACCACGAACCGAACGATTCCATCTCCGGTCTTATTTTTCAGAACCTACCGGTTTAACTCAAACTTCTTTTGAATCAATCCATTTCATCATCTTCCTCAGTTGGCGACCCGTTTCAGTCAACTTATGCTCCCGTTCACGACGACGCGTCGCCTTGAACATCGCGGCTCCGGCTCGATTTTCAAGAATCCAGTCTCGCGCAAATTCACCCGCTTGAATCTCTTCAAGAATCTTTTTCATTTCAGCTCGGGTTTCATCAGTAATTACACGATTTCCTCGAGTGTAGTCTCCATATTCAGCTGTGTTTGAAACACTGTACCTCATGTATTCCAAACCACCCTGATAGAGAAGATCGACGATTAATTTCATCTCATGAAGACACTCGAAATATGCCATCTCAGGCTGATAGCCTGCTTCAACCAATGTGTCAAAGCCAGCTTTAATTAGTTCTGATACACCTCCACAGAGAACCGCCTGTTCACCAAACAGATCGGTTTCGGTTTCTTCCGCGATGGTCGTCTCTATAACACCACCACGAGTGCCACCAACACCTTTCGCATAAGCCAGTCCGATCTTTTTTGTCTCCTCTGAGGCTCCTTCACCGAGTGCAATAAGACAGGGAACACCACCACCTTTTTCATACTCGCTTCGCACCAGATGACCAGGACCTTTCGGTGCTACCAGAAGAATGTCATGGCCGGGTGGAGGTTCAACTTGATTGAAATGAAAATTGAATCCATGACTCGCCATAAGAACCGCACCGGCTTTGAGATTTGGCTTAATTGACGTCTTATAGACATCGCCCTGTAGTTCGTCTGGCAAAAGAATATTCACAACATCTGCCTGCTTCACAGCCTCTTCAACAGAGAGTGGCTCAAAGCCATGACTTTTAGCGAGATCGAAATTTGGCCCACCGGGACGTTGTGCAACGACGACATTCAGACCACTGTCACGAAGATTTTGTGCTTGAGCATGACCCTGACTTCCATAGCCAATGACAGCTATTGTTTTGCCTGAGAGAACGGACAAGTCGGCATCAGAATCGTAATAAATTGTGGCTGGCACGGGGGGCTCCTTTTGAACCAGAGTGAAATCGAAAGTTTAGTTTGTACTGTATTTGTGACATGCAAGAACCCTTATGACTCGAGGGAGTGCAGATTCTTACGATACATTAACTGGCCTCTGCTGACTCCGTATCAGACTGGTCGCAGCTTGGGCTACTACCCCGGACCATTGCGATCCTGCCTGTTCGAACCAGCTCAATGATGCCCAATGGACGAATCATATCGATAAACGCTTCAATTTTGTTTTCAGTTCCAGAAATCTCAACAATTACACTGTCAGCGGCTACGTCAACAACTCGCCCGCGAAATATTTCTGCCAATCCCCTGACATTCGAGCGATCCTGTCCAGCCGAGGCCGATACTTTTACAAGCATCAGATCACGTTCGACATAATTTCGTGAACTTATGTCCTCTACGCTCACTACTGTGACAATTTTTTCAAGTTGCCGCCGAACCTGTTCCTGAACTCGATTATCACCCCGCAACACAAAAGTCATTCGTGAAAAGCCGGGATTATCAGTCTCACCCACTGCAAGACTATCAATGTTATAGCCGCGGGAAGCAAGCATTCCCGAGATGTGGGCAAGTACACCTGGAACATTCTGGACGGTTGCAGAAAGAACGTGTCGCATCAACATGGCCTCAGCCTGGGAGTGCCATGCCGGCCTGCTGGCGTCTACCCTACGGGTGAAAATTGAGTATTTGACCGACTTGCTCAGTCTAATTTCGATCATAGGCCGAATTCAAGCCACTTCCTTTGTGAACGCGTGCCTTGTGGAGTACAGCCAAAGCTGTGATGGATTGACAAATGACAGAAAACACCGATATTTGCAGTACTCGCCAGAGTTCATTATTGAATTTTGGGCAGTCGTGTAACCCAATGCTGGTGCACGGATTTCTCAAATACCAACAGAAAGTGAACCTCATACCGTGTCGAATGTCCTCGCTCAAGAATTAATCGAAGCTGGTGTGCACTTTGGCCATCGCTCGAGTCGCTGGAACCCAAAAATGCGGCCCTACATATTTGGCCGCAAAAACCTTATTCACATCATTGATGTCCGGGAAACGATTCGTGGTCTTCTCCGTGGAAAGAAGTACCTGAAGCAAGTCGCTGCAACAGGCAGCCTCGTTTTATTCGTTGGAACAAAACGACAAGGACAAGAAGCCATTGCACGTGAAGCCAATCGCTGTGGAATGCCCTACGTCAGTGAGCGCTGGCTTGGTGGCACGCTGACTAATTTCCGAACTATTCGTAATCGACTGGCTCGGCTTGAGGAACTGGAGGAATTACTTCCTTCTGATGCCTTCCATAACTATTCAAAGAAAATGCAGTCTTCGTTGCGACGAGAGCACAGAAAAATGCTCCGTAATCTTGGTGGTATTCGCACACTTTCCCGACTACCGGAATGTCTGGTTATCTTTGATCCAAAGAAAGAAAAAAACGCAATCAATGAAGCTCGAAAGATGGGAATCACAACAGTCGCTCTTATTGATACCGATTGTGACCCGGACGTCGTTGATCTTCCTATTCCAGGTAATGACGATTCCATTCGCTCGATCGAACTCGTCGCTTCTCGGTTGGCAGATGCCATTCTCGAAGGTAAGGCGGTCGTCGCAGAAAAAAAACAATCGAAGGATGAGGGTGCTAGTTCGGATGCAAAACCTGCGAAGCCTGCACCAAAAGCACGCGGGAACGTCTCACCACCTTCTCCAAATCCTGCAAAAACCTGATCCACGAGACCGCATAAACTGTTTTGTGCTTCGGTAACTACAAGAAGACGTGTGTGCTTGGTTCCAAACGTCACGCCACACACCTTTGACAAGTTAACTCATTTTGCTTTTCACCACATCTCTCACACGACATGAGGACTTAAGAACAATGGCAGCAGTCACAGCCGCCGCAGTAATGGCACTGCGAGAAAAAACTGGTTTACCGATGATGGAGTGCAAGAAGGCGCTTACGGAATGTGGTGGCGACACAGAACAAGCCGTTGAATGGCTTAGAAAACAAGGTGTCAAAACACAAGCAATGCGAGCTGATCGTGAAACTTCAATGGGTCGGCTTGCCATCTACACTGATCTTGAAAAGGGTGTTGGGGCTCTTGTCGAACTAAAATGTGAGAGTGCACCAGTAGCGGGCAGTCCTGATTTCAAGGATTTCGTGAATGATATAGCGAAAACACTTGCTCTTGGGTCTGGTGCCAGTTCACCAGAGGAACTCCTGTCTCAAAAAAGCCAAGCACAGCCGGATAAGACTCTTGGTGAGATCAAGGACGATCTGTTCAATCGAATGCGCGAAGTTTTTGAACTCTCACGAATCTGCCGTATCGATGCTCCCTGTGGTGGATACGCCCACCATGATGGCTCGAAGGCAGCTCTTGTTGAGATCACTGGTGAAACAACTGGTCCACAAGCCGCAGAAGTCGCGAAAGACGTAGCAATGCATATTGTGGCACTCTCGCCAAAGGCAATTGTTAAAGAGGATTTGGATCAAGCAGTTGTTGAGAAAGAACGTGAGATTCTAACAGAGGCCGCTAGGCAAGAAGGCAAGCCTGAAAATATTATTCAAAAAATGATTGAGGGCCGCCTTCGCAATTTCTTCAGCCAGTGTGTACTCCTTGAGCAACCCTTCGTAAAAGATGACAAACAGACTGTTGGCAAACTCTTAAAGAGTGCTGGCCTAAGCGTCAAACGAATGGAACATTGGAAAATCGGCAGTGGAGATTAATGTGTCAAGTGACTTAAAAGTGGCCCATCGTTTGATCTACCTTAACTTGCCCTCAGTTCTAAACATCCACCCAAAGTAAATCATATTTCATGCCATCTGCTCCTTACCGTCGAGTGCTCTTAAAGCTTTCAGGAGAAAGTTTTTCTCATGCTGGTGAACGTGGAATTGCGATGGAAGAAGTTCTTCATATCGCAAATCAGACCGTCCAGGCGGCTGCTCGTGGAACTCAGTTGGCTGTTGTTATCGGTGGTGGCAACATTCTTCGGGGTGCTTCCTTCACTGCGGGAAACAGCGGTGTCCAGGAAGCAACGGCTCACTACATGGGCATGCTAGCAACCGTGATTAATGGCTTGGCACTCCAAGATGCAATCGAAACACTCGGTGTTGAAACTCGTTTGATGACTGCTATTCGAATGGATGGCGTTGCCGAACCATACATTCGCCGCAGAGCACGCCATCATCTCGACAAAGGCATTATAGTCATTCTGGCAGCAGGCACTGGGAGTCCGTTTGTAACGACTGACACAGCCGCGGCTCAGCGTGCACTTGAACTGGAAGCTGATATTTTGATGAAGGCGACTCGGGTCGATGGAGTCTATTCAGATGACCCTGAGAAAAACCCTCATGCCGTCCTGTATCGTGATCTCAGTTTCCAGCAGGTTCGAGAACAGAATCTGAGAGTTATGGATGCAACTGCAATATCACAATGCATGGAACACAACATGCCTATTCTCGTATTTAATTACCGTAAAGATGGCAATATTGAGCGAGCAGTTGCAGGCGAAAAGTGCGGCACGCTAGTAAGTAGCCGCGCCGAGACGGCTTCGAGTTAGCAAACGCTTGCTCTCCGGTGGCAGGTTGGTGACAATTCGTGTCGATACAAAGCTGTTCGAAGAATCAGTTCGTCTTGTTTTGGGGTAAGGAGAAAAGAAAATGGCAGCCGATGAAATTCTTCTTGGTGCAGAAGAACGAATGGAGAAAGCAGTCGATGTCTTTAGGAACTCACTTACTGGGATTCGTACTGGTCGTGCAAATCCAGGGCTCGTCGATTCATTACGTGCTGAGGTCTATGGATCGCCTACTCCAATCAAATCTCTGGCGAATGTCGGGGCACCCGAACCAAACCAGATCGTAATTCGACCATTCGATCCAGGAACGATTAAGGACATCGAAAAAGCAATTCAATCAAGTGACCTAGGGCTCAATCCTCAGAGTGATGGGAGAGTCATACGTATTATCATTCCATCACTTTCAACTGATGTTCGTAAAAAAATGACGGCGCGGATTAAAGAACTTGCAGAAGAAGCCCGTGTTTCAATCCGAAATGTACGACGTGACGCAAACAAGGCTGCTGACGGTGAGAAAAGCAGTGGCGACATGACTGAAGACGATTGCAACGGCACGAAAGAAGATGTTCAGGATCTCACGAAAAAATTTGAGGGCCAGGTAAGCAATCTTGCGAAAGCAAAAGAAACTGAAGTAATGGACGATTAACTTGCTGCTATTCGAGGAGTTTTGAGTCAGACAAACACCATATGACAACTTCCGACGCTACCATTCCCGTTCGGCTAACTGATATTGTTAAGCGATATGGCCGACGAACTGTACTTGATGGTGTTTCAATCGACGTAACCCCTGGGGTGACTGGTCTTGTTGGACCCAATGGTGCTGGTAAGAGCACGCTTGTCCGATCAATTCTTGGTCTTGTTCGGCTTGCAAGCGGTAAGGCACGTGTATTTGGAAAAGACCCATATCAGCAACCTCGTCGTGTTCGTCAGGTTGTTGGCGTTGTTCCAGAAGATGAATGCACCATTCCAGGTTTGACTGGCGTTGAAATGGTTCGATATGCCGCCCGTCTATCAGGCCTACCAGGCACTGAGGCGCTTCGACGATCCCATGAAGTGCTGGATTGGTGTGATGCCGGTCAAGAGCGTTATCGACCGGTTGAGACACTCTCGGTTGGCACCCGACAAAAAGTCTCTTTTGCAGCGGCCATCGTTCATGATCCCGATATGGTTATTCTTGATGAACCGACAAATGGTCTCGACCCAATTGAGCGGCGGGCGATGCTTGGCCGTCTGACTACTCTTGCGAAAGACCATGGGAAAACAATATTTGTTTCAACCCATGTTCTTCCTGATGTACAGGCCATCTGCGACCGGGTTATTGTGCTTGCTCGGGGCCGTGTACAACTCGCAGGCACCATTGAAACACTCACCAAGCCTCCGCAGCCTGAGCACCACCTAGCTGGCTCTGGGCCACTCGAACAACTCGCTACAAAACTTTCCGAGCGTGGTCTACCTGCTCGTGTAGAAGCAACTGAGACCGAGTCAATTGTCTCCCTTGTGTCACCAAAACCCGAAAACATCCGTGACGTCTGGTCTGCAGCAGCCGAAGTTGGAGTGAGTATTCGTTCTCTCGCGCCAGCAACTCGACCACTTGAAAAAATCTTTATCGATACACTACGACGATCAGAACAACACGATGACCAACACAACAACACGCAGGGGAGATACTAATGCCGCTGCAGGACGTCGGTTACCGAGCTTGGAACAATGAGCGAAGTGGGCCATCTTCAACAATCTGGGTTATTGCTTTCACCGGGATTCGGTGGTCCTGGGAAAGCCGTTGGCTTCGTCGGATGGTCTTTTTTGCATGGAGCCCTGCGCTCATTTTTGCAGCTAGTTTCTTCGCATTCGAACAGGCCGTTGATGAAGGACGACTGACCTCACTCGGAACCTCTGCACAACGCGGACGAAATCTTGATGGCATTGGGCTGCTGGGTACTGTTCTCGCTGATGCTCTAGGTGGAAGTACTGATGAAGTGGATGTCAAAACAACCCGCCACCTTGTCTGGAGCCGCCTCTTATTAGCCTTCATGCGGGCACCTCAGGCAATGCTTCTTGCGGCTGTCGTTGGCTTAGTTGCTCCAACACTGATTTCACGTGATTTAAGAGCAAAAGCATGGCTGATCTATTTCACAAGACCTGTGGGCCGCACAGAGTACATACTTGGCAAGTTCCTTATTCTTCTTTTGTTGGTTCTTGTTATCACCATGCTGCCGGCACTCGCGCTATGGCTAACCGGCGTACTTGTAAGTCCAAGCGTTTCAGTTGCATTTGAGACATGGGACCTACCGATTCGAATTGTCACCGCAAGCTTCCTCCTTGCCGTTCCGACAGTCTTGCTAGCACTTGCTTATTCATCACTCACAACTGAGAGTCGAATTGCTAGTTTTGCATGGTTTGCCACGTGGGTTGCATGCTGGATTGCACATGGTGCTCTCACAACAGCAGATCTTGTTGCCAGTACGCAGGACGGTGACACGTATTCGATGGAATCTACGAAAGAGAGACCGGCTTCTGGTAGTTCAAAAGCAAGAGTCTCTCCAATTCGGCGTAACTTCCGTTGGTTTGCCCGTGCAGCAGGTATCGATGCCACAATCGATCGATGGGCTTGGGTATCTCCGTATCATGCACTTGGTGCTGTCCAAGCAGCCATTTTTGGAATAGATACAAGACCGCGTTCCTGGTGGCCATCGACAATAACATTGATTGTGATGAGTGCCACCAGTTTATTTATTCTTGGTTGGAGAATAACCGCTCCTGCATCGAGTTAATTAAGAGATTCCCCATTCAATTATCATGCTTTCTCTCCAGAACGTAACAAAGCTCTACGGCACCGTCATTGGCGTCAACGATGTCTCGGCAGAACTAGGTCAAGGAGCTCACGGACTTCTTGGTCCGAACGGTGCAGGAAAAACGACACTGCTTGGACTCATAACTGGTCAGCTCCGCCCGACTATCGGCTCTATAAAAGTTTTTGGTAGGCCTCCTTTTGGAAATAGAAGAGTTCTTTCTCGAATCGGATACTGTCCGGCCGCTGACCTGACAGAACGTAATGCGACACCACAAGAATGGGTCACATACCTGATGCGGTT
Organism: uncultured Pirellulales bacterium; assembly: GCA_965662325.1. GTDB lineage: Bacteria > Planctomycetota > Planctomycetia > Pirellulales > UBA1268 > UBA1268. Next base: position 2,348 of record CBFIHW010000100.1, on the reverse strand, counting down.
AAGTGGTTTTGACACGGCCGAAGCTCCTCGAAGGGCTGCTCGCGCGCTCGAGGAAGTAGGGCTTGGTGAGGCATGCACCCGTCCACTGTCAACACTTTCCAAAGGTATGCGACAACGTGCAAAGCTTGCTGGTGCATTTGCCCACGAACCAGATCTACTGGTTCTCGATGAGCCATTTGATGGACTCGATCCTGTTGCTCGGCATGACCTGGTTAATCTTGTGAGAAGGTGGGCTCAAACCAGAAGTCTTATCGTAGCAAGCCACCTACTCCATGAAGTAGAAGCTTTACGGGCTGATCTCGCTGTCATCCTTGGAGGACGGCTCGTTGCCAATGGTTCCGCATCCGAAATCCGTGAGCTTGTCGATGCATTGCCTACAGAGGTTAAATTCAAAACATCATCTGTCGACAAACTTGCTCAGATGGCATGTGCTGCTGGTGTTGTGGAAACACTCTATATGCTTGATGAAAACACACTTGTTATCGGCACGAGGCAAGCCGTTCGTCTTGCAGACATGGTTGCCAAAGCTGTTCATGACGGACTTGTTGTTTCTGAAGTCATTGCTGAAGACAGAACACTTGAGGGCATCTTCAGTCGGCTGATGAAATTACACCGGGGAGTTGAGCAGTGAAAGATTCGCCACAAACAGCTGATCCTCATGATCGTCCACAGAGCCGTCCCACTGAGGGGAATTGGTTTATGGCCATTCGGGCAGTCGTCGGCTTTCAGCTCAATCGACTAATGACCAAACCTCGCCTTGCTATGGGTCTAGTTGGTGCTCTTTTTCCTGCTGCTGTCATGTTCGCTGTTATCCGTACGGCCCCAATCGACCGAAACATGACCGTCGTCATGATTTACGCACTTATTCCTGAGGCTCTCTGCGTCCTTGGGCTTCTTGTCACAATGTGTCCGGTTGTTGCTGATGAGCTTGAGCGGGGAACATGGATTCATGTGACCGTACGACCGGGTGGTCGTCAAAGCCTGCTTTTAGGTACATTCGCGGCTGCGGTCCTTTGGACGGGAGGTATCTCTCTCGTAGCGCTTATGCTGACACTCTTAATTGCCCAACCAACTCAGCCAATAGGACTTGTTGTGATGTTTACAGCTCTTATTGGAATATCTTGCGTTGGTCGGGCCGCTTTGTTTGCTCTTCCAGCCGTTATCCTTCCAAAGCGGGCTCTTATTGCCAGCGTCGGCGTTGCATTGCTTGTTGAGTATTTTGCTGGCTTACTACCGGCTGTCGTGAATCAAGTTACAGTAAGTTTACGTCTACGCAGCCTGCTCGTTGAATGGATGGATTGGCAGAAAGATCTACCGATCGAAATGACTCTTTTCGTCGATGATTATTCGGCACCCGTCCAGATAGTGGCTGTTTGCATTCTTGTATTTACACTTCTTACAACTGCTGGGTTTATTCTCAATCGCCGACAGTTTCCACCAAGCGTAGAGAACTGATTGATGGACAGAATACCCGAAAACATGGATGAGCCAGTCATCCAAATCGAAAACCTTATAAAAGAATATAAGAGCAGTGACGGAACAATCGTCCGGGCAGTGAACAACATCTCGATGTCTGTTGCCGCTGGTGAAATTGTTGGGTTACTCGGAGCAAATGGAGCTGGAAAAACAACAACTCTTCGTATGATTGCAACTCTCCTGCAGCCGACATCTGGTCGCGCGCAGGTCTGCGGCCATGATAGTATCACCGATGCCGTCGGAGTACGACAGTCGCTGGGCTATGTATCGGCCACAACTGGTGTACCTGATCGTCTGACAGCACGTGAATTACTCACCTCTTTTGGACGGCTTCATGGTCTTGAAGAAGATGTTATCAAAGACCGTCTCGATTGGCTTATTACAACACTCTCACTACGTGATTACATAGACCGTCCTGCGGGCAGACTTTCTTCTGGACAACGCCAACGAATTTCACTCGGCAGGGCGCTTGTTCATAATCCACCGGCACTTGTTTTAGACGAACCAACGAATGCTCTCGATGTTGTGGGTTCACGTGATCTGCTCGACACGCTAGATCATCTTCGAGAGAGCGGACATGCAATCTTGTTATCGACGCATCGCCTCCATGAAATCGAACATAGGTGCGATCGTTTTGTCATTATCGACACAGGACACATTGTCGCCGTAGGCACACGTGATGAACTCGTTGGAGATTCCGGAGAGCTTGAAGATGCATTTTTTGATGCAATTAATCGAGGGGCCTCTTCATGAATCGTACTGTCAATTCTCTTTGGGCTGCCTTATCACTCGCTCGTCGTGATTTGCTCGAGTTTTTGCGAGACCGGCGAACGGTTGCCGTCACACTCCTTTTACCAATGATCACATATCCG
>CBFIHW010000099.1:0-10786 GCA_965662325.1 uncultured Pirellulales bacterium | reverse complement strand
AGGCAGTCCAAGACAAACCAATCGTCTCGATTTTCGACTCCTGACAAAGAACAACCAACCCCTGCCTCTCAGGCAGTTCGTTCACAAGCACCGGCGTTTGAGCAACCTCCAGCAATTAAGCCATCAGGACGCACATCACCTGATAATTACCAAGGCCGAACTGCATTAGGAGTCCGAACCCTACCGATTGATTTGGCCACTCAAACAAGATATAGATTGCCCAGCCAGACAGGGGCCTACGTCTTTGGCGTCGTACAAAGCCTTCCTGCATCAAATGCAGGTTTGCCTCCCGGAAGTGTCATTGTTGCTTTTGGCAATCGCCCCGTGCGATCACCTGATGAGCTGAATCGTTTTGTCAGGACTACCGCACCAGGAACATTGGTATCACTCCAGTATGTTTTGCCTGGTGGCCAATCAAGGCAAACGAACGTTGCTTTAGAAAGCATCGATCCAGCTCTTGAGCAAGCGCTCATTGGTGTACCTTCAAATGATTTACCTTCCGTCACTCAGACAGTTCGACGACGTTTATCTGAACCAGAAAACTCAAGGCCGTTGCAACACAAGTCAGAGAGCACTGCTACAAGACCTGTTCTTATCGAAACAGAAATTCAACTACTCCGGGAGGAGATTCTGCGATTACGAATACGAATCGATGAGCTTGAGCAGAGTGAACATTCAGATGAAAAAAGACAGTATCGAAAACTTCTCTAACTACCTAGACTAACACCAGAAGATCATCCCGTAGCCTTAAAGAGTTTCTGGTGAATGCTCGGTGCGATTTCTAAACGGTCCAACTCTTCGGCAAGAGAAATTCCTTGAGGCCCCTCTAAAAGAGTTGACCATTTTGCAACTCGGGAAACCTCGGGCCGCACAGAGCGGTCCCCACGTCGACGCCCTCCTGCAAGAGCCCATCTTTCTGCATCATTGCTTAAGTAATTCAATACCTGCTCTACCCCAATACGGTGTGTCTCGAGACCATCGCGGTCAAGGTTTTGGGGGATATAAATTGGCCGGCTAACCACGGCACGACTTCGACTTCCTGGCCGTGGAATTGCGAATTTATCCCATGTGCCCAACCGCCATGGCCGATCGTATCCAAACCCCATCGCAACAATTGGAATTTTCAGGGTGCTTGCAAGAAACACGCATCCAACTGCAAGACGACGACGAGGGCCACGAGGACCGTCTGGAGTAATTGTGAGACTTTCATTTCTCGCTCTATCAGACAATTCTCGTAGAGCAGTTGAGCCACCACGAAAGGTACTCCCACGAACCACACCAAAACCCATCATTCGTGCAACTCGATCAAGAACATTGGCATCGGCATGGCGAGATAAAAGCATTGCTATGTTGCAATGCCCGCGTAAGTAGAGTGGCAACAAAATATTCTCGTGCCAAAAAACATATATTTTTGGACCACGAAAGTCTTGATGAACCGGGTCTACTAAGTGATCACCATACTGCACCCGAGAACGCACCGTCCCGAGCCATTGGCGTATAACAGATGCCGCTACGAGAGAACAGCCACCTATAGCCAATTGAGATTGTATTTTCATGGCAAAACTTATCGGCTTTTTTCACATCGAATATTTGACTCGTCGACTGGCATCCCAAAGGCATAAGCAAAAACACTCGTCTCAGACTACGCCAGCTCCGTAGAAATCAGCCGGTTTGGGAACCAAACCCTCCCAAACCCCCTGAAAAACTTCTTCAGCAGGACCGGACATGAAGACGGAACCTTGCCCATCCCATGACAACTCTAGCTCGCCTCCTGGCAACTCCGCTCTGATTATTCCTCCAGTACGGCCGGTAAGCCTCCCGGCAACACATACCGCCGAAGCACCTGTGCCACACGCCTGAGTGGGCCCACTCCCTCGCTCCCAAGTAACCATCTTTACTCGATCGTTTGATTGACACTCGACAAAATGGACATTTACCCGATGAGGGAAAAAACTATGGTTTTCAATGATTGGCCCAACGGTTTCCAGCGGAACTCTCTCAACATCACCGCAATAAAAGATTGCATGGGGATTGCCCATCGAAACACATGTCATGCGTGTGTCTAAGAGCGCCGAGTCCCACCAGTCAGAATGTTTACCAATAACTGCAGAATCAGAATCAATGACGGGACTATCCGCTAGAGATGAGTCGACGGGGATGTCCTTTGGTTCAAGAAGAGGCTTCCCCATATCTACCCGGACCTGACTAATCCTCGAACTTGACGGTGAGACGAAAAGGTCCAGGATTCCTCGCCCAGTCTCAACAGTCACGTTACCGGCTGCTGCATATCCACGTGAGACGACCATGTGCCCGACACATCTCACACCGTTTCCACACATCTCTGATTCACTACCGTCGGCATTAAACATCCGCATTCTTGCTGCTGCTTTATTCGACGGTTCAACAAGTATCAAACCATCTCCACCGATGCCACGGTGCCTATCAGCAAGCACTCGTGCAAGGGCGGCTGGATCAAAGGACGCTAATTCGATGAAGCGATCAATATAAACATAGTCGTTACCCAAACCATGCATTTTTATAAATGAAAGACCTTGACGAGTCATTCTGCGTCACCTTCACTCCACTTCTAAAACCAATCTCTGCCTCACCATGCAACTGATGGAAGAATACCACTAGTCTTTCACTTCATCGAGTAGCCGGCCACAAACACCCGCTAAGACTGTGGGATATATCTTATGGTGAAACCTTCTACCCGAGCTATAACTTACTTTCATTATTTACTTCCGGTCGAACCGGCCGGCTAGCTGTCCGCCGAGTCCTAGTCTTTTCTTGCCGCTGAGACTGCAACTTTTGTATGGCTGCGGCGAGTGTAGGGAACGCTTCAGTCGAAAGTTCAGGTGAACCCAGGGATCCGTCGACATGCAAAAGGAGGAATTGCCCGCTGGCCCCCCCGAGCATTCTCTTCATCGCTGGAAGCTGCTCCTCTGCATCTCCCATTATCGACCGAAAAGTCATCTGAACGTCACCATCGAAACCAACCTCTCCATTCCCAACAAGACTTATGGCATCACCTGCTAATTCAATTTCATCAAGGTATGCATGCGGACCTGCAATGCGAAACTCGATAAAACTTGAGCCGAAAGCATTTCGATCAGGTGATTTCACTCGGAGCATCTTAAGCATTGCTACCACAAGTGGAAGTTCGTAAACATCTGCATCACGAATCCGCAACTGACCATGACCACGTAAAGAATGAGTCCCGGTGCGAGTGCCACTAATCTCAACTGACCCAAAAACCCTCCCCTTAAAACGATGAGGGGTTCCATGGGAATCACATGCAATTCGCTCAAGGTCTGCATCGGCAAGCGAGGCTGCGACCGTAAAGCCACCAAGCCCTGAAGAGGATGCCATACCATCAACTTCTATTTTCCCTCCGGCCACCTTGGCAGAAAGTCGACGAGGCGTCATCCCATCTGATACCGTCATGGCTCCAAACCGAACTCCTGTTTGATCCATAAGAATTGGACCTCTCACCTGAGTAAGCTGGATACCTCGCCAGATCGCGCTGTCGAAGTCTATTTCTCCAACGGCAGACCATCGCTGTCCGTCCGTTTGGCCTTGAAGACGTAAGCCGCCATGCACATTATTTAGTGCCATACCTACCTCAAATGACCCCTGCTCTACATCAAGGTGGCAGTTCCAAGAAGCCGCATAATGACGCTTTGTTGAGTTGCCTTGGTGCACAGCGTTCGTTGAATAAACATCGAGGCTCCCATCAATTGAAAGTAATCCGCTGGGACCTACTGTTGCTAATGCTTTCTGCAAACCGTTCGGCAGAGCACGCAACAACTCGTGGTCGGCGCGAAACCTGTCAGCTGACAAATGGGAAAGTGAAACATGCCAGCTTCCATCCGGAAGAAATCGACAGTTCCCTTCCGTAGAAACAGTTGTACGTGCATGGACGCCCCGCCACCCAGAAAGTTGGAGAAGACCGTTATTCCAGCTAAGCCTTCCTTGAAGCTGCTCTAAGCGGTATGGGAACCAAGTCGGCTCGATTGACACTGTGCTTGCGTGCGGGGTTGCATCAAGGATGACCTCTGTCTTTTTTTGTCCAACAGCATGTTTTACAGTTGCAATAAAATCTGCTTTTCCTCGTGGCGCAAGGTCGTCCCAGAAACGCCCGACACTGGCCGGAAGCGCATCCCGCAGTTCTTGATCCAACACAACCTCATTACCTGATAACTCAAGCGTAAGCACGCCTTGCTCTCCTGCACTTCGGTCGAGACGACCAGAACAATGAACGATTCCAGTGTCATTTCGACCTGTTATGTTTGTAAGGGTCCAATCTTCTCCGATCATCTGCACAGATCCCTGCACATTAGTTAACGGATATGGAAACCTGACATCCTTGAGGGTACAGTCCCTAAGCCTGATATCGAGTGAATTCGAGCGCCCTTTAGAAAAGGTGGGGGAACGATCCTGGCGAAAGACAAAATCAAAGGTCCCATTGGCATGAAGGCGTTCTAAGATTTCAGCTCCTCGGGCGGGCATTGCTGTCAACAATCGTTCATCGATTGGTAAGTCTCTGCCACGAACCTCAACATGTCCTATCGAACCAGCATCCGTCAATTGAACCGAACCATTTACTTGAACAGGATTTCCACCGGCTTGACCCGTCAAGTGCATTGTGAGCTGTTTGTTTTCAAGGATCACAGTACCAACCGTCCTATCCAATCGGTACGGAAATCGATAATGAGTTAATGCAATATTTCGGCAACGCAGCGAAACTTTAGGGGTTGTCAAACCATTCTTGCGATGAACTTCGGCTCGAACATCAACTTCACCCTGTGGAAGAATTTTTTGCCAGTGACCTAACCACTCAGGTGGTAAAAATGGCTGCCATTGCCTACCTACAATGAGCCGCTCTGCTTCAAGAAGATATTCAAAATCAGATTGCTTTGACCATCCTTCTACTTTTGCAGAACCTTGGAAATGTGACCCACCTGACTGGGCAACAATAGATTGTATTTCAAACCCTCTCTGATTTGCCGTAAACGTTGCGGCGACGTCCGCTAATGGAAAAGGCAAACGCTGATGTTCAAAACGTCCACTACTCACATGACCACGAACATCAAATATTGTTTCGGCGAGAGCATCCATAGACCCCGCAGCAGATAGTGAAAGCGAGAGTCGCATACTCAGACCATCAACTGCCTCTCTCCACCACGTATCTTTAAAGAACTGGACTGGGCATAGAGAGAAGAGCCGAGGCTGAAAATCAAATTCTTGAAGAACTGCTTCCAACTCAAAACGTTTTGCAGAAAGAGAGACTGCACCGGAGACCGTAAACTGTTGAATAGTCTGTCCACAAAGGCTCAGGTCCATCTTGGACCATTTTGCTCCTTGGCTATCACTCACCCCTGGCTCTAATTCAAGCCGCCCTTGCTGAAATGTCTCCCGAAAAGACGCTTCAACGTCTTCATAAAGTATTGTGGCCGCTTCAACAGAAACTGGAATGGCAACATTTGTTTCTGCATTCCCAAATAATTTTTGAATATTCCACGTGCCATCTTGAAAGTGGACTGCGTGCAACGTTGGCCGAACCACTCTAATAGAATCGATGTTTGGCTGCCCCATTGCAAGATTTGCTAATGTGGCATCGCATGCGAGATGTACTTCGTCAACTCGCAGAATCTGCTGCCAATTCTCAGGCATGTTCTTGTCTATAAGCGACAGCCCATGAATTACTATTCCCTTGCCTTTGTTGAAACTTGCTTGCTGCACATCAACCTGCAAGCTCGGAAATCTATTAGCAAGTACGCCCTCGACATGTGCACAAATTTCATCATTAATACGGCTTGTTCCAACAGCTATTGCTGCTACAACTCCGGCGAATGTAATAGGGATAGCCCACCGGACGAGCGACCAAAGCAAGCCTGAGAGACTGTTCACGCGCAACCCTAAAAAAGTAAAAGCCTGGTGAAGAAATAAAGATGAGGGACGATAGAAGTGACGGCTCTTGTCGGTCAAGACACCAATACGACCATGAAACCCCCCCTACCCCCGTAGAACGCAATTATCAACGCAACCTTCGCAGACCACCAAAGGACGGCATAACGACCCTTGGAGCACGGGAAACCTGTGTTTCCAACAGAAACTGCTTCACTGCAACAAGGCATGCTCCATTGTGTCGCTCGAGCCGTTATGCGATTAAAAATCACAAATTCTGTTATTCATTTTCCCTGAAGCGAAAGACCATTACTCGTGAGGCGTGCATGAATTCCGCCAGGCAGATCGACTGCACTTGGCACAGCACCCCTTTCGGAGCCCCCGAGAAAAATCATTTCGGTCAACTGCTTGAGATGCCGACTGGAAAGCTGCTGCCGTGGCCAACCTTTTCTTTTCCAGATTTCAATCAATGCCTCGGGCATGATATTTGAATTATCTCCGACCAATTTTCGATGAATGAGTATTCCACCGTCTGGCTTTTGCTCGATACTTTTTTCAATCATTGCGTCAATTATTTTTGAACGAGACGATATTTCCACACTCACCTGCTCCCCGAATCGCACTAAAGATTCTACAGCAGCCGGATAAAGACTAGATTCCGCTTCTGCCAATACACGATGACGAAGAAAATTTCTGGCAAAACATATGTGATTATTGGACTCGTCTTCTCGCCATTCTCGTCCAATTGCTTCAAGGAACCCCCTCGCTTTCTGTCTCCTTATCCCTAACAGAGGACGCACTAAACTCACTCCTTCACAGAGTTCACGGGAACCAGCCATACCTGCCGCCCCTCCAAGGCCAGTCCCACGTAAAAGACGATGCAGAATTGTCTCTGCCTGGTCATCACGAGTATGACCTACAGCAACGTGTCTCGCGCCAATCTCAAATGCAAGCTGAGCAAAGAAGTCATAGCGAAGTTGTCGTGCAACTGCCTCTATACCAACACCTTGTTGCAGACTGGATGCTTCTTGAACACAAACTTTTTTCCAATAACAGGGAAACCCGAGCTGCTCGGCTTGCTCAACGACAAACTCCCGGTCATGACTGGCCTCCGGTCGGAGATCATATTGAATATGGGCAACAGCTACCGATGGACTCTCTTCCCGTCTTGAAAGTTCCGTCAGACTGTATAGCAAAGCCATGCTATCTGCCCCACCGGACACGCCGATGATAACTGGCTGCTGCCAATCCCAACTAGACGGCAACCCAAAGGAAACGTCCATTGAAAATTCAGAGAGTCTGTCGTTGATACTCATTGCCCAACACACATGATCATAAATACACGCCTTTGAGCCAAAATCCCAAGCGAAACCTCACAGCAAGGCTTCCTTATTTCTCCAGCCTACCACTCTAGACAAAAAATACTGGCATTTGCCATTTTAGAACGACCAATTCATGCCTTCATGAAGGAACTGCCATTGAGATTGGACAACCTGTCTCGTTAGCCTCTCTTCCTCGCAACGAAGCCATAACTCTATTCCGCCAAGGAAACACAATGAACTTACTATCCGGACGTACAATCAATCGGTTTGTCTGGATCTTCATTCTAGGATGTGGACTCATTCTTAACGTGGGCGGCTGCTCAACCATACTGACGGTTGCCTACCTATTCCACCCAGAAGATGTCCCAGCTGAATACAGTGGGCTCCGTGGGAAGCATGTAGTAGTTGTGTGCAAACCCTTTGTTGAACTCGAGTTTACAGATGCAGGGACCGCTCGTGAACTTGCAGAACGGATCGGGGCAAACATTCGCGAAAATGTTCGTGGCGTAAAAATTATTAGTCAGCAAGAAGTATCACGATGGCTTGATGAAAACGCTTGGGTCGACTATGCAACTCTTGGAAAAGCTGTTGATGCAGATCTAGTCGTTGGAATCGACCTTGATCACTTCTCATTACACGAAGGATCAACGCTATACCGTGGAAGAACAACCATGCACATGCAGGTCCATGATATTAAAGATGACCTCATTGTATTTGATAAGCGAATGGAAGATTTTACATTCCCAGCAGACAGTGCTATCCCTACGGCTGACCAGTCAGAGCAACAATTTCGCGGACTCTTTTTACGAATTTTGGCAAGCCGTATTTCACGATGCTTTCATGCCTATGAAAGCCGATCCCATTTTGCTGAAGAAAACCTGATCTATTAAGAAAAGTACGCTGCCATTAAGGACTACGTCATGGATCAACGATTGACTTGGCAAAAAGTACTTTTCTGCAGGCCTAGTCTCCAAAAGAAGGCGTGCCCCCAATCAAATTCAAATGCACCAAAAACCAATATAACTCTCGGGAGTTAATGATCTGATTTCACAATCCGAACGTGAACTCGCTAGATACGCTTGAGATTACGCTTCGGCATCGGTGGACCAAGCGACCGAGGCTTATCGTCACGAGGCATAGGCCTATTGTTGTTGCCTGGCGGCCGCGGCTTCGGAGGATTATTAATACCCGTGTGAATTTCATCCCATGAATATCCGAGTGGCTGACCTAACTCGCGTTTCGCAAGAAATGCCCACGGGGTTCCAGGGTGATCTTCAATAACGCGACTTAGGTACTCACGAGCTTGCTCTGCAAAACTTTCGGTTCGTGAACCAACATTTACAACGTCACTTGGACGTAAGACCCACGTGTCACTTTTTGGCCTCTGGAATTGCATACCTTTTTTCGCACGAGCAAGCATGAGATTGTAGGCATCTGTCCGAACCTTCATTGCCAAAATTCGACCCATCGCAAGGTCGAATCCAGCTTTCCAGCGTTCTTCCTCAATACTCTCTCTATCCGGCAGACCTCGCAAAAGCTGCGCATAGATTGCATCGATTCTTGGCTGCAAAACAGCTGCACTTCTTTGGGCCAAAGAAAGAAGATTGGCTAGCTCACCTTCGCTTTTTTTGGGAAACACTGTCTCTGGAGAGACCATCGGCTTCAGATTTGTTGCTGCTGCTGCTGCAACCAGCGATTGCTTTGCTGCATTAGATGACACTTTCTGCCTTAACTTTGCAGCTGAGACATAGTCCGGCTGATAGTCACGAAGTGCAACTGGATCAAAAAAGTATCGAATACGAGAAGACATCGGTGCCGTCACTCGGTCATCCACACGGCCCTGCACGTTACGATTCGCATGAACGGCGATATAGACCCCGCCCGTTTGGTAACAGAGTTTTGACAAACTAAAAGGACCAAATCCTGAATCGATTGCCTCATTTAAAAGCGAACTGTTACTGATTTGTATTGCTTCTGGAAACAGCGTTTCTGGTCCTTGCTCAACAACTGCCCAGTCTTCTACCGAAGCGTATGATGGATCAAACTCAACATATTTCATTTCAATAAATCGCTGCCCAAAGGGAGCCGGTACGCCAACAACACACACCGAAACACCTAATCGCCGACAAATTGTCGCAACCTGATCCGCGAGAGACTGATCGTCACCAACCTCGTCCGAAAAAACAACAATCATTCCATTTGAACGACCAATGTGACGAGTAGCATTCAGGCGCTCCGCAGCAGCACGAATCGCAGTGAATGTCTTTTCAATACCACTGTTATCAACCTCAATTCCTTGAATCGCATCAACAACTTCACTGGAAACATTCGTTGGCTTATTCACAACAAATTGGAAACGCTGGCCGTACGCCAAAACCAGGTTTGTCAAATCAGCCGGTGTGTCACCCTGACTGCCATGACTCAACTCACGAAACACCCGTTTTAAACGACTTGCTATTACTTGACGCTGACCTGCAAGACTTACTGACTGGTCGAACACCCAACACACGGTTGTTGGAGCATCTTCGAGTGAACGTGCTATTTCAAGACTAAGACGATCAATTGCACCACTGGCTCCAGTTGCTGCTACACCAACATTTACACCAACTACCGTCTCAATAAGTTGATCTACCTCATTTGGCCCAATGGACTCAAATGTTACAGGCTCAATACGAACACTCTTCGTCGCAAGCATATTTTGCGCAGGAGGAATGAAAGCAACATCTGACTTGTTTGAGGATATTGCTTCAGCAACCGTCACGCCTCGTTCACTTAAGGCACCGAGTTTCTTGAGGTCTAAATCAGAAACCTCCAACTCTTCCGGTTCAAATACAAACTCTGGTTCTGGCTCCGAAATTGGCTGCTCAATCTGAATTGCTGGAGCGTGAATAATTTGAGGATCGATTGTGATACCAGCCAAACAGAGCAGTACAACTCCGTGTAGCCCAAGACTTACAAACCAACCTGACCGTCCGTCCTGCTTTCTCAATCGATTCTCTTTGATGACACCCGGTACTTGAGGCGGCGAAACGTCCCGATATACAGAAACCGTTCGGTCTGATCCTGGAACCGAGGGCGAACTGATTTTTGATGGCGAAGAACCATGAGATTTCATTACAAACAGCCTGTCACAAGCAAACTCTACAACTACTGCATATTTTGATAAATTATACCTTCTTGCAAACAATATTTTCTTCTGGATGGCTCCCTATGATCCGCCTCACCGATAAAAGCACCGATTTTAACTGTCATTTTCAGAATAAGAGACCAAACCGGCAACTAAAAGACAGGTGTCTTTTGGGTCAAGAATCTCACTGCCTTCGAATCAAGACAACTGGTGAGATTCTTCTCCAGCAACTGATTTATAAGAACACGATGGCTTTCTGTCTCATCGCAGTCCTTTGCTTGTCATCAACAGGATCGGGAGGCGATGATTCGCCTGATTCCAAGTCACCCTTCGACAAAAAACCAACAGCAAAGTCACCCTTCGACAAAAAACCAACAGCAAAGTCACCCTTCGACAAAAAACCAACAGCAAAGTCACCCTTCGACAA